>JAFXUU010000107.1 GCA_017524845.1 Oscillospiraceae bacterium
GGCGGCCAGGAGCTGGTGCAGAAGATCCAGAGCGAGAACTGGTTCGACTACGACGTGGTCGTCGCCACGCCGGACATGATGGGCGTTGTTGGCCGTCTGGGCCGCGTCCTGGGCCCCAAGGGCCTCATGCCCAGCCCCAAGGCGGGCACCGTCAGCCCCGATATCGCCAAGGCCGTCAGCGAGATCAAGGCCGGCAAGGTGGAGTACCGTCTGGACAAGACCAACATCATCCACTGCCCCATCGGCAAGGTGTCCTTCGGCGCCGAGAAGCTGATGGAGAACTATTCCACCCTCATCGCCGCCGTCATCAAGGCCAAGCCCGCGGCGGCCAAGGGCCAGTATATCCGCTCCTGCGTCACCGCCAGCACCATGGGCCCCGGCGTGAAGATCAACGCCGCCAAGCAGATGGCGTAAGCGCAGTAAGAGAATAAGCAGACAAACCGCCCCGGGGCTTTGCCCCGGGGCGGTTTTGCGGTCTTTCGCTATGAACGGAGCCGCATGTGCTCCTTGATGGCATTAAACGTCACGTCGCTGATCACGTGCTCCACGCGGCAGGCGTCCTGCGCGGCCACGTTCCGGGGAACGCCCAGGCTCTCCAGCGCCTCCGAGAGGATGGTGTGCCGCTCATAGATCTTCTCCGCCCGGGCCAGCCCCGACTCCGTCAGGTGCAGATGTCCGTTTTCCTCCACGGTGATGAAGCCGCCGGACTTCAGCAGCCCCATGGCGCGGCTGACGCTGGGCTTGGAATAACCCATATACTCGCTCACGTCGATGCTGCGGACCGCGCCCTTTTTGCTCAGGATCAGGATGGTTTCCAGATACATCTCACCGGATTCCTGCATCGCCATTCACTCCACTTCCTTTCGCTGTTGCACGGAATGCTGTCTGTTTCGGATTGTAGCACAGATGTTGCCGCTATGCAAGTAAAAGCGGGGACGAAGCGCCGCTTCGTCCCCGCTGGCTGATGCTGCAGACGGATCAGAGCTTGTCTCTGCCGCTCTGGAAGTATTCCCGTACCAGCTTGATGATCACGGGGCTCAGGGTCAGGATGGCGATGAGGTTGGGGATGGCCATGAAGCCGTTGAGCGCGTCGGCCAGGTTCCAGGCGTCGCTCAGGGACATGGTGGCGCCCACGATGGCGAAGAGGATGAACACGATCTTGTAACCGATGGAGGCCTTGGTGCCGAAGAGATACTCGAAGCAGCGGGTGCCGTAGAGGCTCCAGCTGAGGATGGTGCTGAGGGCGAAGAGGGCCAGGCACAGGGCCAGGATCACGCTGCCGAAGCCCTGGCCGAGGACGGAGCTGAGGGAGGCGGACACGATGGCGGCGCCGCCGCTGGTGCCCCAGGCGATGTCGTTGCCGTGGGAGCAGTAGCAGCAGAGGACGGTGAGGGCCGTCAGCGTGCAGATGACGATGGTGTCCATGAAGACCTCGAAGATGCCGAAGAAGCCCTGCTTCACCGGATCGGTCTCGCTGGTGGCCGCGTGAGCCATGGGGGCGGAGCCGAGGCCGGCCTCATTGGAGAAGCAGCCGCGGGCGATGCCCTTGGTGATGGAGGTGGAGATGGTGATGCCGAAGGCGCCGCCCAGCGCGGCCTCGGCGTTGAAGGCGCCCTGGAAGATCATGCCGAACACGGTGCCGATGTGGCGGATGTTGGCAAGGATGACGATCAGGGAGGCGAGGATGTAGACCACGGCCATCACGGGCACGATCCTCTCCGTGACGGAGCCGATGCGCTTGATGCCGCCGAAGAGCACCAGGGCCACGATGACGGCCACGACGATGCCCACGATCAGGTTGCAGACGGTGAAGGTGCTGCCCGCCACGGTGATGGTGGAGGCCTGCACGTTGCCGCCCAGGGCGTTGATGGCGGAGCCGATGGTCTCGCCGATGGACTGCACCTGGGTGGCGTTGCCGATGCCGAAGGCGGCCAGCGCGCCGAAGATGCAGAAGAGGACGCTCAGCCAGCCGAAGCCCTTGCCCAGACCGTTTTTAATGTAATACATGGGGCCGCCGACCCAGTCGCCCTTGTCGTTGCGCTCCCGGTAATGGACCGCCAGGGTGACCTCGGCGAACTTGGTGCACATGCCCACCAGGGCGGAGATCCACATCCAGAAGACAGCGCCGGGACCGCCGATCACGATGGCGCCGGTGACGCCGGCGATGTTGCCGGTGCCCACGGTGGCGGCCAGGGCCGTGGTCAGGGCCTGCAGGGGCGTGACCTCGCCCTTGCCGGCCTTCTGCTTCTTGAAGACCTTGCCGATGGTGTTCTTCATGGCATGGCCGAACTTGCGGAACTGCAGGAAGCCTGTGCCGATGCTGAGGATCAGGCCGACGCCCACCAGCAGACAGAGCACTACCGAGCCCCATGCGACGTCGTCCAGCTTGGTTATAAACTCGCTCAGTGTCATGGTTCTTCTTCACTCCTCCGGTAAGATTTGTCAAACGGAAAATGAATTTATGGGGTATTGTACACGAAAAGTTCACATTTGGCAAGTAGCAATTTAACGAAAGCAAGTGATAAACCGTTATAAATTCCCCTCTTTGCGGAAAAGACACGCAAGGAGGGGAAAAGCGTTCCGGGGAAGGCGGCTTCCGCGCTTCCCCGGTAAATGAGTCAGAAAAACTCCGCCGCTCCGGCCTTCGCGACGTGCAGCTCCCGGAGGCAGCCTGCGCCGAAAACAGGCTCCAGCGCCGCCCGCAGGACTTCCTTCCGCTCTGCGGGGGCCAGGATCTGCACCATGCCGGCGAAGCCGCCTCCGTGGACCCGGGCGGCGCCCTCGCCGCCCAGCACCCGGCGGCACAGGGCCAGGGCCAGAGGGATGGGCTGGGCCGCCGGGGAAGAAGGGGAAAACTGATTCTGCAGCAGCTCCGCGCTGGAGCGGCCGGAGGCGTCCATTCCCCGGAGGTAGGCTTTCACGTCCCCCGTCTTCAGGGCCGCCGCCATCTCCGGCACCCGCCGGTCCTCCTCAAAAAAGTGGAGGGCCCGGAGAGCGGCCCGGTCGCCGCAGACGGCCCGGACCTCCGGCAGGGCAGCCAGGAAGTCCGCTTCCTCCGCGTCCCGCAGACGTTCCCGGCCGAGAAAGGCGGCGACGGCCTTCATGTCCGCCGGGATCGAGGCATAGTCCGCTGTCAGGTCCCGGTGGCTGCCCCCGGTATCCGCCAGGAGCAGGGTCCATTCCGGGGCGAAGAGGCCGGTCTCGATGGTCTCCGCAGCGGGGAGCGGGTCCCGGAAATCCAGGAAGCTCACGCCCCCCAGGGCGCAGGCGCATTCGTCCATGAGGCCGCAGGGCTTGCCGAAGTGGACGTTCTCCCCGTACTGGGCGGCCAGGGCCAGGGTGAGGGGCGGGATCTCCCCGCCGTTGAAAAGCTCGCTCACCAGCCTTCCCACCGTGACTCCGAAGGCGGCGGAGCTGCTGAGGCCCGCCCCCACGGGTATATCGGAGCGGAGGTCGGCTGTGAAGCCCTCCACCCGCCAGCCCTCCCGGCGCAGGTATTCCAATGCGCCCCGGGCCAGGGCCTCGGCGGTGCCGGGCCGCCCGGCGGCGGGGGAAAGGTCCTCCAGGCCGACGCGGATATCCCGGAAGCCCCGGGAGCGGAGGACGACCGCCTCCCCCCCGGGCTCCGCCTCGGCCCAGAGACAGAGGTCCACGGCGGCGGCCAGTACCCGGCCGCCCTGGTGATCGGTATGGTTCCCGGCCAGTTCCGTGCGGCCGGGTACGGAAAGACGCAGCTTCATATAAACACTCCTGTTGCCGACGGGTGGGTCATCCCTGTTTTCGGAACGCAAAAAACCGCTGGCCCAGATAATTGAGGCCGGTGTAGAGCACGGCGCCGGTGAGCATGGCGGCGTTGTCCCGCAGCGTTTCGCTCCGCTCGGCCAGGAGCCGCCACATGAGGGGCTTAGCCAGGCCGTAGGCGATCAGATAACACACCACCATCTGCACCGCAAAGCGAAGAAAGGGCTTCCAGCCCTTTTCCGTATCCTTAAAGGTGAAGTTCCGGTTCAGGAAATAGCTCAGGAGCCCCCCGCACACATAATTGGCCGCGCTGGAGAACCAGTAGGACGCATGGAGAAGATTATACAGGGCGAACATGATCCCCATGCCCACCAGGGTGTTGACCACTCCCACCAGCAGGAATTTCCACAACTTTTCGTCAAAGAGCTTTTTCAGCACCGATTATCACCGCCCGTCGCCTATTTTCCCACGCAGAAGCGGGAAAACACCTCATCGATCAGGTCCTCCCGCAGGCTGCGGCCGCTGACCTCCCCCAGGGCGGCCAGGGCGTCCTCCGTGTCGGTGAGGACGGCGTCGGGGGTGAAGCCGGCGCGGAGGGCCTTCGCCGCCCGGTCCACGGCCTCGGCGGCCCGGCAGACGGCGGCGTACTGCCGCTCGTTCGTGAGGATCTCTCCCAGGGGCAGGGGCTCCTCTCCGCCCAGCAGCTTCGGAAGGGCGTCCTCCAGGGCTTCCAGCCCCGCCCCGGTAAGGGCGGAGACCTCCAGCACCAGGGGGAAGGCGGCTTCCAGCCGCGCCTTCTCCGCCCGGCGGGGCAGGTCCGATTTGTTCAGCAGAGCGACGGCGGCGGGAGCCTCCCCGGCGGCGGCGATCACGTCCTCGTCCTCCGGCCCCAGGGGCAGGGACCCGTCGAACACGGCCAGCACCAGCCGGGCCTCCCCGGCGGCGGCCCTGGCCCGGCGCACCCCCTCGGCCTCCGCGGCGGAGGAAGTCTCCCGAAGTCCGGCGGTGTCCGTCAGGCGCAGGGGAAGGCCCCCAAGGCGCAGGGTCTCCTCCAGGGTGTCCCGGGTGGTGCCCGCCTCGGGGGTGACGATGGCCCGCTCCCAGCCCAAAAGGGCGTTGAGCAGGGAGCTTTTTCCGGCGTTGGGCTTTCCCAGGATGGCGCACTTCACGCCTTCCTTCCACAGCACGCCCCGTTCATAGCTGCGCAGCAGTCTGCCCAGACGGGCGGCGGCCTCCGCCAGCTGCCCGGCGAGTTCCTCCGCCTCCAGGGGCTCCACCCCCTCCTCGGGGTAGTCCACCACCGCCTGGAAGTGGGCCAGCAGGCCAAGGAGCAGACCGTAGACCTCCTCCGTGCGGCGGCTGACGGAGCCGCGGAGCTGCAGGGCGGCGTTCCGGAGCTGCAGGGGGGAGGAGCTGTCGATGATGTCCATGATGGCTTCGACCTCGGTGAGATCGAGGCGGCCGTTGAGAAAGGCCCGGCGGCTGAATTCCCCCGGCCCCGCGGGTCGGGCGCCCTGCTTCACCAGGGTGCGGAGGATCTCGCTCAGGGCCTCGGGGCTGCCGTGGCCCTGGAGCTCCGCCGTATCCTCTCCCGTGAAGCTCCGGGGACCGCGGGCATAGGTGCAGAGCACCTCGTCCAGCATCTGCCCCTCCGTATCCACGGCGGCCCCCAGCACCAGGGTGTGGGGCGGCCGATCCGTCAGCCGTCCGCCCCCGGCGGGGCGGAAAACCGCCTCCGCCGCCGCCACGGCCCCCTCGCCGCTGAGGCGGATGATCCCCAGGGCGGCCCGGCCGGGCGCGGTTGAGACGGCGACGATGGTATCAGACATGGGACTTCCTCCGGAAACAGTAATCGGGAACCTGTAACAACTAACAGTTAACAATTAACCGTTAACACAAGAAACAAATTCATTGACCTCGGCAGAATTCGCGCCCGCAGGCGCGAATAAGGGCGGACCGCTCATTTTCCGCCGCAGCATGTATGCGGCGAAAAATGCCTCTCACGGAGCGGACTGTGCGAGCGGAGCGAGTGCGGGAGCGGAGTGCGGCTTGCTCAAATCGGAGCCAGGCGAAGCGGGTCCGATTTGACTAAAAGAAGTGTTCGCCCACGGAGGCCCAGATGGGGAGGGTGACGACGCTCAGCAGCGTGCTCAGGAGCACGGCGGCAGAGGCCTCCTCGCAGGCGTCCTGGCTGCGGCCGTTATTGTAGGAGAAGGCCGTCAGCAGGGAGGGGACGGGCACGGCCCCGTAGATGAACAGTGTCCGCTTGGACGCCGGATCCAGGGGAAAGATCAGAAAGAGCCCCAGCATCAGCAGGGGGCAGAGGATGGCCTTGCTCAGCACGATGACCAGGGCGCGCCGCCGCTGCCAGAGAGTCCTGACGGAGAGGCCCGCCATGCTCATGCCCACCAGCAGCATGCCCAGCACGGAGGCGGTGCCCCCCAGGGCCTGTACGGCCTTGTCCAGGAACAGGGGCGGCTTCAGCTTCAGGAGATAGAGAGCGAGGCCCACCAGCACCGCCACGATGGGCGGGGAGAAAAAGAGCTTCAGGATCTCCTTCGCCGTCAGCTTCTTAGCCGCGGCTCCCTCCCGGCGCAAAAGAAAGCCGGGCAGGGCATAGAAGATGGGGCGGACGGGCACGGTGAAGAGGGTGAAGACAAAAAGCCCGTCGGCTCCGTAGAGGTTTTCCACCACCGGGAAGCCCATAAAGGTGAAGTTGCCGAAGGCCATGGAGAAGCGGGCGGACTTGCCCGCCTCGCTCCTGCCGGTGAGGAGATAGACGACCTCGCCGCCCAGCAGCAGCAGGGCGACGGTGAGCACTGCCAGCAGCAGGACCTTTCCCACCCCGGTGAAGCGCTCGGTCTGGCCGTAGATGGTGCGGGCGATCATGCAGGGCAGGGCCACGTTGGTGACGTATTTTGCCAGCTGGGCCCGGAAATCCGGCCCCACCAGTCCAATGCGGACGATAAAGAGCCCCAGGAACACGAAGATGGCAAACTCCAGGGCCACCTCAAGCGCGGTCAACACGACACCCCCAGAATCAAGTAATAAGTGATAGGGAATAAGGAATAGTTATTCCCTTTTGCGGCGGCTGCGCATCGACGATTGCCTGCCGCTTTTACCGGTTGCCCTGTTTTACGACGGACATCTGCTCCCATTTGCCGCCGCGGAAGCGGAGGAAGGAGAGGACGAGGCCCACGACCCAGCCGATGGGGTTGGGCACGTAGAGGGATGCGAAGCCCATATGGAAGCCGTAGCAGAAGAGGTAGGTCAGGGCCACACGGACGAAGAGCACCGCCAGGGTCACGACGGAGGCAGCCTTCACGTCCCCGGTGCCGGTGAGCACCCCGGCGTTGGACATATACAGGCAGAAGAGCACGAAGAAGGGGGCGATGAAGCGCAGATGCCGGATCCCCAGCCGCAGGGCGTCCCCCTCCATGCCGAAGAGGGCGATGAGCTGCTTCGCGAAGACGAAAAGGATGACCGCCAGCCCGATGGCGGCGGGGACCAGGACGCTGCGGGACTTCACCCGGCCGGAGCGGACCCGCTCCGGCTTCCCGGCCCCGATGTTCTGGCCGGAGAAGGTGGAAATGCCGTTGTTCAGACCCTGGGCGGGGACGAAAAGATAGCCCTCGATCCGCCCCGCGGCGGTGTTGGCCGCGATGGCGGCGGTGCCCAGGTCGTTCACCACCCGCTGGATGAGCACGTTGCCGCCGGAGACGATGCACATCTGGATCATGGTGGGGACGCCCAGCTTCAGGATCAGCCGGGCCTTTTCCCCCTCGAAGCGGAACTGCCCCTTCCCGAAGCGGTAGAACTCATATTTCCGCGTCATATAGACCACGCTGACGACGGCGCAGACCGCCTGACAGATGACGGTGGCGATGGCCGTACCGATCACGCCCCAGCGCAGGGCGATGACGAAGAGCACGTCCAGACCGATGTTCAGCAGGCTGGAGATCAGCAGAAAAAACAGCGTCGCCTGACTGTCTCCCACGCTGCGGAGGGCCGCCGACACCACGTTGTAGATGAATTGGAACAGGAGCCCGATGCAGTAGATACGGAAATAACCCAGAGACGCTGCCCGGATCTCCTCCGGGACCTTCAGCGCGCCGAAAAGGGGCCCGGAAAAGCTGACGGCCAGCAGGGCGATCACGAGGCTGAGGCCGCCCAGGAGCAGCAGGCCCGTGGAGAGGCTCCGGCGCAGATCGTCCATGCGCTTGGCCCCGAAGAGCTGGGCGTAAAGCACCCCCGCCCCGTTGCACAGGCCCGTGGCGAAGGAGACCAGGAAAAAGGTCAGCGAGGCGCAGGTGCCCACAGCGCTGAGGGCCTGCTCCCCCAGCACCCGGCCGACCACCACGCTGTCCACCGTGTTGTAGAGCTGCTGCAGGACGAGCCCGCCCATGATGGGCAGGGCAAAGGTAATGATGTGTCGGGCCTCGCTGCCCGTCGTCATATCTCTTGCCATGAATACGGTCGGCGCCGGTCTGTTCCCCGCTCCCCGCCGGGAGCCGGGCCTCCGCGCCCCCTCCTTTCATCCGCCGGTTCCGCCCGGTCCTCTTTCTCCGTCAGTTCTTCGCCCTGCCCTTTTTGGAGGCTTCCGGGTCTTCTCCGGAGCCGCCGGCGCCGCAGGCACGCGCCGCCGCGTCTTTCCGGCCGCGGCGCTTTTCCCGTCCCCGAAATGACGGGCGGGCTTCTTTTCCTTCTTTTCTCCGTCCATTCTGTCCTCCCTGCGCTCCGGCCGCACCAGGCAGCCGGGACCGTAGCCGATGAGGTCCTCCCGGTGGGCCTTGCGCAGCGCCTCCAGCACCAGAGGCTTCTTCGCCGGGTCGAACCACTGCAGCAGCGCCCGCTGCAGCTCCTTTTCCCGGTAGCTGCGGGGCACATAGACCTTTTCCATGGTGCGGGGGTCCAGCCCGGTCCAGTACATGCAGGTGGAGATCGTGCCGGGGGTGGGGTAGAAATCCTGCACCTGCCGGGGCCGGACGCCCCGTTCCTTCAGATAAACCGCCAGGAGCACCGCATCCCGCAGGGTGCTGCCGGGGTGAGAGGACATGAGATAGGGCACCAGGTACTGTTCCTTCCGGAGCTTTCCGTTCATGGCCTCGTATTTTTCGCAGAAGGCCTCGAACACCGCCGCCCGGGGCTTTCCCATCTTCTCCAGCACCCCGTCCACGCAGTGCTCCGGGGCCACCTTCAGCTGCCCGCTCACGTGGTATTTCGCCAGCTCCCGGAGAAAGTCGTCCTTCCCCTCCGCCAGCACGTAGTCGAAGCGGACGCCGGAGCGCACAAAGACCTTCTTCACCCCCGGGATCGCCCGCAGCTTCCGCAGGAGGCGCACATAGTCCGAATGGTCCGCGTCCAGCATCGGGCAAGGCTCCGGGGCGAGGCAGCTCCGGTGGGCGCAGAGGCCCTTCGTCTTCTGCTTCTCACAGCTGGGATGGCGGAAATCCGCCGTGGGTCCCCCCACGTCGTGGATATAGCCCTTGAAGAGAGGGTGTCGGGTCATGGCCTCGGCCTCGGCGATCACGCTCCCGTGGCTCCGCACGGTCACCGCCCGGCCCTGGTGGAAGGCCAGGGAACAGAAATTGCAGCCGCCGAAGCAGCCCCGGTTGTGGATGATGCTGAAGCGCACCTCCTCGATGGCGGGGACGCCTCCCAGCGCCTCGTACATGGGATGGGGCTCCCGGGTGAAGGGGAGGGCGGCCAGAGCGTCCAGCTCCGGCGTTTCCAGGGGCGGGGCCGGGGGATTCACCACGAGATACCGGTCCCCGTGCCGCTGCAGGAGGGCCCGGCCCCGCACGGCGTCGTGCTCCTCGTTCTCCAAGCGGCAGGCTTCGGCATAGGCCCGCCGGTCGTCCCGCACCGCCTCGAAGGAGGGGAGGTTTACATAATCATAAGAACACAGGGGCTCCCGCCGCAGGCAGGCGGTGCCCCGGATATCCGTCAGCGTTTCCGGCCTTTCCCCGGCCTTCAGCCGGGCGGCGATCTCCAGGCTGGCCCGCTCCCCCATGCCGTAGGTCAGCAGGTCCGCCCCGGAATCCGCCAGCACGCTGCGGCGCACCCGGTCGTCCCAGTAGTCGTAATGGGCGAAACGCCGCAGGGAGGCCTCCAGCCCCCCCACGATCACCGGCAGGCCCGGAAACGCCTCCCGCACCCGGCCCGCGTAGACGATCACCGCCCGGTCCGGCCGGAGACCGGCCTTTTTTCCGGGACTGTAAAAGTCTTCGCCCCGGCGGCGTTTCGCCGCGGTGTAATGGGCCACCATGCTGTCCAGGTTCCCGGCGGAGAGCATGCAGCACAGGGCCGGCCGCCCCATGGCCCGGATGGCCTCGGGACCGTGCCAGTCCGGCTGGGCCAGGATGGCCACCCGGTAGCCCGCGTCCTCCAGCAGGCGGCCGATCACCGGCGTGCCGAAGGAGGGGTGGTCCACATAGGCGTCCCCGGTGATGAGCAGGATATCGTAGCCGTCCCAGCCCCGGGCGGCCATATCCTCCCGGCTCACCGGAAGGAAGCTGAAGTCCGTCACAGGTCCTTCACCATCACGTAGGTCTCCCCGAAGCTGTCCGGCTCCGTGTCGATGCGGGTGAAGCCCCAGGCGTCGTAAAAGCGGAGGGCGGAGAGGTTCGTCTCCGTCACCCGCAGCCGCAGCTGACGGCGGCCCAGGCGGCGGTAGTAAGAGATCGCCTCCCCCAGCAGCTGCACGCCCAGCCCGATGCCCCGGAACTCCCGCTCCAGGAACAGGAGGGCGATGTGGCCGTAGCCCTCCTCGGCGCCCTGGCGGGGGCTGAGCTCCAGCATGCCGCAGGGCGTCTCCCCGCTGCAGACCTCCAGCAGCGCCTGAGGGTCCTCGGCGGCGGTGGCCCTGGCCCGGGTGAGATATACGTCGGAAAAGCCCAGATCCGTGCCGTGGGAGGCGATCCAGGTCTCCCGGTAGCGGCGCAGGTAGGTCCTGCCCCCCTGGGGAGAGGCCACGTCCATGGGCAGGAAGCAGAGGTCCCGCCCGTCCTGGGCTTCCTCGTTCTTCCACCAGTCCTCCCTGGCGAAGGCGGACAGGTTTTCGGGGAGGTGGGAATTGTCGTTATATCGCTTCAGGGCGATGCTTTCGCCCTCGACCTCCAGCTCTGCCACGCAGGTATTGTCTCCGTGGGGGACGCTCCAGATCTTTTCGGAGGGCACCCCCAGCAGCTGCGCCAGCAGGATGCGGATGATGCAGCCGTGGGACACGGCGGCCACCTCTCCGTCCGGATGCTCCGCTGCAATTGCGCGGACGGCGGCCAGGATGCGCGCCGCGGAGGTCTCGTAGCGTTCGCAGCCGGGGACGGTGAATCTCGCCGGGTCCCGATTCAAAGCCCGGAACTGCTCCGGGTCGAAGCGGGCGGCCCAGCCCCAGGTCCGGTCCTCCCAGTCCCCCATGTGCACCTCCCGCAGGCCGGGGCGCACGATCACCGGCAGGCCCTTCGGCCCGGCGATGGCCGCCGCGGTTTCCTGCGCCCGGCACAGATCGCTGGCGTAAACGGCGTCCAGAGGCAGGCTGCGGAAGCGCTCCCCCAGGGGAACGAGCTGCCGCCGCCCCAGCGCCGTCAGTCCCGTGTCGGTGCAGCCGTGGATGCGCCGGTAGAGGTTGCCCTCCGCCTCGGCGTGGCGCACGAGCCAAATGCGCGTCATCCCTCCAGCTTCTCCATGGAGATGATGGTGCCGCTCAGCTCGATATCGACGCTTTTCAGATAATAGCTGCGGCCCAGGCGGATCTCCTGGTTCCCCGTGAGGTTCAGCTTGTCGTTGAGATCCACGGCGCACTCACAGAGATAATAGGCATTGACATAATCCACGCCGTCCTCCGGCAGGAGCTCCTGCTCCAGGCTGGCGTTCACCGGGCTCTTGGCCTTGATATGGGTCACGGTGCAGGGGTTGCCCCAGGTCTCCAGGATATAGCCGTCCACCAGGCTGCCGGAGGCCGCCATCTGACAGGGGACCAGGGCGGCTGTGGCGTCGTAAAGATCTTTGCGCAGCCCGTCCACCTCCACCACGAAGCGGATGGTGCCCTTTCGCACGGCCGGTGCATCGCTCCCGCGGTGGGTGAGCTTCCAGCCGAAGAAGACGGCCGCGGCCAGGATGATGACGATGACCACGATGTCCACGATGTTCAGTCTGCCCTTGCGTTTTTCTTCCATAAGTCCCACTCCTTGCCTTTACGGCGCCCGGAATCCGATGTATAATGGGCGTATGATAACAACTTAGTATACACCGATTTTGCCAGTCACGCAAGAGGATGGTACCGGCCTATGAAAATTCTGACCCTGATCAGCGGCGGCGACGTGGGAGGCGCCAAGACCCACGTGCTGGGGCTCCTGGCAGCCCTGAGCAGGAGGATCGGCGTCACCATGGTCTGCTTCATGGAGAGCGAATTTACCCGGGAGGCTGTGGAGATGGGCATCGACACCCGCATCCTGCCCGGGCTGAACCTCCCGCGCACGGCGAAGGCCCTGCGCGCCCTCGTCCGGGCGGAGGGCTTCGACCTCATCCACAGCCACGGCAGCCGGGGCAACTTCATGGCCTGGATGCTCCGGGACTGCGGCCTGCCCCTGCTGGCCACCGTCCACAGCGATCCGAAGCTGGATTACCTGGGCCGCCCGGCGGCGGGCCTGGTGTTCGGGAGCATGAACCGCTTTGCCCTCCGCCGCCTACACTACCTCACCGGCGTCAGCGACAGCATGACGGACCTGCTCATCACCAGGGGTTTTTCCCCGGAAAAGCTCTTCACCATCTACAACGGGGTGGATCTCTCCGCCGGACGTCCGAAGCTGGACCGCGCCGCCTTCCTGGCGGCCCACGGCGTCCCCGAGGAGCCGGGGGCGGTGTACGTGGGCATCGCCGCCCGCCTGAATCCTGTAAAGGACGTCGCCACCCTCGTCCGGGGCTTTGCCAAAGCCCGGGCCGCGTATCCCGCCCTGCGCCTGCTCATCGCCGGGGACGGCCCCCAGGAAGCGGAGCTGAAAGCCCTGGCCGGGAGCCTGGGGGTGGAGGAGGCCGTGCATTTCCTGGGCTGGCTGGAGGATACGGACAGCTTCTACGCCGCTCTGGACGTGAACGCCCTCACCTCCCTCAGCGAGACCTTCCCCTATGCCCTCACGGAGGGGGCAAGGCAGAGGAAGGCCACCGTCAGCTCCCGGGTGGGAGGCGTGCCCCGGCTCATCGATCACGGGGTCAACGGCTTCCTCTTCGAAGCGGGGGACGCGGAGGCCCTGGGGGACTGCCTCCTGCGCCTGGCCCGGGACGGGGACCTGCGCGCCCGCTTCGCCGAAGCCCTCTACGAAAAGGTAGCGCGGGAATTTTCCCTGGAGGCCACCGTGCGTACCCAGCTGGAGATCTACGAAGCGGCGCTGCGCCGCTTCCCCCATCGGAAGGACCGGCGGCCTTATATCACCGTCTGCGGGGCCTACGGCCGGGGCAACGCCGGGGACGAGGCCATTCTGCAGTCCATCCTCCAGGAGATCCGGGAGCAGGACGCGGACGCCCCGGTCTGCGTGGTCTCCCGGAATCCCGCCGAGACCCGGCTCACCCACCGGGTGCAGGCCATCCACACCTTCCACCTGCCCGCCTTCGCCCGGCTCAGCCGCCGCAGCCGGCTCTACCTCAACGGGGGCGGCAGCCTTATCCAGGACGTCACCAGCCGCCGCAGCCTCTGGTTTTACCTCTATACCCTGCGTCAGGCCCATCGGGCCGGGGTGCCCGTGGTGATGTACGGCTGCGGCATCGGGCCGGTGACCCATCCGGCCGACCGCCGCCTGGCGGGGAAGATCATCTCCCGGAACGTGGACGTGATCACCCTTCGGGAGAACGATTCCCTCGCCGAGCTGGAGGACCTGGGGGTCTCCGGGCCGGAGATCATCCCGGCGGCGGACCCCTCCCTCACCCTCCTGGCCCACGACCCGGCCATGGCCGAGGGCGTGGTACGGGCCGCGGGGCTGGATCCGGCGGGGCGTTACGTGGGCTTCGTGCTCCGCCCCTGGCCCGGCTTCGAGGAGAAGGCGGAGGCCTTCGCCGCCGCCGCGGATGCGCTGGCCCGCCGGGGCCTTGTCCCCGTCTTTCTCGCCGTCGACCGGGGCCTGGACGTGCCCGCGGCCCGGCAGGTGCTGCGCCTGATGAAGGAGAAGGCCCTGCTGCCGGAGGGAGATTTCACCGGAGAAGCCCTCTCCGATCTGCTGGGAAGCATGAAGGCCGTGGTCTCCATGCGCCTTCACGGACTTATCTTCGCCGCCGGGCGAGGCGCCCCCCTGGTGGGCGTGGTTTACGACCCCAAGGTACGGGCCTTCCTGCGGCACATCGGACAGGAGCGGGCCATCGATCTCGGCGCCGTGACGGCGGAGGCTCTGACGGAGGCTGTGGAGGACGCCATGGCCGCCGCCTCCCCGGAGGCCCAGCAGGCCGCCATGGAGCGCCTGCGGACCCTGGAGATGGAGAACCGCAAGGTGCTGAGCCGCTATCTCGGGGGGAGCTCGGACAAGTTGACATAATCATAGAAACAGGTGTGCTGCGCGTTGCAGCAGGCGCGAACAGAACGAAAGGTATTTTTCCCGAGGACATGCGCCTCGGGAAAGATACCTTTCGCAGAGCGATTTGTCGTCGCCGCAAGTTTCTCTCAGATCGGAGGCTCGACGAAGAGGGGCCGATCTGACATTTCAGAGGTACCGCACCCGGCCCTCTTTCCGCTCCTGCTTTTTCGTGGGCTTCGCCGCGTGGCCGATGCAGAGGCCCACGGTGAACAGGTCCTGCTCCGTCATTCCCAGCTGCTCCCGCCAGGGCTTTCCCGCCTCGGAGCGGAGGAAGCCCCGGATGCAGCCGATGATCACCGTGCCCAGCCCCAGGCTCTGGGCAGCGAGGGCCATGTTTTCAACGACGATACCGCTGTCCATCTCCGTATAGGGGAAATCCCTGTCTCCGTAGAGGAAAAGAAACACCGGGCAGCCGAAATCATAGTTCTTGAAATTTGCTCTGCCGTCCCACTTCTCAAAGGCTTCCCGGAAGCCTGCCCGCCACGCCGGGTCGCGGACGACGGTGATCTTCACCTCCTGGGCGTTTCGGGCGGTGGGGGCCCAGAGCCCCGCCTCGATGATCTGCGACAGCGCATCTTCGGACACGGGCTCCTCCGTGTAGTGCCGGATGCTGCGCCGCTCCAGGATCGCCTGCATGGTCTCGTTCATGGAAAAAAGCCTCCTTGCTGTATTCTTATACGTAATTATACTCCGTGCGTACCGTTTCCGCAAGGCCGGGCACGGCGGCCTTGACGCGGGCGCGTCAGACGTGGTTATCATACGGAAACGGAGACCTGCTGTTCCGCTTTACTTTCCATTCATAGAGAACGCTGCCGACGGACCGCAGGACCGGACGTTTCACGTGAAACATACATCTCATGAACACCCGGCGGCGTTTCACGTGAAACATGGGCAAATCTTCAATTCGGCATTGAAAAACAGGGGAGAGCTGTTTATAATGATCCTGCTATGAGCAAAGTAATTGCGATGTTCAATCAGAAGGGCGGCGTCGGAAAGACGACCACCTGTGTCAATCTCTGCTGCGCTTTTACGGAGGCGGGGCGGAAGACACTTGTGGTGGATTGCGACCCCCAGGGCCACAGCACCTCCGGTTTGGGGATCAACAAGCACAACGCGGCCCCCAACACCTACCACGTGTTGATCGAGGGCGTGCCCGCGGAAAAGGCTGTGATTTCCACGCCTTACGGAGACGTGATCCCCTGCAACAAGGATCTCTTCGGCTCCGGGATCCAGCTGGCGGAGACCTCCGGCAGGGAAAAGGTGCTGAAAAACGCGCTGGCGCCCCTGCGGGAGCGCTACGACTTCATCCTTGTGGACTGCCCCGCCTTGCTTGAGCTGCTGACCCTCAACGCCCTCTGTGCCGCGGACAGTGTGCTGATCCCGGTGCAGTGCGAATATCTGGCGTTGGAGGGGCTCAGCGAACTCATGGGCACCCTTCGCATGGTGCGCCGGAGCCTGAACCCCGACCTGGCGGTGGAGGGCGTCGTTCTCACCATGTACGACGGGCGCACCAATCTGAGCCTCCAGGTAGCAAACGCTGTGAAAAAACACATGAAGCAAGCCGTTTTCAAGACCGCCATCCCCCGCAACGTGCGTCTCAGCGAGGCCCCCAGCCACGGGATGCCGGTCCTGCGCTACGATCCTTCCTCCCGGGGAGCATACGCCTACCGGCAGCTGGCGGAGGAGATCCTGGCGCAGAATCCCAAAGGCAGGTGAGAGCAAATGGCTAAAAAAGGTCTGGGCAGCGGTCTGGACGCCCTATTCGGCGGCGAACTGCCCCCGGAGCAGGCGGCGGACCTCCGCACCCTGCCCCTGCAGAAGGTGGAGCCCGGCGAGCATCAGCCGCGGGAGACCTTCGACGGGGAAAAACTGGAGGCGCTGGCGGATTCGATCCGCACCCACGGCATCCTGCAGCCCATCTCCGTACGCCGCCTGGACGGGGACCGGTATCAGATCATCGCCGGAGAGCGCCGCTGGCGGGCCGCCCGTATGGCTGGGCTTACGGAGATCCCGGCCCGCATCCTGGAGGCGGACGACCGGGAGGCAGCCGTGCTTGCCCTGGTGGAGAACCTCCAGAGAGAGGACCTGAACCCCGTGGAGCAGGCCAAGGGCCTGCGCCGGCTCATTGAGGAATACGGCTGCACCCAGGAGACCGCCGCGGAAACGGTGGGCTGCTCCCGACCGGCGGTGACCAACGCCCTGCGGCTGCTGGCCCTGCCGGAGGCGGTGCTGGCCATGTTGGAGGACGGGCGTCTCAGCGCCGGTCACGGCCGGGCCCTCCTGGCCCTGGGGGAGGAGGGGCGCATGCTTTCCACCGCCGAGCAGGTGTGGAAGGAAGGCTTCAGCGTCCGGCAGACAGAGGCGCTGGTGAAGAAGCTCCTGGCCCCGCCCCCCGCCCCAAAGCCGAAGCGGGACGACAGGATCTACGTCAAGGCACTGGAGGATCGGCTCACCCGGGGCTTCGGCAGAAAGGTACACATCGTCAGCGGCCCCAAAAAGGGAAAGCTGGAGATCGAATATTACGGCAACGAGGATCTGGAGGCCCTGATCCGGGCCCTGGGCCCTCTGGGCGCCGTGGAAGGGGAGGAAGAGGACCGTGCTTGATATCCGCTTCGTCCGGGAAAACCCGGAGATCGTAAAGGAGAACATCCGAAAGAAATTTCAGAATGAAAAGCTGCCCCTGGTGGACGAGGTCATCGGCCTGGACGCAGAGCTCCGCGCCGTGAAGACGGAGGCGGACGGGCTCCGGGCCCAGCGCAACACCCTCTCCAAGCAGATCGGCGTCCTCATGGGCCAGGCGAAGAAGGACCCGTCCAAGAAAGAGGAAGCCGAGGCCGTCAAGGCACAGGTGCAGGCCCAGGCGGAGCGGCTGGCGGAGCTGGAGGCCAAAGAGCCCGCGCTGGAGGCCGCCATTCGGAAGATCATGCTGGTGATCCCCAACATCATCGATCCCAGCGTCCCCATCGGGGAGGACGATTCCAAGAACGTGGAGGTCGCCCGCTTCGGGGAGCCGGCAGTGCCGGATTTCGAGATCCCCTATCATACCCAGATCATGGAGAGCTTCGACGGGGTGGACATGGACGCGGCGGGCCGCGTCTCCGGCAACGGCTTCTATTACCTCATGGGGGATATCGCCCGGCTGCACGAGGCCGTGCTGGCCTACGCCCGGGATTTCATGATCGGCAAGGGCTTCATCTTCTGCATCCCCCCCTTCATGATCCACGGAGCCGTGGTGGAGGGCGTCATGAGCCAGACCGACATGGACGCCATGATGTACAAGATCGAGGGCGAGGACCTCTATCTCATCGGCACCAGCGAGCACAGCATGATCGGGAAGTTCATCGACCAGATCCTCACGGAGGATTCCCTGCCCCAGAAGCTCACCAGCTACAGCCCCTGCTTCCGCAAGGAAAAGGGCGCCCACGGCATCGAGGAGCGGGGAGTGTACCGCATCCACCAGTTCGAGAAGCAGGAGATGATCGTGGTCTGCCGTCCGGAGGACAGTATGGAGTGGTATGAAAAGATGTGGCGCTACAGCGTGGAGCTGTTCCGCAGCATGGAGATCCCCGTGCGGCAGCTGGAGTGCTGCTCCGGTGATCTGGCGGACCTGAAGGTGAAGTCCTGCGACATCGAGGCCTGGAGCCCCCGGCAGAGGAAATACTTCGAGGTCTGCTCCTGCTCCAACCTGGGCGACGCCCAGGCCAGGCGGCTGCGCATCCGCGTCCGGGGCAAGGACGGGAAGCTCTACCTGGCCCATACCCTCAACAACACCGTGGTAGCCCCGCCCCGCATGCTCATCGCCTTCCTGGAAAACCATCTCCAGGCCGACGGGAGCGTCACGATCCCGGAGGTGCTGCGCCCCTACATGGGGGGCACCGAGCGGCTGATCCCCAAGCGCTATTGACGCCGAATAGTTAACTTCCGGGCATTAGAAGTTAATTATAAAAATACTAATGAAAAGGAGACGGGAACCATGAAGAAAATGCTGCAAGAGTTCAAGACCTTCATCAACAAGGGCAACGTTCTGGACATGGCCATCGGCGTGATCATTGCCGGCGCTTTCGGAAAGATCACCACCTCCGTGGTCAACGACATCCTGATGCCCGTCATCGGCGCGATCTTCGGCGGCTCCAGCCTGACGGACACGCTGAACATCACCCTGCGGGCCGCCGAGTACGACGCGGCCGGGGAAGTGGTGAAGGAAGCCTGCGTGCTGGGTCTGGGCACCCTGATCACCGCGATCCTGGATTTCATCATCGTGGCCTTCATCTGCTTCCTGATCGTCAGGGCATTCAATAAGTTCAAGGAGAAGGCCGAGGCCAAGAAGAAGGCCGAGGAGGAGGCCGCCGCGGCCGCCGCTGCCGCAGCCGCCGCCGCGGAGCCCAAAGCGCCTACCACCGAGGAGCTGCTGGCCGAGATCCGCGACCTGCTGGCGAAGAAATAAATGAAAGCGCTGCTGAAAGTCATCCTGGCGGGCCTCCTGGCCGCCGCCGTGGCCTTGGGCTGCCGCTGGGTCGTCCTTCAGAGCGCGGACGTGATCAACGGAGGCGGTACGGCCTGGCATGAGGATGCCATGCTCCAGGCCCGCGCCATGTTCACCGAGAAGCCCGACGCGGTGCAGACCCTCACTGCCCTCCTGGTGGAGGAGCCGGAGGAGAGTCTGCTCCGCCGGGCCGACGGAGAGCCCGTCTGCATCCGGGAGGGGGCAACGCTGCCGGTGAGCGAGGAGCTGAAGGCCCTGCTGGAGCCCGTCTTCAGCGGCTACGCCGGGGGCGGCGAGGTGCTGAACATCGAGGTCCTGTCCGACGCCGTCCTCTTCTATACCTGCTACGACAGGGGCGGCTGCGTCGGCTTCCTCTACGAAAAAGAGCTGGGGGCGACGGACTATTTCGATATGCTGGAGATCGTGGAAAACTGGAAGCTCTTTTACAGGCTGGAAGCATGAGCGTACGGGACGTGCTGCTGACCGGCGCGGCGGAATGGGGGATCGTTCTTCCTCCCGGCGCGCCGGAGGCTTTTGAGGCGTATTTCCGCTGTCTCCGGGAGTATAACGGCGTGATGGACCTGACCGCCGTGGAGGGAGAGGAGGAGACCGCCTCCCGCCATTTTCTGGACAGCCTCAGTCTCCTGCGCTGCGCCGACTTCCGCGGGGCGCGGGTGATCGACGTGGGCTCCGGCGCGGGCTTCCCCGGCCTCCCGCTGAAGCTGGCGGTGCCGGATGTTTCCCTCACCCTGTTGGACGCCCAGCGGAAGCGGACGGATTTCCTTTCTGAGCTCTGCGCCCGCCTGGGGACGGAGGTCCGCTGCGTCCACGCCCGGGCGGAGGAGGCCTCCCTTCTCCCCGGCGAGCGGGACGCTTACGATTTCGCCGTGAGCCGCGCCGTGGCCCGGCTGAACGTGCTCTGCGAGCTCTGCCTGCCCTTCGTGAAGCCCGGTGGTGCCCTGCTGGCCATGAAGGCGAAGGACTGCGGGGAGGAGCTGGACGAGGCGGCGGGGGCCATGCGTACCCTGAACGCCGCCCTGGAATCGGCGGAAAGCTTCGCCGTGGCGGGCGTGGAGCGCCGGGTGGCGGTGATCCGGAAGCTGGGCCCCACCCCGGCGGGTTATCCCCGCCGTTTTGCGAAGATCAGCAAAAAGCCCCTGTGATTCAGCTTGCATTTCCCGGCAAACGCCGTTATAATTCACTTCAACAACTCTTAAGGAACGTGAGTACGTGAGCATGAAAAAAGTACAGTTTACCGAGACCATCCTCCGGGATGCGAACCAGTCCCTCATCGCCACGCGGATGCCCTTCAGCGTCATGGAGCCCATCCTGGAGACCCTGGACAAGGCGGGCTTCTACTCCGTGGAATGCTGGGGCGGCGCCACCTTCGACAGCTGCATGCGCTTCCTGGACGAGGACCCCTGGGAGCGGCTGCGGAAGATCAAGGCGAAGATGCCAAACACGAAGCTGCAGATGCTGCTCCGGGGCCAGAACCTCCTGGGCTACAAGCACTATCCCGACGACGTGGTGCGCAAATTCGTGGAGCGGAGCGTAAGTAACGGTATCGACGTGATCCGCATTTTCGACGCCCTGAACGATCTCCGCAACCTGAAGGTAGCCGTGGAGGAAACGGTGAAGCGGGGGGCCATCGCCTCCGGCGCCATCAGCTACACCACCAGCCCCGTCCACACCCTGAAGAAATATGTGGAGATCTGCAGGGAAATGAAGGAGATGGGCTTCGAGACCATCTGCATCAAGGACATGGCGGGCGTCATGTCCCCCCAGGAGTGCTACGAGCTGGTCTCCGCCATCAAGGACAGCCTGGATATCCCCGTGGTCATCCACACGCACTGCACCACGGGCCTTGCGTTCATGACCCTGCTGAAGGGCGTGGAGGCCGGAGCCGACGTGATCGACACGGCGCTGTCGAGCTTCTCCGGCGGCACCAGCCAGGCCGCCACGGAGACCCTGAGCTATGCGCTGAAGCAGCTGGGCTATGAGGTGCCCCTGGACGACGCGGTGCTGAAGACCTGCAACGACCATTTCAAGACCTATCAGGGCGAGTGCCTGAAGTCCGGGCTGCTGAAGCCCGTGTCCATGCGCACGGACACGGACGCTCTGAATTACAAGGTGCCCGGCGGCATGCTCTCCAACCTGGTGAGCCAGCTGGAGCAGGCCGGGGCTCTGAACCGGCTGGACGAGGTGCTGGCCGAGACCCCCGTGGTCCGGGCGGACCTGGGCTATCCCCCGCTGGTGACCCCCATGTCCCAGATGGTGGGCGTGCAGGCCGTTTCCAACGTGCTCATGGGCAAATACAAGAATATCGGCAAGGAAGTGCAGGCGTATATCCGGGGCGAATACGGCCGGGCCCCCGGCGAGATCGATCCCGCTCTCATGAAGCGGGTGCTGGGGGACGAGAAGCCCATGGAGGGCCGCTACGCCGACACCCTGGAGCCTCTCTTTGAAAAGACGAAAGCGCAGCTGGGCAAGACCGCCCGCTGCGACGAGGACGTTCTCAGCTACATCTCCTTCCCCCAGGTGGCGGAAAAGTTCTTCGCCGCCCGCACCGAGCGGGAGGAGAACCGGGCGTCCTACCGCATCGAAGCGATGTGAGGAGGGCAGTCCATGGCCGGAAAGATCATCGAGGCGCAGCTGCGCCCCCACAGCGGCAGGCTGGCGGATTACAGCGCCGGCACCGTGAAGCGCTTTGACGTGCCGGACAAAACGGCGGCCATGCTCATGGCCATCGTGGCCGACTGTAGCGGCATCCCCCTGGGGGAGCTGCGCTTCCTGTCCATCCGCGACGTAACTGAGGAGGAAACCGGGAAATGAAATACAAGATCACGCTGAATGACCGCGTTTATGAAGTGGAAGTGGAGCGGGGCGTCGCCGAGGTCGTGAAGGAATACGACTACGTGGCCCCGGTCCCCGCCGCGGCGCCTGCAGCCGCCGTTCCTGCGGCCGCCCCCGTCCCCGCGGCTCCCGCCCCCGCAGCGGCCCCCGTGGCCGCCGCAGGCGAGAAGGTATCTTCTCCCATGCCCGGCACCATCCTGAACGTGCTGGTGAAGGCTGGGGACACCGTCGCCGAGGGGCAGAACCTCATGGTGCTGGAAGCCATGAAGATGGAAAACGAGATCCTCTCCCCCAAGGCGGGCAAGGTGGCGCAGGTGGCTGTTTCCAAGGGAAGCACCGTCGCCACCGGGGATCTGCTGGCGGTGATCGGATAAAATCAAATCATCACATAAAGGCGCGTTGCAAACTGCGATTTCCGCCTTGTCATTCCGAGCCGGCGGGCACGCTGGCGTGGAAATCTGTCCTCTTTACGAGGAGAAACGGATTGCCACACCCGCTTCGCGGGTTCGCAATGACGGGGGACGGGCATTTTGCAACGCGCCTGTATGCTATACAAAAGCGGGAAAGGAGGCTCTATGCTCCGAAGCAAGCTGAAAAAGCGGCTGAAGGCCGCCTGGGGAAGGGTCCCCGACGCCCACTATTTCGCCGGGGACATGGACCTGATCCGCGTCTATGCCGATTACCGGGCGCAGACGGACCGGGACGCCTTCTTTCTGGACGACATCACCTGGAACGACCTGGACATGGACCGGGTCTTTCAGCGCATGAATCCCCGGCGCAGCACCTCCGGCGAGCAGTATCTGTATTACCTGCTGCGCAGCCCGGCCCTGGACGGGGCCGAGTGGGAACAGCGCCGGCAGCTCATCGACCTTGCCGCCGCGGACGGGGAGCGGCGGCTGCGCATGGAGTTGATCCTCGCCAGGCTGGGCTGCACCCGCCGGGCGGACCTCTGCCGCGCCTTCGCACCGGCCCGGCTGGGCATCGGGCCGCTGCTTTTTTATCTTGCGCTGCTGCTGCTCCTGCTGGGCGCCGTGTCGGGCGCGCTCCTGGGTTCCTCCGTCTGTCTGCCGCTGGCGGCGGGTTCTCTGTTCCTCAATTTCTTCGTCCATGAGATCGGGAAGCGCCGCACCGGCTCGGATTTCGATACGGTGAATTATACCGTGAATATGGTCTTTGCCCTCCGCCGGCTGCAGAAGCTCCGCGACCCGGAGCTCGACCGGCTGCTGGCCCCCGGTTACGAAAGCCTGGGCCGTCTCCGGGCCGTCCTGCGCACCGGCGGGGTCTCCGCCGCATCGGACGGGGCGGTGGGGGACGTGCTCACCTCCGCGACCCTGCTGGACCTCATCACCTATGAATTCCTGAAAAACAAGCTGGGGCGGAAGCACGATGACGTCTTTGCCATCCATGAAGCGCTGGGGCGGCTGGATGCGGCCGTCGCCATTGCCTCCTGGCGGGCAGGCCTGCCCAGCTATGCCCTGCCGGCGCTGGATTTCGCCGGGAAAAGCGCCGCGTTTCTGGAGGCGGAGGCCCTCGTTCATCCGCTGCTGCCCCATGCCGTCCCCAACGACCTGAAAACGGAAAAGCCCCTGCTGATCACCGGCTCCAACGCTTCCGGGAAATCCACCTTCCTGAAGACGGCGGCTCTGGCCGCCATCCTCGCCCAGAGCGCCTGCACCGTCCCGGCCCGCAGCTATCGGGCCAGCGCCTTCCGCATCTATTCCTCCATGGCCCTGCGGGACGATCTGGCGGCGGGGGAGAGCTATTACATCGTGGAGACCCGCTCCCTGAAACGGATCCTGGACGCCGCCCGTCTTCCCGGCGGGCTGCTCTGCGTGGTGGACGAGGTCCTTCGGGGCACCAACACCGTGGAGCGCATCGCCGCCTCCTGCGAGCTGCTGGGGACCCTGGCCGGCGCCGGTGCGCTTTGCCTGGCCGCCACCCACGATATCGAGCTCTGCGCCCTGCTCTCCGATGCGTTCCGTCTGGCCCATTTCGAGGAACATGTGGGGGAGGCGGAGATGCTTTTCGACTACCGCCTCCGGGAGGGCGCGGCCACCTCCCGCAATGCCATCGAGCTGCTGCGCCTCATGGGTTTCGACAAAAGGCTGGTGGAAAACGCCCACGCCCGCGCCGACCGTTATCTGGAAACCGGGCAATGGTAAACCCAGGCTCTCGTCTCCGCCGCAGCGGACAATTCTCCGGGCCTCTGCGGATTCGCCGTTTGCGTCTGCTTTTTGTTCCCCCGTCCCGTCGCCTCCGGCGGCCCACTTTCTCGACGTGGAGAAAGTAGGCAAAGACACGCCAAAGGGAACCTATCCCGAAGGCGGTTCCCTTTGGAATCCTTCCCCATCGGCCAGGGGGCTGCGGCCCCCTTGAGATCCCCCAGGGATTTACGGAGAACGATGGACGAGGGAATGAGATTGATACGGTACTCACAACAGTGAGTACCGTATTTGCCTCTGCCTCCCCCATGACCGGGCAGGCGGTTTCTGAATCCATGCACCGCTGAAACACTCCCCCTTGACTTGCGATATGCCGGGTGTTATTCTTTAGCGAAATTTTATCCGTAAGGAGGCGAGGCTATGCTCGGCCTGAAACGGGGGACCGTGGCCCTCTGTCTCCATGAGGAGGCCTGGGAAAGGGAGGCGGCAAGAACCATCGAAACGCTTTGGGGCATCCTGGGGGATGGGGCGGCGGATATCCAGCATGTGGGCAGCACGTCCGTTCCGGCGATCTGCGCAAAGCCTATCGTGGATATCGCCGTAGCTGCCCGCTATTTCGATCAGGTACTTGAAAAACGCCCGGTCCTGGAAGCGCACGGCTTCCATCACCGACCCGGCAAGAACATCGAAAACCAGGAGCTCTTTGCCTGCGGCAGTTATTATGACGGCACGGGGGAGGAGCAGACCCACTTCATCCATGTGGTGTCGGCAGACAGCCCGGATTGGCAGGACTATCTGAATTTCCGTGACTACCTCAACGCCTTCCCGGCGGAGGCCAAGGCCTACGAGGCCCTGAAAATCTCCCTGGCGGCGGCGAACCCGGAAGACGCCGGGCGGGAAAAATACACTGCAGGGAAGCATGATTTCATCCGGGAAACCCTGCAAAAGGCGGTGGAATGGGTCAGGCGCGGCAAACCCGAAACCCCCGCAGACTAAACATAACAATCGCCCGGAGGGTTCCCCTCCGGGTGACTTGCGCCATATGGACTAAATCGTGCCGCTTTTGACCTTGCCTTTGAAGGCGGCCAGGTCCTTTTTATAGAGCTTCTGCTTTTCCTTGTCGAAGCCCACGGCCATGGGGAAGCCCTGGCTGAGCAGACAGCCGATGGCCTGCTCCACCGCAGCCTCGCTGTCCAGCCGGGCCACGGCCTCGGCGCCCGTGTCGGTCTTCAGCACCAGGCTCCAGCGGAGCTTGCCCCCCTCCAGCCGCTTGCTGCGGGGGTAGGCCCAGACGATGTCCTTGTTTTCCAGGATGCGGGTGAACAAGGTCCCGAAGACCCACACGAAGTCCCGCCCCACCCGGAGGCCCGCGCCGAAGAGCTCCGAGGAATCATAGTCCGTGAAGAGCCGCTTGCCCTGCTGCCGGATGGCGGCGCGCATGTTCTTCTCCCAAAGGCCAAGGAAGATCGATACCAGCAGAGCGGCGGCCAGCAGGACCAGGATCGCCGCCAGGACCGTGAGAAAGCGCACCGTACCGGCGCTTCGCACCCCCAGGCAGCCCGCGTCCAGCTCGTAGGGGAGGATCACGTCGTCCAGGTAGGCGTCGTAATTCCCCTCGGCCGCACCGGGCCAGGCGGAGACGTCCGTGCCGCTGTAGAGGTCCTTCAGACTCCGGGAATCGATCTGATGGCTCGTGAGCCAGCTGCGCAGCTGCTTTTCCGGGTCCTTCTTCAGCTTGTTCACAGTGCCCGTCAGCTTTCCCAGGTTTGCCTCCAGCACGCTGCCCAGCTCCCCGGACTGCACCAGCTCGGCGGCGTTGAGATAGCGTTCCAGGGTGGCCACGTCCTTCTTCGTCACCCGCACGATGAGGTATTTCCCGTTCAGCCTGCAGGCGGTGTACTCCTCCGTGATCACCGGGTTCCCGTCGTCGTCCTGATAGCCCAGGTAGGTGAACGGGTCCCCCGCGTCCTTGACCGACAGGGTCACGTAACTGCCCGGCAGCTCCTCCGGGGGCACCGAAGCCAGCTCCGCGGGCTTCCGCAGCAGATAGCGGAAGCCGAAGCCGCCGATCCACAGCAGGAAAAAGGCCAGGAGCAGGAGCGCAGCCAGCACGGGAAGCAGGAAGCGCAGATAGCGCTTCCTTATCGTCAGCTTCATTCTCATGGCTTACAGATCTTCAAAGTCGCAGCGGTCCCCACAGCAGCAGCTCAACAGCCCCCTGCCCTTTTCCAGCGCCGCTTCCAGCCTGCGGCGGATGCTGTCCCGGTAATGATACACTACCCAGCAGACGGCGGCCAGCGCCGCGGCGGCCAGCAGACCGGCCAGCAGACCGGTCAGAAGCGATCTCTTTTTCATGGACACGTCCCTCCCTTTCCGATATCGGCCCCATTGTACAGGATGGCCGGGCGCATTTCAAGATTTCGGGGAAAAAAGCGCCGGAAGAGGAAAGATCCTCCGGGCAGGATCGCCCTTCGGGCGGGCATACTGAGGGTACACTTTAATGGGAAGGAAGGATCGACCGTGGGAAGAACGATGTTTCTCAAGGGCATGGGCGCGGGCATGGCGGCGGCGGCCGCCGTCGGCCTCTGCTTCATCCCCCGGCGGCACAAGCTCAGCCGCCGGATCTCCCGTCTGCTGAAGCTGGCTTCCGGCGCGCTGGACGGCTTCGGCGCGGCGCTGGGCTTCTGAAACGCCGGGCTGTCAAAAAGCTCAAAAACAACGTTTCGACAAGCATGGGGGAATTGTGAAGGGGGGACGGGAATCCCCCCTTTACGTTCGATCCATGCAGAATCAGAAAACATTTCCTGATTTTGCCTCTCAGCGTGTCGACACGCTGAGACAGGGCGGCGGGCGTACCCGCCGCCCTGTCCCCAAACGCCGCTGAAAAGAGCTTGCACGGCCGTCGGGGAACGGGTATAATATCTTTTGTACACGTTTACACAGGGGCCCGACGGGCCCGCATTCAGCAGAGGTGACATAAATGACGGAAATCGATATCATATCCGGCTTTCTGGGAGCGGGGAAGACAACCCTCATCAAGAAGCTCATCAAGGACGCCTTCGCCGGGGAGCAGCTGGTGCTCATCGAAAACGAATTCGGGGAGATCGGCATCGACGGCGGCTTCCTGAAGGAGGCGGGCATCCAGATCACGGAGATGAACTCCGGCTGCATCTGCTGCAGCCTGGTGGGAGACTTTTCAAAGGCTCTGGGGGAAGTGATGGAGCGCTTCCACCCGGACCGCATCCTCATCGAGCCCAGCGGCGTGGGCAAGCTCAGCGACGTGGACGCCGCCGTGCGGAAACTGGACAGGGACGACTGGCGTCCCGGCAGCAAGATCACCGTGGCCGACGCCCTGCGGGCGAAGATGTACCTCAAAAACTTCGGAGAGTTCTACAAGGACCAGGTGGAGGCGGCGGACCTCATCGTCCTCAGCCGCACCCAGAGCGCCGATCCCAAAAAGCTGGAGGCCTGCCTTGCCCTCCTGCGGGAGATCCATCCGGACGCCGCCATCGTTACCACCCCCTGGGACGAGCTGGACGGGAAGCAGATCATGGCCGCCGCCGAGCAGAAGGCCAACTGGCAGCAGGCCCTGCTGGCCCATGAGGACCATGAGGATCACGACGAGGACTGTGACTGCGAGGAGTGCCGGGAGCATCACCATCACGAGCATGAGCATCATGACCATGACGACGAGCATGACGAGCACGAGCATGAGCACCATCACGAGCACGAGCACGAGCATCACCATGACCATGAGCACCATCATGAGCACGACCATGCGCATCACCACCACCACGACGGGGAGCACGACGCCGACGAGGTCTTCACCTCCTGGGGCCGGGAGACGGCCCGGAAATACACGGAGGAGGAGCTGAAGAGCATCCTGGCTGCCCTGGACGACGAGGAACGGGTGGGGGCGATACTGCGGAGCAAGGGCATCGTTCCCGCGGCCGACGGGGGCTGGCTCCACTTCGACTACGTGCCGGGGGAGAGCAGCGTCCGCCGGGGCAGCCCGGAGGTCACCGGGCGGCTGGTGGTCATCGGCGCGGAGCTGAAGGAGGACGCCCTGTCCTCGCTTTTCGGAGGGATCTGAAATGGCAAAGGCAAAGCGGGAGGACATCGGGGTCTATTTCTTTGAGGGCTTCCTGGAGGGGGGCAAGACCACCTATATCCAGAGCCTGATCTCCGACCCCAATCTGCCGCCCGATCTCCGCATCCTCATCCTCCAGACGGAGGAGGGCATGGAGGAGCTGGAGCCGGTGCCCGGCAGGGAGATCTTCGTGGAGCAGCTGGAGGGGTGGGACGACATCACCCCCGAGCATCTGGCGGAGCTGGAGGACCGGACGGCGTGCAACACCATCATGGTGGAGCTCAACGGCATGTGGCAGGAGCTGGATTTCTTCAAGCGCA
>JAFXUU010000108.1 GCA_017524845.1 Oscillospiraceae bacterium
GATGGTAATGAACGGCGTCGCCCTGCAGGTCATCCCCGACCTGGGCCGCAGCCTGATCATGGCCCCCCTGGAGCGCCAGGACGCCAACGGACAGCTGGCGGACTACTACGACGACGCGTATCTGGCCACCGGCGGCCTCAAGCCGCCCATCCACGGCTGGGCGCTCAAGAACGTTATGGCGCACCACGACCTGAGCAAGGAGTGGCCCAGGGAGGACCTGGAGAAGCTTTACGTGGGCGCCGGGAAATGGGCCATGTGGTTCATGAAATACCGTGACGACGATAAGGACGGCCTTCCCGGCTTCGACAACGGCGCCGGCACCGGCTTCGACGAGGTCACGGCGTACATGGACGGCGTACCCATGGCCACCCCGGACCTCTGCGCCTACCAGGTGCTGAACTTCGAGGCCCAGGGCGACTTGGCCAAACTCCTGGGCAAGCCGCAGGAGGAGATCGACGGCTGGTATAAAATGAGCAAGGACCTGCTGGACAGGATGCTGGACAAAATGTGGACCTGGGAGCATTTCGTATGCCTTAAGCAGTATACCCACGAGCCCGTATTTACAGGCTCCAGCCTTTTCTATATCCCCCTGGTCCTGGGGGCCCGCCTGCCCAAGGACGTGCTGGACAAGCTCACCGCGGATCTGATGCGGGAAGACCGGCTTCTGTGCCCCTACGGCATTGCCAGTGAGGACATCCAGGGCGACTACTTCGAGATGATCGGCACCCGGATGGGCAGCGGGGCCATCAGCCCTCCGGGCGAGGTCTTTATACTCACCGGCCTCTGGGAGGGCGGCAAAAAAGAGGAAGCCAAACTCATCATCGACCGCTACCTGGGAGCTCTGATGGAAAAGGGCTTCCCCCACTACCTGGACCCCATCAACGGGGACGGGAGCTTCCCCGGCGGCACCTGGTGCCGCAACGCCTTCACCATTCTGGCAAGGATGGTCTCCGAAGGCTGAGATCGATCAAAATAAAAGAGCGGGAATGATTTCACACCCTCAAAAAGTCCTTATTTAAGCCATTTTTTGAAGGTCGGGTGGCGTTTTGCTACTAAAATGCTACTATTTGAAAAATCCCAATTATTCTAAGAGACATGAAAATGCCCTCTGGAAAACGGCAAGTTTTCCGGAGGGCTATTTTTAGCTGTGATGCGCGTTCAAATAATTTTCAGCTTCAGAAAGCAGACGCTTGGAATCTTCGTATTGAATGCTTTCCATGGCGTTGGTGTAGTCCATGAGCAGGACCTCTATAACTTCCGTCTCCTGCGCTCGAAGCACCTGATCCCGATACTCCGCAAGAAAATAGACATTCGTTTTTATGTCATCATGACGGCCTTCCCGAATCAAAGAATGTTCATCTGTGAGCCTGAAATCGTCATATAAGACAACATCTAAGCCTGTTTCCTCTTTTACTTCTCGGAGGGCTGTTTCACGCTCGGTTTCTCCTGCCTCCATGTGACCTTTCGGAAATCCGCATGCGCCTTCATACGTTTCGCGTATTATGACATACTGCCTAACACCGTTTTCCTGCGTAAAAACAATAGCGCCGCATGACTTTTCGCGCTTCATTTTCTTTGTCCTCCTTAATCCTCTTTCAATCTGTCCTTAAACGCCCTGACCATATGATTGCTGATCTCCTGGGAAGGAACTTTGCCCCAAATCTGAGATTTATCATACTTCGGATAGTAATAGCGCCAGCGGTCATATTCCTCCTGGGTGATCTCCCCGGACCGAAGTATATTGGCCGCTTGCAGCCAACCATGCAGCATCCGGTTGAGCTCTGCGGCTTCCTTACCATTGAAGGGATTTACGCGGAAATCACCCGCACCCGGGCGGAGGCTGCGTGCGTTGCCGGAGACAGTACCATGATCTCTCTTGCCGCGAAAACCGCCCGCCGAAAAGCAACAGAAGGCTTGGATTCCGCAGGAACCAAGCCTTCCGCTTTCCGCAAAAGCAGGACAGAGCCAGGATTTCGGAAGAGTCAGGAAAACAGAGGAGCCGTACCGGTACCCACATCCTTCATGGCATAATCCTTATCCATGTCTATCGCACGGAGCATGATCTCCGCAAATTGCGGGTCAAACTGGGTCCCTATTCCCTTGACAAGCTCTTCCCGGACCCGCTCCTGGGGCATGGGATCCCGATAACTCCGCTTGGAAGTCATGGCGTCGTAAGTATCTGCTACGCCGATGATGCGAGCGAGTTCCGGGATTTCCTCCCCCTTCAGGCCGTCCGGATAACCTTTTCCGTCGTACCGCTCATGGTGATTGCGCGCGCCGATATAGAGATTGGGCGACTGATGGATCCTGGACAGGATCTGGCTGCCGTAGAGGGGATGGAGCTTGATTTGCGCAAACTCCTCCTCGGTCAGCTTGCCGTCCTTGTTTATGATGCTGTCGGCGATGCCGATTTTTCCCACATCGTGGAGCAGCGCGGCAAAATAGACCTCCTCACACTCCTCCTCCGATTTTCCGGCCTGCTGTGCGATCATCTGGGAATACATGGCCACTCTGCTGGAATGGCCGTGGGTATATCTGTCCTTGGCGTCGATTGCGCTGGCGAGGGCCTCGGCAGTCTGCTCGAACATGTCGTGTTCTTTTTCCTTCTCCTGCCTGTAGAACTCGATCTCCATGTTCTTCGCGTGCTCGGCCGTCTCACTCAGGTCGATGACTACGAAGATATACAGGCAAATCGCCATTCCCACCACCGTCAGATTCGTCAGGGACAAGCCGTAGGTGAAGATCTGAACAATGGAGGCAATGAGCGGCACCAGGGTATTCAGTCCCAAAGAAATCACGATGAGGCGGCGCAGCTGCCTGCGGAACTGCACGACGATGGAGATTTGAAGAAAGGTGATGATAACGGGCCCGACGTAGCAGAGAATATTGGTCGGCGCGCGCTGGTAGTTGTTTGACGCGTCGAAGGTATAGTAGAGCCCGGTAAACTGGGCGATAACCAGCAAAACCAGGCTGGCGGCAAACAGGACTTCGCAGACCCAAAGCCGCCTGGGCACTTTCGTCAGCTTTCCCTCGTGCCTGAATAAATCGATCAGGTAAAGCGTCAGCGCATGGGAGATATAAAGCGTCATGAGATACACGAGGAAATTGCTGATTCGGACCATCCAGAAGCCGAGCCTGCCGGGATCGCCCCGATATATGTAGGCAAAGCGATCGGAGAGCAGAAGCATCATGGCGGCGATTTCCAGCAGCGACAGGATGCGCTTTCGATGCGGCGAAAGCGATTTGGTCATCAACGTCAGGATCGCCAAAACAAAACAGATCCCGCTCATAAACAGCATGGCGTTAAGTTGATGAGCCTTGAGGAATTCCAAGGCAGCACACCTCCGTCAACCGTGTACCAACATCGTTTCCCGGCGTCCGGGCGCCCGCAGGATCGCTGATCCGTCAGAGCCGAATGGCAAAATCATACTATCACAATCCTCGCAGTTATTCAAGGAAGAGCAGCGCCGGATCGGGAATGTCCGACAGCTCCCGCGGTATGGAAGATCGGGACCGTGCGTTCCTTTCCCGGTATACAAAAACACCCCGGGAGCGGGTTCCCGGGGTATACAGCACAGGGGCTGCAGCGATCCTTTCGGCTGCAGCCCCTGTATTTTGCCTGTGCGGCATGATTCGGCCCGGATGCGCCCCTTCGAAGAAACGGAAAGGCCCTCAGTCCTCGTCCTTGACGATACGCACGGCGATCCGCTCCTCCGGGTCGTCGATGTCGTTTTCCGTCAGGGCCTTGCTGCAGTTTTCGATGAGGTCGAAGTACACATCCCAGTATTTCCCGGTCTCGCACCAGGAGCGCACGTAGAAGATGTAAGTGTCGTCGTCCACGGCGCCCATGCGGGCGAAGGGAGCGGGGTCTGCCAGAACGCCTTCGGTCTCTTGGGCCGCGGTCAGAAGCACCCGCTTCACCAGCTCGGCGTCGATGTCGTTGGTGATCTTGAATTCCAGGTCGATGCGCCGCCGGGCCGCCGCCGTGTAGTTGGTGATGCTGGCGTTCATCAGCTCCCCGTTGGGCACGAAGATCTGCTTGTTATCCAGGGTCATGTCCGTGGTATAGAAGATGCTGATGTCCGTTACCACGCCCTCGGAGTCTCCGGTCTGGATGTAGTCCCCGATCTTGAAGGGGCGGAACAGGAGGATCATCAGTCCGCCGGCCAGGTTGCCCAGGGAGCCCTGCAGCGCAAGGCCCACGGCCAGGCCGCAGGAGGCAAGGATGGCGATGACGCTGGACATGGATACGCCCAGGATCTCCACCACGCTGATGATCAGGATGAAGTAAAGCAGCAGCCGCAGGAATTTCTTGCTGATCTGCTTCAGGGTCTCGTCCATCTTCAGCTTGTCTATGGCCTTGATCAGGGCTTTCATCAGCAGCTTGACCACAAAGCGGCCGATCACGAGGACCAGAATGGCGACGATCACCCGCCCGCCGTAGGTGCTGATGAAGTCGATGCCGTTTTTGATGAATTCATCCATGCTTCATCTCTCCTTTCCTCCTTTATTCTACCATACCGCGGGCTGGGTGACAAGGCGGGGAATGCGAGCCGGGCGAGCCTGACCGATCGGTTCGCTCACGAAACGAAAAGCCGGGGCCGTTCAGCCTCGCCCACGGCCCAGCCTTCTCCAGCCGTTAGCCGCCCGGAATACGAAGGGGCCGACTGACTCTCGCAAAGTCAGTCGGCCCGCGGTACGGTATCGTTTCCCCCGCCTCAATCCTCCGGCAGGGCAGGGAGGTCGATGTCCAGATAGCTTTCCACGATCTCCATGACCGTGTCGTCCCGGAGGATGATGGAGATCTCGATGCGGCGGTTGGCCGCCCGCCCTTCCTCCGTCCCGTTGTCCGCCACGGGGCGGGTCTTGCCGTAGCCCGCGGCGCAGAAATAGCTTGCGTACTTCTCCAGACGCCCGCCCTCCTCCTCCAGGAGGTAGCTCAGAACGGCGTTGGCGCGGTCCGTGGAGAGCACCCGGTTCCGCTGGTCGGTGCCGGAGGAATCCGTGTGGCCGGAGATCACGATGCTGTCTACGTACCGGGCGTTCTCGTCGTCCGCCAGGAACCGGGCGAAGACCCCGATCAGCCGGTCCAGCGCGGGCTCGGCCTCCGCCTTGATGTCCGAGGAGCCCCAGTCGAAAAGGACCCCCTCGCTGAGGATGATGTTGCCGTTGCTGCCGATGCTGACCTTGTCGGCGTCGCCGCCCATGACGCTGACCATGCTGTCCCGGATCTGCTCCAGGATGCTCAGACGGAGCACGGCGATGGTCTGCATCCGGCTGTGCAGGGCCAGAAGCTCCTCGCTGGCCGCCTTCATGTATTCCTCCTGCTCGCCGATGAGGGCCCGCTGGTCCGCCAGGAGCTCGTCCAGGGCAGCCAGGTCCTCCTGCTGCTCGGCCAGCAGCAGCCGCGCCTCGTCCAGGTCGATGGTGATCTTCTCCAGCTCGTCCTCCGCGTCCTCCACCTCACGCAGGGTGAGGGCCAGGGTGTCCTCGGTGTCGGCCAGGTTGATGCGCGTCTCGTCCAGGGCGAGCCGGGTTTCGGCCAGCACGTCCTGGGTGTTGCGCAGGTCGTTGCCGGTGATGAGGTTCTGGATGTAGCTCAGGAGCATGAGGAAGAACAGGATCAGCGCCACCGCGCTCATCATGTCCGCGTAGGACGGCCAGAAGCCCTGCTCGCCCTCGGCGCTCTTCACCGTGGCGTCGGAGCGGCCCTTGTGCTGCCGTCTCATCGCTTCGCCTCCTCCATGCGGCGGTTGATGTCCCGCAGCGCCGCGGAGAGATCCCGGACCGCCAGGTCCAGACGCTCCACGGTGCCCCGGAGATTGTAGTCCACCTCGGAGTAATCATGCACGCCGTCGTTGAATTTACCCACGGTCTGCTCGAAGTCCTCCAGCACGGTGCGGTTCAGGGCCGCCGTCTTCACCAGGGCGAGGGAAGTGTCGTGCAGGGCGGTGCGGATGCCCTCCGAGGCGGTGTTCAGCGCGCCGGTCATCTGCTTCACCAGGCTCACCTCGTCGGAGGCGTCCTGGGAGGCCAGCTGGGGGGCGACCTCGGTGTCCAGCCAGAGCTCCAGCCGCGTCTCCAGCTTCTCCCGCTCCGCCTGGGGATTGAGGATCGTGCGCAGGATCGTCAGCAGGATGGAGCAGCCCGCGCCCACCAGCGAGGTGTAGAAGGCGACGCCCATGCCGCTGAGGGCGCTCATGAGCCCGCCGCCCACGCTGTCCAGCACGTTCAGCCACTGGTCCGTGTTGCTCAGGCCGATCAGCTTGGTCAGCGAGGCCACGGAGAGGCTCAGCCCCAGGAAGGTGCCGAAAAGGCCCAGGGTCACGAACAGGGAAACGGCGTTGTTCAGGAAGCGCTCGCAGAGCAGCAGCGGGGAGAGCCTTTCTCCGATGACGTTGGAGATGATGGCCGGCGTGTTCACGTCGTGTCCGTATTTCTGGAAGGCGGCGGTGTATTCCCGCAGCAGGGTGCTGCGGAATCCGTTTTCGTCCGTGCGGCCGGCCGTGCGAAGGCGGCGGTAGCGCGCGCTGACGATCAGCAGCAGGGCCACCGCGAGCACGAAGAGCAGCGCGATCACGACGATCACGACGAAACTGGCAGGCGGCAGCGTTTTCAAAATACCCATACGTCTTTCCTCCCTCTGTTTCCGTTCGTTCCGGCTTCTTTCCTTCGACCGGAGAACCCTCCGTTCGAGTTTATTATAGGGGAGCGGAGGCAGCATTTCAATACGTTTCCGCTCCGGGACGGTACCTCCCGTGCCTTCGCCGGAGGTCGAAAAAGCGCGAAAAGAGGACCGACGGCTATTTGACGCTCCGTCGGTCCTTTTTGTTCCCATGTTTTTCTACGATCGTTCCCCCGCCCCTTCGGCGGGGAAGGGGGTCAGCACCCCGTCCGCAAGAAGATAGGCCTCCCCGCAGACCGTTTCCTTCCCGCCGCCGATGAAGAGGTAGCTTCCGTCGTTGAGAAGGCAGAACGCCCGCCCCCGGCTGTCCGGATAGGCGATATCCTCCATAACCCGCAGGCCGTCCAGCACGTCGTCCCTGATCGCGTTATAGTGGGGGAGGAGCATCGTTTTCGTCAGGCCGAGGCCGGGGAGAAATCTCCGGTACCCGGGGTCGACCGCTTCGCCCTCCTCCTCCGGCTGGGCGTAGACCGTCTCGGCGCAGTTCATGGAACCGGCGCTGATCCCGACGACCACCCCCCGGAAGCCGCGGAGCAGCTCCTTCAGCCCGATCCTCGCGAAAAAGCGGTTCTGCGTCGGCACATGTCCCCCGGCGAGGATCACCAGCTCCGCCGCTCCCACGAGGGCCGCCGCCTGCGCCTCGTTCCTGCCGTCCAGGGTGCGGAGGCTACCGAAGGGGAGCCCGGCGTTTTCAAAGGAAGCGCGCAGGGCGGCGGAATACAGATCCGTCTTCTCCCACGCCTCCGGGTCGGAGCAGACGAACAGGGCGCGGCAGTTTTTCGGAAGGTGCCGCCGCAGCCGGTCGACGAAACCGTTGGCCGGATTCAGCTCCCCCGTTTCCGGGATATCGGTCCTGCTGGTGAGAAAACAGATCATCGCTTGTCTCCTTTGCCGTCACCCGGCCCGGTGCTTCAGCTGAAAAAGATACCGGCCGCAGGTTTTCCGCCCTTCCTCCTCCGGCGTGTTCACCGGGTTGTGCATATGTCCCACCGGCTAGTCCGGCAGCGCGTCCCTGGAGGGATAGACGAAGGCCCCGTCGGCACAGCACCAATTGCAGTAGGTCTCATTGAAGCTGCCGTCCGGCTCCCGGCTCACCGTTTCGTCCTCTGTGACGGCCGCGGCACAGCAGCCCGCCGGAGGGAAGGTAAGCAGCCCGCCGCTGCTCAGTGGGTGCGGTAGTAGTCCCGGGCGTAGTTCTGATACACGTCGTTCACCGCGTCCTGGCGCATCTTCGCGCCGGGAGCGTCCGGGCTGCCGCCGGCGAAGGCCGCGAATACGAAGCCGCCGTCGGGTGCGAAGGTGTCCACGTATTCCATTAGGGCGGCCCGGTATTCCTCCTCGTCCTCGCAGGCGGCCCACTTCATGCTGTCCCAGCCGCCGCAGATGGCCATTTTCCTTCCGAAGCGCTTTTTGATGCCCACCAGATCGTTGGTGGTCTGGGCCGGGTTCCAGCAGCGGATGCCCATCTCCACCCAGTCCCCGACGAACTGCTCGCTGCGGCCGCAGTCGTGCCGCTCCATCAGGATGCCGTTCTCCGCCGCCAGGTCGCAGTGCATTTGCTGGTAGGGCTTGAAGAACTCCCGGTACATATCCACGCTGAAGAAGGGAGCCCGGAGAGCCGCGTCGTCGTCCATGATGGACATGACCTCGGGCTTGATCCAGCGGATCTGCTCCTTGAGCACGGCCAGGTAAAACTCAGAGATGTACTCCAGCAGGGCCTTCACCTCCTCCGGCTCCTCGTAGAGGGCCAGCATGGCGTTCTCAAAACCCATGAGGGAGATGAGGGTGAGGAAATAGTCCCCGCCGGTGACGGGAATGTAGTTCTTGCTGCGGTCGATGTCCTTGATCTTTTCCTTGTAATAGCGCTCCCAGTCCACGTGGGTCGTGTCCGGGGCGTGGACCTTGTCCCGCCATTTGGTGATGTCGTCCAGGACGATCACCCCGGGCTTTGGCATGGCTCCGTTGTTCAGGTCGGGACTGCCCACGTAGGTCACGCCCAACTTGGTGACCACGGGGCCGTCCGGCGCGTAGACGGGGGTGAGCCACTCCTCCGTGAACCGACCGGAGCGCGGCTCGAACATGCTGGGAACGTACTCGGGGATCTCTCCCCGCAGGATCATCAGATAGTTTTCCTTGGCGTTCATGGCGCTTCCTCCTGCTTCCCGCCGTGTTCCGTTTTGTTAAGGGGGTCTTGAATAATCCGAATCTCTGCAATCAAGTATAGGCTCCGGCGCGGCAAAATGCAACCGGGATATGGAAAAGATGCGCCTTGTGCACCGAAAACGGGGGCGGAAGAAGGGCGGAACCCATTTTTACCGCCGGTTTTCCCTTGACCCCCGGGCCGCGCCTTGCTATAATACAAAATAGCAAAATCTTCACGGACATAAAAATACTTCTGAACAGAAAGGGTACCGACATGCTTAGTCCGAAAGAGAATTTCTTTGAAGCCGCCAAGGGCCGGAATCCCGACCGCTACGCCAACCAGTACGAGGCCCTCCGCCTGGTCCTCCATCCCGCGCTCCTGCACCTGCACGGCGCGCAGGCCGGCCAGGAGAACGTGGTCAACGCCTGGGGCATCACCAACAGCTGGCCCGCGGGCATGCCCGGCGCCTTCCCCGTGCACACGCCGGACAAGATCGTCATCAAGGACATCGAGCACTGGCAGGACTACGTCCACGCCCCCAGCCTGGACTTTCCGGACGAGGACTGGGAGCTGATCCGGGGCGTTCTGGCCAAGGTGAACGGCGATCTGGCCTACAAGACCCCCTTCATCGCCCCCGGCCTCTTCGAGCAGTGCCACCATCTGGGCGAGATCCAGAACACCATGATCAACCTCTACGAGTATCCGGACGAGATGCACGACCTCATCAAGTATCTCACCGAGTATGAGCTGAAGATGGCCGAGGGCATCTGCAAGAACCTGAAGCCCGACGCCCTCTTCCATCACGACGACTGGGGCAGCCGCACAAGCACCTTCATGAGTCCCGAGATGTTCGAGGACTTCTTCGTGGAGCCCTACAAGGAGGTCTACGGCTACTACAAGTCCCACGGCTGCGAGCTCATCGTTCACCATTCCGACAGCTACGGCGCCACCCTGGTGCCCTCCATGATCGAGATGGGCATCGACGTGTGGCAGGGCTGCATGAGCTCCAACGATCTGCCGGAGCTCACCCGGAAGTACTGCGGCCAGATCGGCTTCATGGGCGGCTTCGACGGAGCCGACTTCGACTACGAGGAGTGGACGAAGGAGGACATCCGGGAAAAGGTCTTCAAGATGCTGGACGCCTGCACCCCCAAGGCCTACATCCCCTGCATCGCCCAGGGCGGCCCGGGCAGCATCTACGACGGCGTCTATGACGCCATCACCGAGGCCATCGACGACTACAACGCCGAGCATTTCGGCATCAACAAGGACGAGATCGTCCGCAGCCCCATCCAGTACGAAAAGGTGGGCTACATGTAATCCGGTCTTTCCCGGAAAACGCGGCGTTCTCCCTCCGGCCAGGCGGAAGGGGAGCGGCAGTAAAAAAGCAAGCGGCATGGCCTTCGGGCCATGCCGTTTCTGCGTCTGTGCCGCAGCGCTGGAAACCGGACGCAGAAGCTCCGCCCAGCTCATCCGCCGGCCGTTTCTCCCGGATCCGCCGCCTCCCGCACTTCGTCTCCGCGGGCATAGTAATCGTGCACCAGGCTGCGGTAGCCCAGGGCCTTCAGATCCCCGTAGCGCACGCCGAAGCGGGCCTTGGTACGCTTCCCGCTGACGAGGAAGCGGATGCAGTCCTGGGCGTAGCGGTCGATCTCCCGCAGCGTGTCCGCCGTGTTGATCACGGGAAAGAACCAGTGCTTCCAGCTGAGCTCGCTCCCCGCCGGGCTCTCCAGCAGCTTGCGGTTGAAGACCCGGATGAAGGCCGCGGCGGCCCGCTCCCCGTCGGCCCCGCTGCGCTGCTTCCAGCGCTGCAGCGCCCGGGCCTTCCGGCGCATCTTCGCCTTCAGCTTCGCCGCCGTGGCCGGAGCCACGTCCACCGTCCGCCCTCGGCAGTGAAAGCCCAGGAAGGTCCAGCCCTCCGCCGGGCCGGTGAGGGCTTCCTTCTCCGGGTTCCGATCGAGGCCCCGGCACGCCAGCTCCGCCCGGAGGCCGTCGGCCAGGTTTTTCGCCGCCGCCTCCGTGGGGGCAAAGAGGATGATGTCGTCGGAATACCGGGCATAGAGAACGCCCGCGGAAGCGTATCGGTGATCCAGGTCCTTCAGATAGAGGTTCGCATAGAAGGCGGAGAGGGGCGTTCCCGCCATGATGCCCTTCTCCTCGGGAACGGGCCGCCCCTCCCGCAGGACCAGCGGCTCGGCAAGGAGCCGCCGGAGGAAGGCGAAGAGGGCCGGGTCCCCCTCCGTGACCTCCGCCAGCATCGGCAGCAGCCTCTCGACGGGGACGGAGTTGAAGTAGTTGCGGACGTCCGCCTTATAGGCCCAGAGACCGGCGATCTCCGGCCGGGAGACGAAAAAGCGCACCGCGTCCTTGGCGGTGCGACCCGGGCGGAAGGACCAGAGATTGTCGGCAAAAACGCCGTCGTACCGCCGGAGCAGCAGCCAGGTGAGCAGCTTCAGCACGGTGTTCTCCGGCTCCGGATAGGTGTAGACGACGCGCTTTTTCTCGCTTCCCGTCTTGCTCAGCACCGTCCGGTGGGGGAGGGGGAAGGGGTCCCCCCGGGCGGCGGATTCGCAGACCGGCAGATACGCCCGCCGGTCGATGAAGTCCCGGAGCTCCCGGGCAGAGGCCTTCGGGCAGACGAGGGAAGTCCTGTATTCGTAAAACGCCTCCCAGGTCTCCGGGAGGGCGAGCAGATCCATCAGCGGCATGGCGCATCTCCCATAAAAAAACAGAAAGAGAAGGCGTTAAAGCCCGGAAATTCCGGGAAGTACCGGGCCGTACACGGACCGGCTGCCTGCGAAGCCGGAAAAAACGGTCCGTGCCGGGTCCGCCGCAGGCGCAGGGCGTTCTCTTTCTGTTTTTTGCGGTTGTCGGGGGATCAGGCCCCCAGGGCCCCCTTCAGGCGGGACACGACGTAGCTCCGGGTGTTCCACCAGCCGGGGTGATCGTAATAGAAGCGCAGATAGGGCGTGCCCGCCGCCAGACAGTCCTGCCGGAGCTTCCGGGCGTCGCTCTTCTCCGTCATCAGCTCCACCACCAGGGCTTTTTCTCCGCCCAGGGTGAAGGTGTACACCGTGGACCGGCCCCGGTTCGCTTCGCTGCGCTGGAAGCGGTAGAGGGGGAATTCCGCCGCGAAGATGGTTTCGAAATATTCCCTGTAGGGGACCCCCGCGTTATACTGGTTTTCCTCCGCGGGCATGCGCAGCCAGGGTGAGTTTTCCCCCGCTCCCGCCTGGGAGGCCGGAGGGATGTACGCCTCCCGCTGCGGCGCGGGCGCGTTCGCGGCGGCCTTCTCCACGTTCGCGGCGGCTTTTTCCACGGCTTCCGCCGCGGTCTTCGCCAGCTTGGTGAGCTCCGGCGCGGCCTTGTTCAGCAGCTTGTCCAGCAGACCCATATGTCAGCCCTCCCGTCCCATGTCCGACCGGCGTCTTCTTTTCCCATATAAATCATAATACAGGCCGCAGCCAAAGTCAAGGAACCGGGGCCGGAAGCAGGGAGAAGGCGCGACCGGAAAAAATTGCCGGTATTCTCCCAATCCTGTTGATAATCCCGTCTTTTTTTGATATACTGTGAAAAAAGAACGGCCGCGGCGGCCGATATCAGAATAGGAGGATAACACACATGAAGTACGATTACGCGAAGATCTCCGCAGCGGAGCTGGAGGAGATCAATAAGCTGCAGGACAAGCTCTCCTGCGGCGACAAGAAGGTCGTTCTCCTGGCGGTGGAAAAGAAGTTCGAGATCGCCGAGCTGAGCGCCGAGGAGCTTGCCAGAATCAACGCCCTGGAGCAGGAGCTGTCCGGCCCCGGCCGGGAGGTCGTCCTGGTGGCCCTGTCCCGCTGAAGCGCCCGTTAAGGAAGCGCCGCAGAAACGCTCGTTTCTGCGGCGCTTCCTTA
>JAFXUU010000109.1 GCA_017524845.1 Oscillospiraceae bacterium
CCATCGGCAGCACCGCCTCCTTCACCGTTCAGGCGACGGGTACCGGCCTCACCTACCAGTGGTGGGTCAAAAAGCCCACCGCGACGAAGTTTTCAAAATCCTCCATCACCAGCGATACCTACGCCGTCGAGCTCACCGAGTCGAGAAACGGCAATCAGATCTACTGCGTCGTCACCGACGCTTACGGCAACACCGCGCAGACGAACACCGTCTCCATGACCGCCGCCGAGCCCCTTGCCATCACCGCCGACCTCACGGATTACGTCGGCCCCATCGGCAGCACCGCCTCCTTCACCGTTCAGGCGACGGGTACCGGCCTCACCTACCAGTGGTGGGTCAAGAAACCCACCGCCGCCCGGTTCTCCAAATCCTCCGTCACCGGCGATACCTACGCCGTCGAGCTCACCGAAGCGAGAAACGGCAACCAGATCTACTGCGTCGTCACCGACGCTTACGGCAACACCGCGCAGACGAACACCGTCTCCATGACCGCCGCCGAGCCCCTTGCCATCACCGCCGCTCTCACGGATTACGCGGGACTTGAGGGCAGCACCGCCTCCTTTACCGTCCAGGCTACGGGCGTCGGCCTCACCTACCAGTGGTGGGTCAAAAAGCCTACCGCCACGCGGTTCTCCAAATCCTCCGTCACCGGCGATACCTACGCCGTCGAGCTCACCGAGGCGAGAAACGGCAACCAGATCTATTGCGTCGTCACCGACGCCTTTGGGAACACCGCCCGAACGGGCACCGTCACCATGACCATCGCCGAGCCGCTGGCCATCACCGCCGACCTTGCGGACTACGTCGGGTCCATCGGCAGCATCGCCTCCTTCACCGTGGAGGCTTTCGGCACCGGCCTCAGCTACCAGTGGTACGTGAAGAAGCCCACCGCGACGAAGTTTTCAAAATCCTCCATCACCAGCGACACCTGCGCCGTCGAGCTTACCGAGGCGAGAATCGGCAACCAGCTCTACTGCGTCGTCACCGACGCCTTCGGGAACACCCTCAGGACGAATACCGTCACCATGACCGCCGCCGAGCCTCTGGCCATCATCTCCGTACCGGGGGATTACACAGGTCCCGTGGGCAGCACCGCCTCCTTCACCGTGGAGGCGATCGGCGAGGGTCTCAGCTATCAGTGGTACGTGAAGAACCGCACCGCAACGAAATTTTCCAAATCCAGCGTCACCGGGCAGACCTACAGCGTCACCCTCTCGGAAACCAACTCCGGGCGGCAGCTCTACTGCGTCGTCACCGACGCCTTTGGGAACGCCGTCAGGACGAATACCGTCACCATGACCGTGGGATAAGCGCGGCGTACTGCAAAATGCCCTTCGCTCCTTGCGGGCGGGGGGCGTTTTGCAGTCTTATCCGTCGGTCCGGTCTCACGGAAAACCGCGGGCCTGTTCCGGGCAAGGGCCGGTCCCTCGCCTTTCCCGAACCGGGCGGTCCGCAGGAAAATGGCCCTTGCAATCCATTTGTATATGGCGTAAACTTTTCATAATATAAGTTATGCTTCCATTGCCGCGCGAAGGTGAAATCGACGCAGAGTCCCATATCAGGCGGCAGCCGGAGGCAAAGAAAGCCGAAGGATAAATGAACATGAATCACCCCTGGAAACGCTTCCTGTCCATGCTGCTGATAGCGGCGCTCGTCCTTGCTCTGGCGATCCCCGGCTTTGCCGCCCCGGAGGAGGACGGGGAGGAAACCGACGGGATCAGGGTCTCCTGGACAAAGGTCGACGTCCGGCCCGAGTCCCGGCTGATCGAGCCGATCCTCCCGGAGGAGCAGCCGACCCACGCCCCGGAGGACATCGTCCGCGTGGCCATCGTTCTGAAGCGCCCTTCCGTTCTGGAGGCCCGCTATTCCGCAAAAGGCATCGCGAAAAACATGCAGGCCAGACGCTACCGCGATACCATCCGGTCTGAACAGAACGACGTGGCCGACCGGATCGCTGCAAAGGTCCTGCACGGCGAGGCGCTGGACGTCGTCTGGAACCTGACTCTGGCAGCCAACGTGATCTCCGCCAACGTGCCCTTCGGAGCCGTGGAGAAGATCAAAGCCCTGCCCGGTGTAAAGAACGTGGTCCCGGAGACCCTGTACGAGCCCGCTGCGGATGAACCCGCCATGTCCTTCGCCGGGGGAATGACCGGAAGCTGTCTGCTGTGGTCCTGGGGCTGCACCGGCGCGGGAAGCATCGTGGCCGTCATCGATACCGGCCTGGATACGGACCACGAGCTCTTCCAGCCCGACGCTCTGGAATACGCCCTGGAACAGGACGGCTCGGAAGCCGGGCTCCTCACCGCCGCGGACGTGGAAGCGGTATGGGATTCTCTGCACGCCTCCGCCTTCCTGGAAGGGCCCGACGGCGTGTATCTGAACAGCAAGGTCCCTTACGCCGTGAACTATATAGACAAGGATCTTGACATCACCCACGACAACGACGAGCAGGGCGAGCACGGCTCCCATGTGGCCGGCATCGCCGCCGCCAACCGCTATGTGGCAGACGGCAGCGGCGGCTACGCCGAATCCCTGGAGCGGGTGCTGACCCAGGGCCAGGCCCCCGACGCCCAGATCATCGTCATGAAGGTCTTCGGGAAGCGCGGCGGCGCCTACGACTCCGACTACATGGTCGCCATCGAGGACGCCATCCTGCTGGGCGCGGATTCCGTGAACCTATCCCTGGGTTCCGCAGCTGCCGGCTTTGCCGCCAGTTGGAGCTACCAGGCCTTCATGGACAGCCTGACGGAATGCGATACGGTGGTGAGCGTATCCGCCGGCAACAGCTATGACTGGACCCGGTTCACCCTGTATGATTATCTGTATTCCGACGACGTGGGGTACCACACCGGCGGCTCCCCCGGCTCCTACACCAATTCTCTGACCGTTGCCTCCGTGAACAACGAAAGCCGGACCTACTCCGTCGCCGCGGCGGACGATCCCGCCGGGCAGGGGTACGGCGGCGACTTCTATACCATGAGCCCCTTCTCCAGCTGGGGCGTCCCGGGAGACCTCAGCCTGAAGCCGGAGATCGCGGCTCCCGGCGGCTATATCTATTCCGTGGACGGCTCCGTCCCCGGCGGCCAGGGCTATGAAACCATGAGCGGCACCTCCATGGCTGCGCCGCAGATCTCCGGCATCGCTGCGCTGATGGCCCAGTATATCCGGGAAAACGACCTGACGGAAAAGACCGTGCTGACCCAGCGCGCCCTCATTAACTCCCTGCTCATGTCCACCGCCCGCCCCCTGCTGGATGAGCGGAGCGGCCTGTATTATCCCGTCCTGCGGCAGGGCGCCGGCCTGGTGGACGTGGCTGCGGCCGTGAACGCCGATACCTACGTGCTCATGGGCGCCGACGCCACCCCCTCCTGGGCCGACGGCAAGGTCAAGGCCGAGCTGGGGGACGATCCCGGCCGGAGCGGGACTTATACGTTTACCTTCACCCTGAATAACCTCACCGACGAGGAGCACCGATACGCCCTCAGCGCGGACTTTTTCACCCAGGACGTCTTCCTGTATAACGTCAACACGCTGGATGAGAATCACAGCACGGTCCTCTTGTCGGATGAGGACGGGAATCCTATGTACGCTTCCTATCTGGATCAGTCGGTCGTTCTGCTGGATGCGGACGTGAGCTGGACGGCGAATGGGGATCCTTGCGAGCCTTCCCCCGACGGCGTATGCGTGACCGTCCCCGCGGACGGTTCGGTGGAGATCGGCGTCACCGTCACCCTTGAGGACATCGCGAAATACGACGACTGCGGCGCTTACGTCGAGGGTTACGTTTTTGCCGCCGAGCCGGCCGGCGACGACGGCGCCGTCTGCACGAGGCATTCCATCCCCGTGCTGGGTTATTACGGCAGCTGGTCCGAGCCCGCCATGCACGATAAGGGCTCCCGGCTGGAGTTTGCCTACGGGATGGAATACCGGGAACCCTACATGACGGCTGCCCTTGGCGCAGATTCCCGCAGTATGGAATCCTTTACCGTCGCCGACAACCTGGATCCCGATAATCCATATTATCTGGGCGGCAACCCGATCAGCCTGGCGCTGGACGACGCTTACTATCCCGAACGCAACTCCATCGCCGGAGACAGCACGATCACCGGGGCCCGTCTCAGCCTGATCCGCAACGCGGCGGGCAGCCTCTTCACCGTCAGGAACGCCGATACCGGCGAGGTGCTGGCTCAGTCTGAGGGAAACGGCGGGTACGCGGCCTTTTTCAGCCAGGGCAGCGGCAGCTGGTATAACTGTTCTCAGCAGTTCCCCTTCGGCTACGCGCCTGCAGGCCTGGAGGACGGGACCCGGCTGGAGCTGACCCTGAAGCTGGCCCCCGAATACTACCTTCGGGAGGACGGAAGCATCGACTGGGACAGCGTTTCCGACGACTCCGCCCTGTATCTTCCCCTGGTGACGGACAGCACCGCACCCGTGATCGACAACGTCGTATTCGGCATGAACGAGGCCGAGGGAGCCGAGGGCCTGACCCTGGAGATCGCCGAGAACCGCTACGTCGCCTATGCCTCCGTCATGACCCGAGACGCCTTGCTGTCGGGGGAAAGCACGACGCTCGCGGTATGTACATCCCCTGCGGATGCGCAGGAGGGCGACGGCCTCACGATTTTCCTCCCGCACGGCGATGGGGGAGACGGCGTGGACTTCGGCAAAGCCGAGAACCGCTCTCTGCTGGTGACGGTCTGCGACTATGCCAAGAACTTCACAGCCTACAGCGTGGACCTCGATACCGTGGCGCCGACCCTGGAAATCACCGCCGATCTTTCGGACTACGTCGGCTCCGCAGGCAGCATCGCATCCTTCACCGTGCAGGCCGCCGGCACCGGTCTCAGTTATCAGTGGTACGTCAAGAAGCCCACGGCCACGAAGTTCAGCAAGTCCTCCATCACCGGCGACACCTATGCCGTCGAGCTCACCGAAGCGAGAAACGGCAACCGGCTCTACTGCGTCGTTACCGACACCTTCGGCAATTCCGCCCGGACGAACACCGTCTCCATGATCATTGCCGAGCCGCTTGAGATCATTGCCGATCTCGCGGACTACGTCGGTCCCGTGGGCAGCACCGCCTCCTTCACCGCCCAGGCCACCGGCACCGGCCTCAGCTATCAGTGGTACGTCAAGAACCGCACCGCTTCGAGATTCTCCAGGTCCAGCGTCACCGACGCCACTTACTCCGTGACCCTCACCGCCGCCAACAGCGGGCGGCAGCTCTACTGCGTCGTCACCGACGCCTACGGAAACAAGGCGCAGACGAACACCGTGAGCATGACCGTACAGGCGGAGGCTCTGAACATCACGCGGCAGCCCGTGGATTACGTGGGCGCGGCGGGGAGCAAGGCCTCCTTCACCGTGGAGGCCGAGGGCGAAGGACTCAGCTATCAGTGGTACGTAAAGAACCCCGGCAGCTCCAGGTTCTCCAAGTCCAGCATCACGAAGGCCTCCTACTCCGTGACCCTCACGGAAGCGAACTCCGGCAGGCAGCTCTACTGCGTCGTCTCCGACGCTTACGGAAACAAGGCGCAGACGAACACCGTGAGCATGACCCTGAAGGCCGCCCCCTTCGGCGCGCCCGTACTGAAGAGCGCGACGGCCGGTGCGGACGGCATCACCGTCACCTGGGGCGCCGTCTCCGGCGCGACCGCCTACCGCGTCTACCGCAAAACCGCCTCCGGCGGCTGGACGGGGCTTAAGGACGTCTCCGGCACCAGCTGCACGGACGCTTCCGTCACCGGCGGCACGACCTATACCTACACCGTGAAGGCCTGGAACGGCAGCACCTGGAGCGGCTTCGACGCCGCGGGCGTCTCCGCCACGGCGAAGGAAGCCCCGGCCCCCTTCGGCGCGCCCGCGCTGAAGAGCGCGGCGGCCGGTGCGGACGGCATCACCGTCACCTGGGGCGCCGTCTCCGGCGCGACCGCCTACCGCGTCTACCGCAGGACCGGCTCCGGCGGCTGGGATGGCCTTAAGGACGTGACCGGCACCAGCTATACGGACGCTTCCGTCACCGGCGGCACGACCTATACCTACACCGTGAAGGCCTGGAACGGCAGCACCTGGAGCGGCTTCGACGCTAAGGGCGTCTCCGCCACGGCGCAGGAGGCCCCGGCCCCCTTCGGCGCGCCCGCACTGAAGAGCGCGACGGCGGGTGCGGACGGCATCACCGTCACCTGGGGCGCCGTCTCCGGCGCGACCGCCTACCGCGTCTACCGCAGGATCGGCTCCGGCGGCTGGGAGGGCCTTAAGGACGTGACGGGTACCACCTACACAGACAGCGCGGTGACCTCCGGCACGACCTATACCTATACCGTGAAAGCGTACAACGGTTCGACCTGGAGCGGCTTCGACGCCAATGGCATCACCGCCGCGGCGAAATAATCGCAAACACAGCAAAATCGGCGGCGGGATCGCAACTGCGATCCCGCCGCTCAGACTGTCAGTTTTGTTAAGCGAAACACGGTGTTCCGGCGCAAACAGGGGCATAAGGCAGAAGAAACGAGCCATCTCGCCTTGCGTCCTTTTTCTGATTTCTCCATCTCCACCTCCCGTTTTCTTCTCCGTTATTCCAAAGAAGCCCGCCTTTGGCGGACCTTTTTTGACAGACTGTCGGGCCCCGGAACGAAAGCTCCGGGACCCCGTGTATCCTTTGTCCTGTGCCGAAAAGGCGCTGAAACGCCGGGCGAAGACGATGCCCGGCTTCCTCCGCCTCAAAATTCCGGAAAGTGTTCTGCCCGGTTGTGCTAGCACGATCGGGCTGAGTATAGTATCATATATATTTGATGGGATTTCCCATTCGAAGCTTAAGCAAGCGGAAATGAGGTGCTATCCATGAAGCATTTGAAAAAGCTTTTGGCTTTCCTGCTGGCGCTGGCGCTGCTGGCGGCGCTGCTGCCGGGCAGCGCGCTGGCCATCAGCTCCTCCGTGGGCAATTTCTATGACGCGAACCTGACCGGGGACGGCGCCGCCGACATGGTGGCCATCGCGTTTGCGCAGCAGGGCAGAACATACAAAGCCTTCTCCGGCTATAATGCGCCGTGGTGCGCGCAGTTTGTCAGCGACTGCGCGGCAAAAGTGGGCCAGAGCGAGGCGATTCCCGGCAATTCCTGGTGTGATACGCTGGCGAGCAATATCCTGAATGCCGGCGGCTGGGTCGTATCCAAATCGGAAGCGCAGCCCGGCGATATCTGCTTTTATGACAAGAACAAAAACGGCCAATCCGATCATGTGGAGATCGTATACAAGCGAAGCGGCTCCACCATCAGCACGATCGGCGGCAACAGCGGCTCGCCCAGGCAAGTCGTGGCGCACGGCGACAGCGCCAAGGTCGGGTATATCATGAAGATCGTGCGCCCCAACTACAAAAGCAACTATGCCAACCTGGGCAGCGATTTCTATGCCGTGATCCTGAACAAGCACTGCTGGAAGCCGATATCCGAGACGGCGGGGACGGACAGGATCACCCTGCAGACCGAGACCGGCACGGCGCGGCAGAAGTGGCATTTCGTCCGGCAGGGCGACGGATCCTATGTGATCACCTCCTGCTATGACGGAAAGGCCCTGGAGATGACGGACGGCAACACGACCGTCGGCACGCAGATGACCGCCCGCACCAGCAACGGGGCAGACTATCAAAAGTGGTTTCTTATCAGCATGGAAGGCGGATACGTCTTCCGGAGCAAGCACGACATGGAACGCTCATGGACCATGAACCTGTTTGGCGGCTACAGCGACGACGGCACGTCCATCATCATCCGGCATGAGCAGGACACCTTTGATGACATCTGGGCCGTCTACACGGGCAGCGAGGTCCAGCTGCAGCCCACGACGCTGAGCTATTCCCTCAACGCGCCGACGGTCACCTTCACCTGGCCGAACCGCTACGGCGCGAAGAATTACAACCTCCGCATCTTCAAGGATACGCTGTATACGGGAACGGACTATACGGTCTGGAACACGACCTCCGGCAAGCAGGTGGATCTGCCCGCGGGAACGTATAAATGCTATGTCGATTCCTGCGACTACTATGACTACAAACAGAGCAACATCCTGACGGTCACCGTGCCGCAGAAGCAGATGACTGTCACCTTTGACGCTGCCGGCGGATCGACAGGCACGTCCAGCAAGACCGTGACCTTTGCCGAAACCTACGGCACGCTGCCCACGCCCACCAGGGCACGCTACGCCTTCGAAGGCTGGTACACCAGCGCGTCCGGCGGGACCAGGGTCACGGAGTCCACGAAGGTGACGGCCAAGGCCAACCACACCCTCTATGCCCATTGGACGCAGACCTGCGCAGACGGGCACGACTTCGTCGCGACGGCCGTCCACGCCCCCACCTGCTCGGACGAAGGGTACACCGAGTACATCTGCTCCCGCTGCGGGATCTTGGGCTTCGACAATTATACCCCCGTCATTGCCCATGATTATCAGAACGGGGTCTGCACCGTCTGCGGCGAAACGCTGCTGACGGTGACCTTCGACTGCGACGAGGGCGCCACATATTTTGTAAATTATACGCGTGACACAAGCCAGATCGATGAATACATGCCTACGGTGGCCTATCCCCGCAATCCGGACACGGGTTTGATCGACTGCTCCGGCTGGGGGGATATCTTCTTCGGCGTCTCCGTCGATCCATGGTATGAATTGGTAGACATAACCGCCACGCCGGAGTCCGCATACGGCACAACGTTCTTTGAATTCACAACAGAGGAGACGACTCATGATCGCTTGATCAGTGTCCACGGGAACGTCACGATCCACATCGAGGTCCGGAGCACGGCCACGCCGCTGGAGATCACGCAGCAGCCGGAATGCGTGAACGTCGCCAACGGGGAGACAGCCAGCGTATCCGTGGCCGCCCGGGGCGACACACCGCAATATGAATGGTATTACAAGGACCCGGGCATGACGGAATTTTCCCCGGCCGGGGTCACGAGCGCGAACTATTCCGTTACGATGACCGCGGCGCGGAACGGCCGCCAGCTGTTCTGCCGGATCACCGATATCCATGGGGACAGCGTGGACTCGAACCCGGTGATCCTCACGAACGAGAACTATATTCGGGATTACGGTCCGTGCGGCGAAAACCTGACCTGGGTGCTGGACAGCATGGGGAAGCTGACCATCTTCGGCACGAGCGAGATGTATGATTACGCGCCGTGGACGGGTGATTATCCCGGGTGGCATGACTATTGCACAAATATCGGGCAGATCGTGTTCGATTCCACCGGCCCCAATGTCGGCGAGTACGCCTTCGCGGGCTGCTCGATGCTGACGAGCGTCACGCTGCCGCCGACCCTGACGGAGATCGAAGACTGTTCGTTCGTAGGCTGTGAATCGCTGGAGAGCGTCACGATCCCCGACAGCGTGACCGCCATCGGAGCGAGTGCATTCGCGTGCTGTGAAGCGCTGACGGATATCTCGATCCCCGCTGCCGTGACCAACATCGGTGATTATGCGTTTTCCGAATGCTACGGTCTGACGGCGATCACAGTCGCCGCGGCGAATCCCCGCTACTCCTCCCTGGACGGCGTCCTCTACAACAAGGAGCAGACGACGCTTATCTACTGCCCCTGCGGCAGGGTCAGTCCCCTTGCGATCCCCAACACGGTGACCAGGATCGAAGAGCAGGCGTTTTTCTGCTGCTGGGACCTGGAGGCCGTCACCATCCCGGCCAGCGTGACCAGTATCGGGATTGGCGCTTTTGACAGCTGCGAAGCATTGACCGGCATCACGGTGCCAAGCAGCGTGACGAGGCTGGAGAGCTGGGTGTTCGGCAACTGCACCAACCTGAAAGACGTCAGCCTCCCGAGCAGCCTGACCAGCATCGGACAGTCTGCGTTTCAATGCTGCCACGGGCTGGAGCGCATCACCATCCCGGCCAGGGTGAGCAGCATCGGGAAATATGCGTTTGAAATGTTCAGTCAATATGAGTCGCTGAACGAGATCGTCTTTACGGGCAGCGCCCCCACCATCGGCGAAAACGCATTCAAAGGCGTCACCGCCACGGCCTACTATCCCGCGGACGACGCGACCTGGACCGCGGCCGTGCTTCAGGATTACGGCGGCACCATCACCTGGGTCGCCGGATCCCCTCCCGCGGCGGCGCCGGAGATCCTGACCCAGCCGACGGACGCTTCGGCAACTCCCGGCCAGGCGGTAAGCTTCCGCGTTGCCGCCCGCGGCGACGGACTCAGCTATCAGTGGTACTATTACAAGCCCGGTCAGAACAGCCCGATCGCCGTCTCCGCCGCCTCCGGCAAGACCGCGGAATACACCCTCACCGCCCAGGAGCGGCACAACGGCTATCGGTATTATTGCAAGGTGAGCAATGCCGGCGGCTTTGTGGATTCCGACGTGGTCACCCTGACCGTGGCCCCGGCCTTCGCCATCGTGACCCAGCCTCAGGATGTCGCCGCCCCTGAGGGCGAGACCATCTCCATCACCATTGAGGCGACGGGCGCCGGCCTCACTTACCAGTGGTACGTCAAAAAGCCCACTGCGACGAAGTTCAGCAAGTCCAGCATCACCGGGGCAACCTACTCCGTCACCCTGACGGAGGCCCGGAACGGGAACCAGGTCTATTGCGTGGTGACCGACGCGGCGGGCAATACCGTCCGGAGCAACACCGTCACCATGACCGTCGCCGAGCCGCTGTCCGTGGCCGACCTGGAGGATTTCACCGGTCCCGTGAACAGCACCGTCACCTTCACCGTGCAGCCCGCGGGTGCCGGGCCCTTCACCTATCAGTGGTATGTGAAGAAGCCCACGGCGACGAAGTTCTCCAAATCCTCCATCACCGAGGCAACCTACTCCGTCACGCTCACGGAGGCCCGGAACGGGAACCAGGTCTACTGCGTGGTGACCGACGCGGCGGGCGATACCGTGCGGACCAACACCGTTTCCATGACCGTGGGCGCCGCGTTCAACGTGGCCGATCTCACGGACTACGTCGGCCCCCTGGGCAGCAAGGCTTCCTTCACCGTCACGGCCAACGGAGAAGGCCTCACCTACGTCTGGTACGTGAAGCCGGCCTCCGGCACGGATTTCGTCAGATCCTCCATCTCGAAAGCTACCTACTCCGTCACCCTCACCGAAGCCCGGAACGGCAACCAGGTCTACTGCGTCGTCACCGACAGCGCGGGCAACAGCGTTCGGACCAACACCGTCGCCATGACCGTCGGTTAATCAGGAGAATGGTCCACCGCCGCCACGGCGAAATAAGCGCAAACACAGCAAAATCGGCGGCGGGATCGCATCTGCGATCCCGCCGCCGCGGGTTTTCCTCTTGTCCGCCTCCCGCGAAGAACGTCTATACCAGCTTCAGCAGAGAGGAAGCGACGGCGAAATAGATGAGCAGGCTCAGCGCGTCCACGATGGTGGTGATGAAGGGGCTGGCGCAGACCGCCGGGTCCAGCTTCACCAGTTTGGCCAGGATGGGCAGGGTGCAGCCCACCAGCTTGGCACAGAGGATGGTGGCCGCCATGGTGAGACAGACTACCAGAGCCACGGGCACGGTCACCTCCGGATTGTGCATCAGCAGCCGGTCGATGAGCATGACCTTGCCGAAGCACACGGCCCCCAGGGTAAGGCCGCAGAGCAGGGCAACCCGCGTTTCCTTCCAGATGACCTCCCCCACGTCCCGGGGCTCCACGTCCCCCAAACTGAGGCTGCGGATGATGGTGACGGAGGCCTGGGAGCCGGAGTTGCCGCCGGTGTCCATGAGCATGGGGATGAACAGCAGCAGAGCGCTCTGGGCAGCCAGGGCGTTTTCAAAAGAGGAGAGGATCATGCTGGTGAAGGTAGCGGAGACCATCAGCAGCATAAGCCAGGGGATGCGGTTGGACCAGAGGGAGAGGACGCCGGTGCGGAGATAGGGCTTGTCCGAGGGCAGGATGGCTGCCATTCGTTCGATGTCCTCCGTTGCCTCTTCCTTCAGGACGTCGATGGCGTCGTCGACGGTGACGATGCCCACCAGCCGCTGCTCCTTGTCCACCACGGGCAGGGCGGTGAAGTCGTATTTCGCCAGCATTTCCGCAGCGGTCTCCTGGTCGGCCAGGGTGTTGACGGAGATCACGTTCTCCTCCATGAGGTCGGAGATCAGGTCGTCCTCCTCCGCCAGGATCAGGGTCCGGATGGTGACGGTGCCGATGAGGTGGCGCTCGTTGTCGGTGATATAACAGTTGTATACGGTCTCCTTGTCGAAGCCGGTGCGCCGGATGCGTTTGATGGCCTCCGCCACGGTCATGGCGGGACGGAGGGTCACCATCTCCGTGGTCATGATGCTGCCCGCGCTGTCCTCCGGGTATTTCAGCAGCTCGTTGATGGTCTTGCGCAGGTCGGGATCGGCGGTCTTGAGGATGCGCTTGACCACGTTGGCGGGCATTTCCTCCACGAGGTCGGCGGCGTCGTCGGCGTAAAGCTCGTCCACGACCTCCTTCAGCTCGCTGTCGCTGAAGCCCTTGATGAGCATCTCCTGCTCCTCCGGGTCCATCTCCACGAAGACCTCCGCCGCCAGCTCCTTGGGCAGGAGGCGGAACAGCAGCGGCAGGGATTCCTCCGGCAGCTCCTCGAACACCGACTCGATGTCGGCGCCGTTCATGGTGATGAGAATATCCCGGGCGGTGGCGTATTTCTTCTCCGCCAGCAGGGCGGAAAGGGCGGTCTCCAGGCTGGCCACTGCGGCTTCCTCCTTTCCGATATTTGCTTCGGCTGAGCTTATATTATACGGTTTTCCCGCCGCTTTTGCAAGACCTTTCGGCAGCGGGACCGCGGTCCGCCGAGCCGCGGCGCTCCCTTCGTCCTTGACAGGATCGGCGCGAGAGACACTATGATATACCATATTAAGTAAAATACGGCGGCAGACCGGAAGGCAGGCCGCCGGAAAAACGCAGAGGTGCAACATGAGAAAAATCGGAAAAAAGGCGGCGTCGATCCTGCTGGTCCTCTGTGGCCAGGGACGGCAATCAGGTCTACTGCGTCGTCACCGACGCTTACGGCAGCACCGCTCGGACGAACACCGTCACCATGACCGCCGTCGAAGCTCTCTCCGTCGCCGACCTTGCGGACTACGTCGGCCCCCTGGGAAGCACCGCCTCCTTCACCGTGCAGGCCACCGGCACCGGTCTCACCTACACCTGGTACGTTAAAAAGCCCACTGCGACGCGGTTCAGCAAATCCTCCATCACCGGGCCTACCTACAGCGTGGAGCTCACCGAAGCCCGAAACGGCAACCAGGTCTACTGCGTCGTCACCGACGGCGCGGGCGACACCGTCCGGACCAACACCGTCACCATGACCATAGGCGCCGCCTTCCATGTGGCCGATCTTGCGAACTACGTCGGTCCCCTGGGCAGCAAGGTCTCCTTCACCGTCACGGCCGACGGAGAAGGCCTCACCTACGCCTGGTACGTGAAGCCGGCCTCCGGCACGGACTTCGTCAGATCCTCCATCTCGAAAGCCACCTACTCCGTCACCCTCACCGAAGCCCGGAACGGCAACCAGGTCTACTGCGTCGTCACCGACAGCGCGGGCAACAGCGTCCGGACCAACACCGTCACCATGACCGTCGGATAAGCGGCGAACCGCGAACCCCGGCTTCACGTGTTCCCCGGCGCTTATGCGCCGGGGAACCTCATCTCCTGCTTTCTGCGCCGGAGGAACCGCCGGGAAGGGCTTTCTCTCCCCGGAAAGCGAAAAAAGGATTGACAGCGCCCCGCTCTTTGGATAGAATAGCAAAGCTGTCAACGCGGATTACTGCGGCGGCTCCGGCCGCCGACGAGTATAGCGGGCGCGGCAGCGCCCGCGGAAATTTTTTCAGGAGGTGTCATATGTCTACCGTCAGAACCTACCAGCCGAAGAAGCGTCAGCGCAGCAAGGTGCACGGCTTCCGCAAGAGAATGTCCACCCGCAACGGACGCAAGGTGCTGGCCCGCCGCAGGGCGAAGGGCCGCAAAGAGCTCACCCTCTGATCCGGACCGAGACCGGCGAATATGAAAAACACGGTGTCCCTGAAGGGCAGCCGGGCCTTCCGCAGACTCTATGCCAAGGGCAGGAGCGCGGCGGGGCCCTCGGTGGTGCTCTACTGCAGACGCAACGGGAGCCGGATCAACCGCCTGGGCCTCACCGTGGGGACCAAGGTGGGCAAGGCGGTGGTCCGCAACCGGGTCCGCCGCCGCCTGCGGGAGATCTACCGGCTGCACGAAGCGCAGCTGCGGCCTGGCTGGGATATCGTGGCAGTCGCCCGTACCCGGGCGGCGGAAGCGGATTACCGGGAGCTGGAGGCGGAATTCCTCCGGGCTGCCGGAAAGCTGGGTCTCCTGGTCTCATGAGCCGGTTCCTTCTGGCCCTGATCCGCTTTTATCGGAGGTACCTGTCCCCGGCAAGGCCCCCCTGCTGCCGCTACATCCCCACCTGCTCCGAATACGCTTTGGAGGCCATCGGGAAATACGGCGCGTGGAAGGGCTCCTGGCTGGCCCTCCGGAGGATCCTTCGATGCCACCCCTTCCACAAGGGTGGCTATGATCCTGTGCCCTGAAAGAGGGCGCTGTTCGTCTATATCGGGAAAGGAGCAAGCATTTGGCTATTATTGCAAAACCCTTCGGCATGCTGCTCATGTGGCTCTATGAGCTGACCAAAAACTACGGTCTCGCCATTTTCCTCTTTGCCTTCGTGGTGAAGGTAGTGCTGCTGTATTTCTCCGCCAAGAGCAAGAAGAGCATGATGCGGCAGACCCGCTTTACGCCCTATCTCAAGGAGCTGGAGGCCCGCTACGAGGGCAACCGGCAGAAGTATCAGGAGGAAGTCGCCAAGCTGTATAAAGAAGAGGGCATCAACCCCATGGGCGGCTGTATCTGGAGCCTGATCCCCTTCCCCATTCTGCTGGCCCTTTATCGCGCCATCCGCTTCCCCATCACCATCATGATGGGCGTGCCCGACGAGGCCTATGCGACGATCCAGGAAGTCCTGACCAGACTGGGCTTCGAGTCCGGCACCGGGGCGAGGGCCGCGGCCTACGCACAGATCTACGAATCCCAGTTCATCACCGAGCATTTCGAGAGCTTTGCGGGCATCAGCGATAAGCTGCGCACCATGGATTACAGCTTCCTGGGCCTGGACCTGGGCCAGCAGCCCAGCTTCCGCTTCTGGGAGTTCAGCGCGGAGAACGGCACTCTCTGGTCCCAGTGGGGCCTCTTCCTGATCCCCGTGCTGGCCGGCGTGCTCAGCTGGGCGCAGAGCAAGATCAGCATGGCCGTGAGCGGCTCCCAGGATCCCCAGACCGCCAGCACCAGCAAGACCATGCTGCTGATGATGCCGCTGATGTCCCTGTGGATCGGCTTCGCCATGCCCGGCGCCCTGGGCCTGTACTGGATCGCCACCTCCGTCTTCCAGATCATCCAGGATTACCTTCTGACGAAGATCTACACAAAGCAGCTGGACGAGGAGGACGCGGAGCGCAACGAGCGCCTGAAGGCCAAGGAGGATGAGCTCGAGCGCAAGCGGGAGGAGACGAAGCGCCTCCGGGAAGAGGGGGTCACCGCGGCGAACCCCAACACCTCGAAGCGCAAGATGCAGAAAAGCGAACGGCAGAAGACGCTGGAAGGCGCCAACAAGTGGGAAAACGCCAACCGCGCAAAAATGAGCGGCGAAGATGAGGAGCCCTCCCGGGTGGGAGACCGTCCCTACGCCAGAGGCCGCGCCTACGTGGCCGAGCGTTACGGCGCCGGCGGCGATACAGCCGCCCCTGCGGCGCCGGAAACGGCCGGAGAGACCCCGGCGGCGCCGGAAGCGCCCTCCATCCCGGCGGGCCCTTCCGGAGAAGACTCCATTCAAGCCGGAGAGATCGGAAGCGAGAGCAGCGAAGATAATGGAGAATAAAGATGCTGAAATCGATTGAAGCTACCGGAAAAAACGAAGAGGAGGCCATTGCCAAGGCTCTGAAGGAGCTGGAAAAGGGCCGGGACGAGGTGTCCGTAGAGATCCTGGAGCGGAGCAAATCCGGCTTTCTGGGCATCGGCGCCGTCCCCGCCCGGGTGCGGGTCTCCTATGAATACGTGGAATCCAGCGCGGAGAAGGCGGAGCTCTTTCTGAAGGGCCTGCTGGAGCGCCTGGGCTCCGACGCCGTCCCCGAGGTGAAGTCCGGGACGGACGAAAAGGGCGAAGAATGCCTGGACGTGAACCTTAAGGGCGAGAAGCTGGGCATGCTCATCGGCCGCCGGGGAGAAACGCTGGACGCCATCCAGCACCTGACCGGCTACGTCATCAACCGCGGCCAGTCCAAGCGCATCCATGTGAGCGTGGACGCGGAGGAATACCGGGCCAAGCGGGAGGAATCCCTGAAAAGTCTGGCCTACAAGGTGGCGGCCAAGGTCGTGAAATACCGCAAGAACATGACGCTGGAGCCCATGAACTCCTACGAGCGCCACGTCATCCATACGGCCCTGCAGGACTACGAGGAAGTCAGCACCTATTCTACCGGCAGCGAGCCCAACCGCCGGGTGGTGGTGGCCTACGGACGGCTCCGCCGCGCGGGCAAGCCGGGGAGCCGCCAGGCCCAGGAAGAATAATCGGAACGGGAGGTCAAGATTATGGTACTTGAAAAGCTGAAAGAGATCATCGCCGAGCAGTTCGGCATCGATCAGGACGCCATTGGCGAGGACACGGACATCGTGGCCGACCTGGGGGCCGATTCCCTGGACATCGTGGAGATGATGATGGCCCTGGAGGAGGAATACGGCGTCACCATCGAGGACTCCAAAATGGCGGACCTGAAGACCGTGGGCGACGTGGTCGCCTGCGTGGAAGGCATGATCTGAGCCCCGAAGGTAAGGAAAGGAGATCCACCGTGTCTGACAATAAAGAAGAGCTGGGCTACGAGGTCGTCGAAGAGGACGACGGCGCCGAAGGCGACTGGAACGGAAGTACCGCCGAGGGCGGCTGCGACGGAGACTGCGAGGGCTGCTCCGGCTCCTGCGAGGGCTGCTCCGGCTCCTGCTCCCAGCAGGATCTGCGGGCCCAGGCCCATCCCATGAGCCACGTGAAGCGGGTGATCGGCATCGTCAGCGGCAAGGGCGGCGTGGGCAAGAGCCTCATTACCTCCCTCACCGCGGTCATGATGCAGCGCCGGGGCTATCAGGTTGGCATTCTGGACGCGGATATGACCGGGCCCTCCATCCCCCTGGGCTTCGGCATCCACTCCCGGGCCCAGGCCAACGCCAACGGCATCCTGCCCACCATGAGTGAGAAGGGCATCGGCGTCATGTCGGTGAACCTGTTCCTGGACGAGGAGACGGAGCCCGTCATCTGGCGGGGCGCCATCGTGGCCAACACCGTCAAGCAGTTCTGGACCGACGTGGTCTGGGGCGACGTGGATTATCTCTTCGTGGACATGCCGCCCGGAACCGGCGACGTGCCCCTCACCATCTTCCAGTCCCTGCCGGTGGACGGCATCATCGTGGTGGCCTCCCCCCAGGAACTGGTGGGCATGATCGTCACCAAGGCCGTGCGCATGGCCCAGATGATGGACATCCCCATCCTGGGCATCGTGGAGAATATGTCCTGGTTCCAGTGCGACAAGTGCGGCGAGAAGCACTACATCTACGGCAAGAGCCGCCTGGAGGAGGCCGCTGCAAAGTACGGCCTGAAGATCCTGGCCCGGCTCCCCATCCGGCCCGACGTGGCCGCCGCCGTGGACGCCGGAAGGATCGAGGACGTGGACTTCCCCGAGATGGAGGCGGTGGCCGCCGAGATCGCGGAGGCCCTGCCCGCGGAAGGGAAAGCAAAAGAATAACGGTTGTTGAAAGGCGCTGCGGAGCGTGATTTCCGCAGCGCCTTTTTCTTTTCTTCAATCGCTGAACAGTCGGGCACGGCGTTTTCCCGGGCTTGCGCACGACACACGCCGCCGCAGGATCGGTGCGAAGCGCCGTTCCGGTCGAGGGGACTCCGCGCTCCGGCTCGCACTATGCGGCGTTCGCTTGCGTTCTCTGAATTTTTTACCGTTCATGTTCCGGCCGCGGACATGCATACTAATGCCGAATCCCTCAGGAAAGGAAAGAACACGAATGAAACGGATCCTTCTGCCTGTTTCGGCGCTGGCGCTGCTGGCAGCGCTGCTCTGCGGCTGCACGGGAAACGAGGGCCGGGTCGTGACCGGCGAGCCCATGCCGACGAGCAACGTCACCTCCTCGCCCGCTCCGTCGACGGCCACCCGCGCCCCTGCCGTCCCCACGGTGACGCCTGACGGCCCGGGCACCGGCAGCGAGCCGGACCGGGGCAGCGGCCTTACCAACGGCACCGGCGTCGACGGCAGCGGCACGGACGCG
>JAFXUU010000110.1 GCA_017524845.1 Oscillospiraceae bacterium
AAGGGCAGCTCCAGGGCGGTGCTCCGGTCCAGGACCAGGCCGCAAAGGGCCTGGGGCTCCGTCAGCAAGAAGCGCAGCCGCTGGGGGCCGCCGCCCCGGCGCAGCAGGACCAGCCCCTGGGGCAGCCGCCCGGCCCACAGCAGCCCCGCGGCGATCTCCGCCTCCAGAGCCTGCCGCTCCGGCGCGTAATTGGCGACGATTTTTTGCTTCAAAAGGGCGTCCAGCTCCGGGGCCAGGGCCTCGTAGCTTGTGATTGGTTCAAACTCTGTCATAGCCTTGTCTTCCCCCCGCGCTTAATGCTCCGCCTCGTAGATCCGCCGGATCCGGACCCGGTCGGTCTTGCCGTTGGGCAGATGGGGCAGGGCCTCGGCCCGGTGGAAGCGCTCCGGGATCATATACTTGGGCAGCCGGTCCCGCAGGGCCCTCAGCACCTCGGCGGCCTCCCGATCCCCGGCATAGACCGCCGTGATCCGATCCGCCCCGGCGTCGAAGAAGCAGACTGCCTCCTTTATTCCCGGCAGGCTGTTGAGGGCGGTTTCGATCTCCCCCAGCTCGATGCGGTAGCCGTTGTGCTTCACCTGGCTGTCCTTGCGTCCGGCGAACCAGATCAGCCCTGTCTCGTCCCGCCAGCCCAGATCTCCCGTGCGGTAGATCCGGTCCGGCCAGAGGGGGTTCAGGGGATTCCGGACGAAGGCCGCGTCGGTCTTCTCCGGGTCCTTGAAGTAGCCGAGGGCCAGGCCGCTGCCCCGGGCGCAGAGCTCCCCGATCTCCCCGGGGCCGCAGGCTTTGTTCTCCTCGTTGAGAATCAGAATCTCCATGTTCTCGCAGGCCCGGCCGATGGGGATGGGCTCGCCGTCGGCAAAGTCCCGGTCGATGGGGTAATACGTGCAGTCCACGGTGGTCTCCGTGGGACCGTACAGGTTTACATAACACACGTCCGGCAGGGCTGTCCGCCAGATGTTGAGCTGCTTTGCCTTCATAGCCTCGCCCCCCGCCAGGACGCGCTGGACGTAACGCGGCGGGTATTTCTCCAGCACGCCGGAGTTGGCGATCATGTGAAAGGCTGCCGTGGACCAGGAGAGGGTGGTGATCCGCTGCTCGTCCAGGGCCCGAATCAGCAGAATGGGGAAGGAAAAGACCTTCTTGGGCAGAATATAGCAGCCCGCCCCGGTTTTCAGACTCAGATAGATATCCTTGACGGACAGATCGAAGAAGAAGGGGGCCTGGCTGCCCAGGCGGTCGCGCTCCGTCACCCCCGTGAGGGCGGCGTACCAGTCCGTGAAGTCGATGACGCTGCGGTGGGAGATCAGAATCCCCTTGGGAGCGCCGGTGGAGCCCGAGGTGTAGATCATGTAGCAGGGGTCCAGATCCGTCAGCTCCCGCCAGGGCGCTTCGTCCCCGGCCTCGGGCAGCGGGGCCTCCTGGTCATACACCGGCGCGAAGGCGGAAAGGGCCTCCGCCCGCTTCCGATCCGCCGCTCCAATCAGGATGACGGCCGGCTCCAGCTCCCGCAGGATGCCCTCCAGCCGTTCAGCGGGCATGGCGGCGTCCAGCGGCACGTAGAAGGCCCCGGCCCAGAGGGCTCCGAAGCAGCCCAACAGAGAGGGGACGTCCCGGCGCACCAGCACAGCCGCGGGCCTGCGGAGGCAGGGGGTCTTCCGCGCCAGCAGGCAGCCCAGGCGGCGGGCCCGGGTCAGAAGCTCGGCAAAGGGAAGGCTTTGCTGCTCATCGCCGTAGGCGGGGGCATCCGGCAGCCGGGCGGCCGTCGCCAGCAGATATTCCAGTACGTTGTTCACAGCAGTGCCTCCTCCGACCCATACTTTTCCATTCTATTCTTTGTATTATACAATGAAATCCCGCCGCTGTCAAGGACGAGGCCGCGGGCGCATGCAATCGGGCGGCAGGGGCGCGGGTTTCCGGCGCCGCCGGGCAGGGAAGGCCCCAAGGCGAATCCCCGAAGCCGCGCCGGAGCGGAAAAGGCTTGCCATTTGCCCCGGATCGTGGTATACTGAGGGCAAATTCCCTGGAAGAAGTCTCTCAGGGCAAAAAGGAGAACCAAGATGAAAATTGCAGTCACTTATGAAGACGGAAAGGTATTTCAGCACTTTGGCCACACCGAGACCTTCAAGCTCTACCGGGTGGAGGATGGCCAGATCGTCGCCACGGAGCTGCTTGCCTCCGACGGTGCGGGCCACGGGGCCCTGGCGCAGCTGCTGAAGCGGCAGGATATCGACGTGCTGATCTGCGGCGGCATCGGGGGCGGCGCCCAGGCCGCCCTGGCGGAGCAGGGCATCGAGCTCTGCGCCGGGGCCCAGGGCAGCGCCGACGAGGCGGTGGCCGCCTATCTCCGGGGGGAGCTCATCAACACCGGGGCCAACTGCGACCACCACCACGGCGAGGAGCACGCCTGCGGCTCCCAGGGCTGCGGCGAGCACGGCTGCCACAGCGAGGGCGGCTGCGGCGGCTGCCACGGGGGCATCCAGGGCAAGAACGTGGGCAAGACCTGTCGGGTCCACTACCGGGGGACCTTCAACGACGGCGCCCAGTTCGACTCCTCCTATGACCGGGGCGAGCCCCTGGAGTTCGTCTGCGGGGCGGGCCAGATGATTCCGGGCTTCGACGCCGCCGTGGCGGACATGGAGCCGGGGGAACACAGGGACGTGCATCTGACGCCGGAGGAGGCCTACGGCGAGGCGGACCCCGAGGCCGTCGTCACCCTGGAGATCGCCAGCCTGCCCGGCGCCGAGGCGGTGTCCGTGGGGGAGCGGGTCTATCTCCAGGATCCCTACGGTCGGCCCATCCCGGTGCGCATCACCGCCAAGGACGAGAAGACCGTCACCTTCGACGCCAACCACGAAATGGCAGGCAAGGAGCTGAACTTCCACATCGAGCTGGTGGAGGTAAAATAAAAGCGAAGGGGCTGTAAAAAAAGTCCCATAACGAAAAATGAGAAGTCGTGAAAAGCGGCTTCTCATTTTTTGTTATGAAAAGAGATGGCTGCCCCCTTTCGGAAGCAGCCAAATGGTGGTATAATGTAACTGCTATGAAACTTCA
>JAFXUU010000111.1 GCA_017524845.1 Oscillospiraceae bacterium
ATAACACAATCGGGGCGGATTGCAAGGCTTATTTCCCGCCGGGGACCTGCCGCCGCTTCTGAATGACCTCCGCCATGACGCTCACGGCGATCTCAGCCGGGGTCTCGGCGCCGATGGAAAGGCCGATGGGGCAGAAGACGGCCTGCAGCTGCTCCATGGGGAAGCCCTCCTCCTCGTGGAGCTTCCGGTACAGGGTGTCCCGCTTCGAGCGGCTGCCGATCATGCCCAGATAGAAGGGCTTTTTCCCCAGCGCCCAGCGCAGCACGTCCTTGTCATAGGAGTGGCCCCGGGTCATGATGATCACGTAGCTGGCTTCGTCCGCCGGGAAGTCCGGCATGCGCTCGAAGCTCTCGATCACGGCGCAGCCGCAGCCGGGGAAGCGCTCGGCATTGCAGAAATCCGCCCGGTCGTCCACCACCGTCACGTTGAAGCCGCAGCCCACGGCGATCTTCGCCACCTCGCAGGAGACGTGCCCGGCCCCGAAGAGGAACATCCGCGGCGCGGAGCCTACGTCCTGGGCGAAGAAGCGGACGCCGTCCACCATGTCCCCGTGGATGGCCACCCGGATGGGATTCAGCAGCATCTGCCGCATGAAATTCTGATTGCCCCGGAAGGAGCCCACCAGCTTCTCGCCGCCCACGTTGAGGCAGAGCTGGAAGGGAAGGTCGGTCCCCGGGTTCTCGTCCAAAATGTAGAAGAGCCAGGCGGGCGTCCCGTCGGCCTCCGCCCGGGCGGCGGCCTCCAACACAGGGCCGTAGGCCGCCTCCATGTAGGCCAGCAGCACCTCGCAGACGCCGCCGCAGATCAGGCCCGCGGTGGCCGCCTCGGTGCCGCTCATGTCGTAATGCATGAGCTGCGGCTTCCTGTCCTTCAAAACGCTGTCCCGGGCCATGGCGATGACGCCGGCCTCCATGCCGCCGCCGCCGATGGTGGAGACGATGCCGTCCGCCAGCACCAGCATGCGGCTCCCAGCGCTGCGGGGGGTGGAGCCGTCCTGAGAGAGGATGGAAGCCCAGACGAAGGGGGTGCCGGCGGCGCAGAGCTCCGCCGCTTCCGCAAAAATGGAATTCATAGCTGCCTCCAGGTATTCCGGCGGCCGGAGGTCCGGCCTGCCGCTTGAATGTTATAAAACCATCATAGAAGATCGCGGCCCGGATTGCAAGCCAAATTTCCCGCGCCTTTCACCGATTTTGCGGAGTTTCACCTTGACATAATGCCAAAGGTAGATTAGAATACTATGGATAATATATAAGAGCTTATGGGGAAGTTCGAAGGGCCGAGATTTCGGCCATATATATTTTTCAATCTATTCTTAACAGGAGGTATACCGAAACATGCCCTGGTGGTTGGCAGTCATCCTCATCCTCGTGTTTGCCGCCGTCGCGTTTTTCCTCGGTATTACCTACCGCAAGAAAGTATCCGAAAGAGAGATCTCCAGCGCCGAGGAGGAGGCCAGGCGCATCATCAACGAGGCCATCAAGACCGGCGAAAGCAAGCAGAGGGAGGCTCTGCTGGAAGCCAAGGAATCCATCCATAAGGAGCGTACGGAATACGAGCGGGAGGTGAAGGAGCGGCGCAGCGAACTGCAGAAGCAGGAGCGTCGGCTCCAGTCGAAAGAGGAAAACCTCGACAAGAAGACCGACAACATCGAAAAGAAAAACGAGCAGCTCAACAAAAAGCTCCAGGAGGCGGACGCTCTCCGGGAGGAAGTGAAGCTCATCAAGCGCAGCGAGCTGGAAATGCTGGAAAAGCTCTCCGGCTACACTCAGGAGGAGGCCAAGGATTACCTGATCCGGGAGATCGAATCCGAGGTCACCCATGAGAAGGCCATGAAGATCAAGGAGCTGGAGGCCCGGTTCAAGGAAGAGGCCGACGAGAAGGCCCGGGAGTACATCACCCTTGCCATCCAGCGCTGCGCGGCAGACCATGTGGCCGAAGCAACCGTCAGTGTGGTCCCCCTGCCCAATGACGAGATGAAGGGCCGCGTGATCGGCCGGGAAGGCCGGAACATCCGCGCCATCGAGACCCTGACCGGCGTCGATCTCATCATCGACGATACGCCGGAAGCCATCACCCTTTCCAGCTTCGATCCCTATCGCCGGGAGATCGCCCGGGTCGCCCTGGAGAAGCTCATCACCGACGGGCGCATCCATCCCGCCCGCATCGAGGAGACGGTGGAGAAGGCCCGCCGGGAGGTGGAGGCCACCGTCAAGGCCGAGGGCGAGCGAGCCACCTTCGAGACCGGCGTACACGGCCTGAATCAGGAGCTGGTGAAGCTCCTGGGCCGCCAGAAATTCCGCACCAGCTACGGACAGAACGTGCTGAAGCACTCCATTGAGGTGTCCCACATCGCCGGCCTCCTGGCCGCCGAGCTGGGCGTGGACGTGACCATTGCCAAGCGCGCGGGTCTGCTGCACGACATCGGCAAGTCCATCGACCATGAGGTGGAGGGCAGCCACGTGGCCATCGGCGTGGAGCTGGCGAGGAAGTACAAGGAAAACGAGCAGATCGTCCACGCCATCCAGGCCCACCACGGGGACGTGGAGCCCCAGACGCTCATCGCCTGCATCGTTCAGGCGGCCGATACCATCTCCGCCGCCCGCCCCGGCGCCCGGCGGGAGAACATCGAGAACTATATCAAGCGTCTGGAAAAGCTGGAGGAGCTCACCAATTCCTTCCCCGGCGTCGCCAGCTCCTTCGCCATCCAGGCGGGCCGCGAGATCCGCATCATGGTCAAGCCCGAGGAGGTGGGGGAGGATCAGATGGTGCTCCTGGCCCACGACATCGCCCGGAAGATCGAGAGCGACCTGGAATACCCCGGTCAGATCAAGGTGAATCTCCTGCGGGAGACCCGGGCCGTGGAATACGCAAAGTAAGTATCGGATTTCCATCGATCGGGACGGATGCGCCGCATCCGTCCCGATTTTTTTTGCCCCGGCAGGATTTCCCCTTGACAGGAGCGGTTTAATGAATTAAACTAAAGCAGGGTCTAATAAATTAAACCGGAGGGGAGACCATGGAACCGAAACGCCTGTCCTACGGGGAAGCCCGTTTTATGGACGTGATCTGGGAGCACGAGCCCGTGCCCTCCGGCAGGCTGGTGGAGCTCTGCCGGGAAAAGCTGGGCTGGAAGAAATCCACTACATACACCCGTCTGCGGCTGCTGGCGGAGAAGGGCTACGTGAAAAACGAGAACGCGGTGGTCACCGCGCTCCTAAGCCGCGGGGAGGTGCAGGCCGCCGAGAGCGCCTACGTGGTGGAGCAGACTTTTTCCGGCTCCCTCCCCGGCTTTCTGGTCTCCTTCCTGGGAGGCAGGACCATTTCGGACAGAGAAGCGGAGGAACTGAAGCGTCTGATCGACGAGCACAAGGAGGGCTGAAATGGAGGGCATATTCCTGAAGGTCCTGAACATGAGTCTCACCGGCGCCGCGGTGATCGCGGCGGTCGTCCTGCTGCGGCTGCCTTTGCATCGGGCGCCGAAGAAATGGCGCTATCTCCTGTGGATCGCCCCGGCCTTCCGGCTATGCTGCCCGGTGAGCTTCCGGGCTGCCTTCAGCATCTTCCGGCTGCGGCCCCCTGCCGCCCCGGCCTCCGCGGCTGCGGGGGTGGGGGAGATCGCCTATATCCCCGGGCCAGCCGCCCTTTCCCCTGCGTCCCCCGTCCCCGTCATTCAAACGCCGATCGTTTCCGGCGCTCTCTCCGCGCCGCAGGTCACCGCGCAGGCCGCCGTGCAGGCCGCAGCAGACCCGGCGCTGAACTGGCTGCGCATCGGCCTCGTTCTCTGGCTCCTGGGCATAGGGGTGATGCTGGCCCTGGGCCTCCTGCGCTATTGGAAAACGAAGAGGCTCCTGGAGGACGCCGCCATGCTGGAGCCCGGCGTCTTCGCTTCGGACCGGGTGGGGACGCCCTTCATCCTGGGCCTCCTGCGCCCGCGGATCTACGTGTCCGCCTCCCTCGGAGGGGAGGAGCTGAGCTTCGTCCTGGCCCACGAGCGGGCCCATCTCCGGCGGGGCGATCACTGGGCGAAGCTCTTTGCCTACCTGCTGCTGACGCTGCACTGGTTCAATCCGGCGGTGTGGCCGGCCTTCTGGCTCATGAGCCGGGACATGGAGATGAGCTGCGACGAACGGGTCCTTGCCGGGCTGGGCGGCCGGGCGAAGGATTACAGCCGCACCCTGCTGGCCTGCGCCTCCGGCCGCCGCTTTCCGGCCCCCGCGCCCCTGGGCTTCGGAGAGAGCGACGTAAAGAGCCGCATCAAAAACGCTCTGCACTGGCGGAGGCCCCGGCTGTGGGTGACGGTCCTTGCGGCGGTCCTCTGCCTTGCCGCCGTCGCCGCCTGTACGGCCAATCCCCGCGCGAAGCAGACGGAGCCGGAGACCCCCTGGGCCTGGCTCACAAGCCTCAGCGCCGAGGACCTGGGGACCTGCCGCTTCCGCATGGAGGCGGTGCAGCGGGAAGAAGTGCTCTCTCCGGAAGCGGTCGATGCGCTGGTGCAGCTGCTTCGGGACGTGAAGGAGGACGAGGTGGTCTCCGGCCGGGGGATCCCCTCCGAGAAGACCCTGATCCTGGAGGGCGCGGGCTGCACCCTGCGCTTCGGCGGCGGCTTCGTGGAGCTGGATTTTGCCGATCCTGCCGCAGCCGCAGAGAAATACGGACCGGCCGTGTGGGAGATCCGCAACGAAGCCCTTTATGAGCGCTGGATCCATACGGCAATCTTCGACCTTGAGCCCCGGGCAGCAGACACGGCGGCGGACACCGTGGCCTTCGCTCTGGCGGACGGCCGCCTGACCCTCGAGAGCAGCGGCAGGGAGCAGACCTATGCGGACGTGCTGCGGCAGGTCCCATTCAGCGACGTCAGTTATCAAAGCGGGGACAATTTCCTGCATCTGGAAAACCTGGCGCTGCCCGCCTACGGCGTTCTGACGCCGGGGCAAAGCAAGGAGAGAACCTGCATGGCGATTTACGGCAGCGACTTCTCCGGGCAAACGGAGGATCGGGAGCTGCCGGAACGAATGACGACCGCCCCGCAGCTCACCCTGCATACGGAAGAGGAAGGCAGCGACTATTATGTTTCCGGCGTCTTTGCGGGCATGGATTTTGCCCTGTACCTGGCCTATGCCGAAGGGGAGGGGGAAGCGCTGGAATCGATCACCCTGCGCTTCCTCCCGAACGGGGAGATGGATCATGCCATGGAAATGTTCATGCGCCTGCGGGGCACCCTCGCCGCCCGGCTGGGCAGCGCCGGGCTGGAAGAAAACCTGGACGCGTCGAAGGAGGACATGGTACCCGGCGCCGCGATCCGCTCCCTGTGGTTTGACGGGGTAAACGTCCTGCAGCTTGTCCTGGAGATCGGGGAGGATTACGACCGCAGCCTCACAGTCCGCCTCTATGCTCCTACCGACGGCGCTGCGGCGGCGACGGAGGAAACGGACGGCCTGAGCAAAATGGCCGCCCTGACGGCGAAGGATATCGCCGGGGTCGTTTCCTCCGGCTGGGTCGGGACGGACGCGGAAACGCTGGCGCCTCTGATGCGCGCCGCCGCGGCCCATCCCGCGGCGAAACCGGAGGAAGAATCGGGCCGTCCGGATTTCTGGCGAGTGGAGGTATATCTGACCGGCGGGCCCGACAGCTTCAGCTCCCTGGACACGCGCTATGAGCTTTGCGCCCGGCAGACGGAAAATCTGGTCTTCGTCCGCCTGTGGGACGGGAAGCCCGGCGGCGCGGAAGAATACTGGCTGGACGACGCCCCCCTCTACGCCCTGATCCGCGGCTGCTTCCGCAGCGACGGGGTCGTGGAAGGGGAGGCATGGGAGAAATACGGTCCTTATCTGGAAGCCCGCGCCCGGGAAACGGTGGAGAACTACCGGCCCTACGGGGCCGGGGGCCTCGTCGGCTTCGATATCACCCGACTGGAAAAAACGGCCTATGTCTGGCGCGGCGAGGACGGGGCGTATCTGCCGGTCTATGCCTGGCAGGCGGCCTTTTATCCCGAAGACGTGAACAACGTAGGCTGGGCCGGCGGCATGAAGCTGGACGCGGACAGCCGGGTCGTCGGCATCGAGAACCATACCTATTTCGCCGTTCGGGAGGGACCCGGCGGGCCGGAGCTGTTTTTCCTTCCCTGGGACGGCTATTTCCGCTGGGCAGCCGATGGATATGACAAATGGCGGGAAGCCTACCGGTCCCTCTTTGATAACGTCCTCCTGAAGAACTCGGAATACAGCGGCACAGCCGAAGGGCCGGTGATCGGGGTGACCCTGGCCGATCTCAGCGGCAGCGGCATGCCGGAGCTGATCGTGTTCCTGCCGGGGGCCTCCGTCAGCGGCGCCGCCGCAGTGGTCACCTTTGAGGACGGGGAGGCCCGGGCCTTCAATACGGCGTGCAGCTTCGGCCTGCCTCCGGCCAAAAACGCCGTGGAAAACGGATTCTGGGCGAATCAGACGGTTTCGGATGACGACGACGCGGGCTTCCGTTCCTGCAGCAGCGGCTGGTATCTCAATTCCCGCAACGCCGCCTGGCCTACGGAAGCCTGGTGCGACTGGCTCCGCTTCGGCGGGGACCGGAACGGCTTCCTTGCCTGCGACTGCCTGTACAGTCTGTCTGTGCGGGGGGAGGAGAGCTTCGGCGGCGTCTATACGGAGACCGCCGGCAGCTGAACGGGCAGACGGCGAGCCGGGAGGAATACCACGCGGCCGAGGCGGCGATCGAGGAATGGCGCGCCTCCCTGGACGGCTTCCGGTGGCTGGAGCTTTCCCTGTCCTTCCGGGAGGGCGGCGAGCCCCTGCCCCCCGACGAGCTGACGGAGCGTTTCGACCGCCTCCTGCAGGACTGGCGCACAGACAGATAAATAAAGGCTCTCTAAAGTCTGACGGGGAGCTTCCCGACCTGGGAAGCCCCCCGTTTTCAATGCAAAAACCGCGCGGCGCGGCAGTGTTATCCGCCTTCCGAATCCGTTCGGGACACTTCCCGGCACGGCAGGAGGCGGCCCCGCTCGTCGACGGCGAGGATGAGACCGTCGGACGGCAGGCCGGAGAAGGGCGCCGCGGCTAAGACCTTCTCGCTGCCGTAGAGCCACAGGGTCTGGCCGGTCTCCAGGGTGAGCCCGTCCCACTCCGTCTGCCGCCAGGGCGTGGTCAGCCTGCCGCCGTTCTGATCGGTATACGCGGACGCGGCACGGAGAAGCAGCCTGCCTGTCTCATCCTCCGGGAAGGAGGCGCGGATCTCCAGGGTGTATTCCCGATAGGTCTCGGTCCGGGCTTCACCGTTCGGCAGCCTGACCGTCCGCTCCTGCAGAGGCGATATTTCGACGATCTCCGTTTTCGCGATCCGGTCATAGGCTTCCGCCAGCTCCCGGAAGGTGACGCTCGCCGCCAGGGCTTCCTCCTCTTTCAGCCAGGCTTCCAGCCAGTCCATACCCTCCGGCGGAGAGAACGCCGGCTTTTTCCCGCAGCCGCCGAGCAGGACGGCAAGGAGCAGAGCGGGGAGGAAAATGAAGAACGCTCTTTTCACAGCTTGCCCTCCTCAGTCGATGGGGACCGCGTCGCTGCCCCGGATCAGGATCGCATCCGAAAGGCAGACGGTGACGTTGTGATCCCCGTCCAGAACGACGGCGGTGTTCCTCTGGTCCGCGCGGCCTTCCCAAAGAGGGAGCCCGCCGGAGGACATGCCGTTCGTGCCGCTGCGAAACGCCAGCAGACGGTCGCCCGGCTTTGGATCCGGGAAATCGTCGTCCGGGCAGGGGGCCGCTTCGCCGCCGGAGCGGGAGACGAACCGCCGCCCGAAGTACAGGCGGAGGTCCCGGTCCTCCGAGCCGACGACGCGGCAGCGGACGGCAGTGAGCTCATAATCCCAGGTCTCCAGAATCTCCTGCTCCTTCACGCCGTCGAAGGGGGTCAGCTCGTTATAATACCGGGCCTCCGCCGGAGAGACCTCCGTGACCTCCAGGATATACACGCCGTTTCCCAGGGCGACCCGCTCCGCCAGCGTACCGGAGGCCAGCAGCTCCCGCTCCTGAGAAAACACGGCGGCAGGCCCCGCTTCCCCCGCGGCGGAAGCGGAGAGCAGGAGCATCGCCAGGACGGCAAGCGCGGCGACCGTTCTCTTCATAAACCCTCCCGTTCCTTCGTCCGTACGAGCTCCGTACAGAAGCCTTTTGTTTCTTTTTCCCGATCATACCGCAAACGCTGACAAATGTCAACCAATTTGAGAATGTTTTGGGGCAGGAGAACTCCTGCCCCAAACACCACAATTATTACTTATAACTTATTAACTTTTACTTGAAAATCAGAGCTTGATCTTCTTCCACTTCCCCGTATTATACCGCGCCATAATAATGAGGCTTCTTGCGATCTGGTCCGCGGCCACGGCGATCCAGGCCCCGGTGAGCTCCATGTGCAGCAGCGTCACCAGGAGATAGGCGAGGGCGGTGCGGATGCCCACGATGGTGATGAGCATCACGATGGCGGTGAAGCGGGTGTCGCCGGCGCCCCGGAGGGAGCCGCCCAGGATGAACTGATTGGCCTGGAAGGGCTGGAGAACGGCCACGTAGATCATGATGTAGGAGCCCAGGGCCAGCAGCTCCGCGTCCTTGTTGTAGAAGCCCACCAGCGTCCGCCGGAACAGGAAGAAAAGAAGTCCGATGAGCACGGCGGCGGCGAGGCCGAAGTTGCGGCAGCGGCGGCTGTAGTGCTCCGCCATGTCCGGGCGCTTCTTGCCCAGGCTCTGCCCCACCAGGGAGGTGGAGGATACGGCGAAGCCCTGGCCGATCATGAAGGACATGGACTGGATGTTCATGCAGATCATGTGGGTGGCGAACTGCACGCTGCCCAGAGAGGTGACCGTCCGGGTGAAGATGATCATGCCCACGCGCATGAAAAGCTGTTCGATCATGCTGGGGATGCCCACCTTCACGATGCCGGAGATGATGTCCTTATCGAAGCTCAGGAGCTTTTTCAGGCGCATGGTGCAGTAGAAGCGGCCGGAGAAGACGCACCAGAGGGCCATCACCGTCGCCACGGTCTGGCCGATGCCGGTGGCGATGGAGGCGCCCACCACCTCCAGACGGGGGAAGCCCCAGCGGCCGTTGATCAGCAGCCAGTTGAAGTAGATGTTCACCAGGTTGGCCACGGAATTGTAGACCATGCTGGGCTTGGCCTGTCCGGTGCCCTTCAGCGCGGCGGTGATGGTGCTGGTCAGGGCCAGGGTGGGGAAGAACAGGAACTGCACCTGCAGATATCGGGTCCCGGCCCGAAGTACCTCCGGCTCCAGACCTTCGTTTGCCATGAAGCGGACCATGGACTCCGAGAGGGCGTAGCCCAGGGCGGCGCTGAAGATGCCGATGAACGTCACCAGCACCATGCACTGGCGAAGGATGCGGTCTGCCCGCTCCCGGTCCTGCATGCCCCGGGCCCGGGAGATCATGGCGGTGGTGCCGGTGTTCAGGGCCATGATGAGGTTCATGAAAATGAACTTCGGCTGGGTGGCGAGGCCGACGGCGCTGATGGCCCAGTCGCCCAGATTTCCCACCATCATGTTGTCCACCATGCTCACCAGGCTGGTGAGGAAGAGCTCGCAGAGGGAGGGCCAGGCGATCTGGATGATGTCCCGGTACAGCTCCCGGTTGGTGATGGTATCCGGGAGCGTCTTCCGCTCCCGCCTTGATTTTTTGAATTCCTGCGCCAGGGTCTCGTCCGTCGCCGCCGGGAGCTTGTCCAGCGTGATGGGCTTCACCGCGCGGCGCGTTCGCTTGTTTTCTTCATCCATTGCGGCTACGGATCCCTTCGATGTTTTCCTTCATTTTATCACATTAAAACGAGAAAGTAAACATATAGTAAGCTCTTCTTCAAAGGAAAAGCGGGACCGGCCCCAGCCGGTCCCGTCAGCGTGTTTTTGGATAAAGCTTCACAGAGCTCGCGCCCGCAGGCAGCGGAGCGCAAACCCTCTCCAACCGCGATCCGGCGAAGCGATCGCGATCGTAGGATTCATTTCCGATAGCTGTCCTTCAGGGCCACCACCCGGTTGAACACCAGCCGGTCGGGGCGGCAGTCCGTGTCGGGGCAGAAATAGCCGGTGCGCAGGAACTGATAGCCCGCAGCGGATTCGCAGCGACCGGGGGCTTTCGCCCCGGCCAGACAGGCCTCCAGCCGACAACCCTTCAGCACCAGGAGGCTGTTGGGATTCAGGAAATCCAGAAAATCCTTTCCGGCCCCGTCGGGATCGGGATCGGTGAAGAGGCTGTCGTAGAGCCGGACCTCCGCGGGAACGGCCGTCGCCTCGTCCACCCAGTGGATGGTGCCCCGGATCTTCCGCCCGTCGGCGGGGTCGCCGCCCCGGGAATCCGGATCGTATTCGCAGAGCACCTCGACGACGTGGCCTTCTCTGTCCTTGACGCAGCCGGTGCAGCGCACCACGTAGGCGCCCTTCAGGCGCACCTCGTTGCCGGGGTAAAGGCGATTGTATTTTTTGGGGGGCGCCTCCTCGAAGTCTGCGCATTCGATCCACAGATGCCGTGAAAAGCTCACCGGGCGGGTCCCGTCCTCGGGACGCAGGGGGTTATTCTCGATCTGCACCGTTTCGCTCTGCCCCTCGGGGTAATTCGTCACCGTCAGGCGCACGGGGTGGAGCACGGCCATCACCCGGGGGGCGGATTCGTTGAGGTCCTCCCGCACGCAGCTCTCCAGGAAGGCCCAGTCCACCGTGGAGGAGACCTTCGCCACACCGATGCGGTCGCAGAAATTGCGGATGGACTTCGCCGTATAGCCCCGGCGGCGCAGACCGCAGAGGGTGGGCATGCGGGGGTCGTCCCAGCCGGAGACCACCCGGTCCTCCACCAGCCGGCGCAGCTTCCGCTTGCTCATGACGGTGTAGTTGATGCCCAGGCGGGCGAACTCGATCTGCCGGGGCTTCCGGCCGGGCAGGTCCACGTTCTCCACCACCCAGTCGTACAGGGGCCGGTGCTCCTCGTATTCCAGGGAGCAGAGGGAGTGGGTGATGCCCTCGATGGCGTCCTGGATGGGGTGGGCGAAATCGTACATGGGGAAGATGCACCACTCCGTGCCCTGCCGGTGGTGCTCGATAAAACGGATGCGGTAGAGCACCGGGTCCCGCAGGTTGAAGTTGCCGCTGGCAAGGTCGATCTTTGCCCGCAGG
>JAFXUU010000112.1 GCA_017524845.1 Oscillospiraceae bacterium
CCCAGGCGCACTCGATGCCGTGGGGGGTATGGCAGGTGGCGGAGATGGAGTCGCAGGTGGCGTGGCCCAGCTGGATGTCGGTGTCCACAAAGGCCAGGCCGGCCCAGTTGGAGGCCAGGGCCATTTCGCTGCGGGCTTCCAGGTTGGAGCCGTTGTTGAAGCACTCCACCAGGTTGTCCCGGACGCGGCGCAGGGCGCTGAGGGCCAGCAGCTCGGAATGGGGGTTGCGGTCCCGGGCGGTGATGGACTCGATGCAGTGGGCCATCACGTCGAAGCCGGCCTGGGCGGTGACGTGGGGCGGGCAGGTGAGGGTCAGCTCAGGGTCGATGATGCCGATGGTGGCATGGATGAAGATGGCCTGCTTCTGGCCGGTGGTGTCGTCGGTGATGACGGAGACCATGGTGCCCTCGGAGCCGGAGCCGGAGGTGGTGGGGGCCAGCAGGATCGGCACCTTCTCGGGCTGCATGGTGGGAGGAGGAGGCGGCAGATACTTCTCGATCCTGGTCTCCTTCAGATCCAGCAGCAGGGCCACGGCCTTGGCCAGGTCCATGCAGGAGCCGCCGCCGATGCCCAGAACGGAATCGCAGCCTTCCTTGATGGCGAATTCGGCCGCAGAGTTGATGAGGGTAGAGGGCGCATCGGGCTTCACATCGTTCCAGTAGATGAAGTCGATGCCGTTGGCCTTCAGGCTCTCCTCGGCCTTCTTGGTGTTGCCGGCCTTGGTCACGTTGGGGCCGCAGACGAACAGGAGCTTCTTGCAGCCGAGCTTCGCCAGCTCTTCGCCGACACAGCCGATGGCGCCGGCCCCGAAAATGACGGGGTTCAGCTGGGTGTACTTGAAAATGCCCATGGTTGATTTCCTCCTTTGAAGTTTATTTCCTTGGATTATAAAAGACTTTCGTCGATTATACGGTTGACGCGCCCCGCCTCAGACGTCCAGGAGCCGGTAGCCCGCGCAGTTCACCGCCGTGGTGGCGCCGCTGACGTAGATCCCCTGGCCCGCCGTGGGAAAGGGACTGCCCAGGGCGTGGATGTGGCCGAAGAGATGATAACGGGGGGCGTTGTCCCTGTGGATCTCGTGGAAGCAGCGGAAGCCCTCGTGAAAGCCCGCCCCGTCCCCCATGCCGGAGGCCGGCGCGTGGGAAACGAAGATATCCAGCTTCCGGTCCCGCCGCAGCCCGCTTTCCAGCCGGCGGACCCGCTTTTCCATCTCGGCCTCGCTGTACTGGAAGGCGCTCCGCGGATCGGTCCCCATGCAGCCGCCCAGCCCGGCGATGCGCAGGCCCTTGTATTCCACCACCCGGCCGTCCACGCACTCGCAGCCCAGCGGCGGGCGGCGGGCATAGTCGTCATCGTGGTTGCCGTGCACGTAAAAGAGGGGGGCCGGGATCATGGTGACGAGATAGCTGAGATAGGAGGCCTTCAGGTCCCCGCAGGAGACGATCAGCTCCACGCCCCGGAACAGCTCGGGATCGAAATGCTCCCAGATGAACCGGCTCTCCACGTCCGCCACGGCCAGGATGCGCATGGGCCTTCTGGGCCCCGGCACGGGGCCGCCCGCGGCGCCCGGCCTCCATTTCCACACCGGCAGCACGCGCCCGGTCAGCCTTCCTCATGACTGCAGCCGCAGTCATGCCCGTGACCGTGATGCTCATGCCCGTGATCGTGGCCGTGATCGTGGCCGTGATGATGCTCGCATTCATGGACGTAGGAGCACCATTCTCCGAACTGGCCGACGACGGCGGCGGAAAGGCCCTCCAGCCGGTCCTCCGCGTCCTCCAGCTCCCCGCCGAAAACGATGACGGTGACGCCGACCTCGGCGTCCGCGGGCGTATCCGGCAGCTCGCTCCCCTTGGTCTCCACGGGCCCGCCGGTGGTGGAGAGCATGCGCGCGTCCTCCCCGCCCCAGCTGAGATAGGCCTTGGCATGGCCGATGAGCATATCCTTTTCGTCGGCCCAGCGCACGGTGACCGCCAGCTGCTTCACAAGCGCCGCCTCCACGGCGGGCAGGGCGGCGCCGGGCAGGGTGAATTTCGCGGAGGCGACGTGGGCCTCCTCATGGTCCCGGGCGTTGATGTTGACAGTGATCACTGCGTCTTCCTCCCTCAGCGGTCCAGAAACGCCCAGACGCTGTCGTCCACAGGCTGATTCGCCACGACCCGGCGGATCTCTGCCCCGGGATTGTAGCCCCGCAGCTCCGCCTCGATGGCGTCCGCCTCCGCCGTCTCCACCAGATCCACCTTGTTCAGGAGGATGCAGTCGGCGGAATCCACCTGGCCCTCGATGAGCTGGGCCATGTAGGCGTGGAGGCGCTTCCACCGCTTGGCGTCCGCCACGGCCAGGATCTTCACGGGGATGCGGAAGCAGGCTTCCACGTTTTCCTTGATCTGCAGGGGGTAGGCCACGCCGGTGGCCTCGATGACGATCCATTCCGGCGCCACCGTATCCCGGAGGGTCCGGATATCGGCCAGAAGGTCCGCGCCGCCGGTGCAGCAGGCGCAGCCCGCAAAGAGCTCCTTCACCTGAAGGCCCCGGGCCTTCAGCACCTTATCGTCCACGCCGACCTCGCCGATCTCGTTTTCGATGATCATGACGCTGGTCCCCTCTTTTTGGGAGCCGCGCACCAGGTAGGCCGCCAGCTGCAGGAGGGCGCTGGTTTTCCCGGAGCCGAGGAAGCCGCTCAGAAGCAGGATTTTCATTTCTGTATCCCTCCCATCCAAGGTATAAGAATATACCAAAGCGGCCCTGCTGTCAAGGCAAAGGCGGCTTTTGCGGCGGCGGGAAACGCCTGCAAGGGAAGATAGAAACACCGGGCAATACCATCGTATTGCCCGGTGGAAACGCCCGGTCGGGAGAAGCCGTTACCACGTCGTCAGGTCGCCGGAGGAGGAGGGCGCGGGGGTGGAGGTGGCGGCCGGGGCGGAGGACGGCTTCACGTAATTCAGATTGCTGGTGAGGTATTCGCCGGAGACCCAGCCCATATCTTCGTCGATGGAGACGAGGTACCAGGTCCCGTATTTGGAGACGGCGCCGACCTTGGACATGCAGGGGATGGTGCGGATGCGCTCATAGCGCACGTCCGGCCCGGAACGCATGTTCAGCGTGTCCGCCGTGACGATATAGTATACGTAATCGTCGTAAAGCTGGTCCTCCGTGGGGCGCATTTCCAGCTTCGGGTATTTGCTCAGGTCCAGCCAGAAGGGCTCCGGCGTGGGTTCCGGGGTGGGCTCCGGCGTGGGTTCCGGGGTGGGCTCCGGCGTCGCCGTGGGCTTCGCGGTGGGGGCCGACGTGGGCGTCGGGCTCGCTTCCATCACCGGCGCGGCGGAGGACGCGGGGGGGATCGTGCGGGTCTCCCGGGACATGCGGAAGAGGAAGACCAGAAGCAGGATGTTCAGCAGGAGGCTGACGATGAGCATGCAGAATACGATGGTATTGGTGGTGGAGGAGAAGAAGCGCTCCCGGGGGGCTTCCTCCGGCTCCCGGGCGGGCGCGTAGGCCGCTCTGGAGGCGGGGCGGGGATGCTCCGAGGGATCGGGCAGCTCCGCGGTGCTCTGCTGCACGGCGGCGGCCACGGCGGCGGCCGTTTCCTCGTCGATCTCCGGCTCCCGCAGGGGAGCGGGGACGGGCTCGGGCTCAGGCTCCGGGTCCGGCAGGGGGACCGGCGCCGGTTCCGGGGCCGGGGCGGGCGCGGGGGCCGGGGCGGGGGCCGGGGCAGGTTCGACTGCCGCGGGACGGATATCCAGCTCGCTGACCGCCTCCACGGCGGGCCCGTAGCCCTGCTGGGCGGACTTCTTCAGCCAAAGCATGGCGTCCAGCGAGTATTTGTAGATCTCGTCCTCGTCCTCCGTCTCCTTCAGGAGCTTCCCGTAGTGCATGGCGAGATCGTATTGGGCAACCATGTTGCCGCTTCGGGCTTCCTGCAGCAGTTCCTCCAGGTTCATTTCGCCACCTCCGCCGTATCTCTTTTCTTACCGTAATTATACAGCATGCGGGGCCAAAGTCAAGAAAAGACCCGGCGCTTTTTCCCCTTCCCCGGAGATTTCTCTGCTTGCCAGCGGGGGCCTGCGGGTGTATATTATGTAAATAATTATCCAAAGAGAGGCGGGGTGGGGATGAAGCTGGGCAGCCGGGCCGCGGAGGCTTACGTGCTCCTGGCGGGCACGGCCTTTCTCCTGCTGGCGCCCTGCTTCGCCCCGGAGGGCGGCTATGCCTCCATGACCGCCTTCAAGGCGGGTCTCTACGCGGTCCTCACCCTGTTTTTTCTCCTTGTCAGCCTGCCGGACCTCCCCCGGCCGAAGGCCTTTTTCCGGGAACCGGCCCGGCTCCTTGCCCTGGGAATGCTCCTGGGCTGCCTGCTCTCGGCGGTCTTCTCCCCCTGGCGGCGGACGGCCTTCCTGGGAGGCAGCCGCCGGGAGGGCTTCCTGCACATTGCCCTCTATCTCCTGAGCTTTCTCCTGCTGAGCTGCCGCCCCCTTCCCCGCCGGGAGGGGCTGACGGTCTGCTTCGCCGGGGGTATCCTCCTGGAGGACGGGATCTGCCTCTGTCAGCTGGCGGGCTTCGACCCCCTGGGCCTCTACCCGCCCGGGCTGGGCTGGGCGGACGCCAACCTGCGCTACGCCGGGTCCTACCTGGGCACCCTGGGCAACGCCGGGCAGACCGGCGCGGTGCTGTCCGCCGCTGCGGCCCTCTTCTTTCTGCTCATCCTGCGCCGGGGCGGGAAGCGCTATCTCCTGCTCCCGCCGCTTCTGCTCAGCGCCCTGGTGCTGGCCCTCATGGACGTGACCGCGCCCATGCTGGCCCTGGGAGCGGTGCTGCTCTTCTCCCTCGTTCCCTATGGGAAGACCCTGGGGGAGCTGCTCCGCTGGGGCTGCCTCGCCCTCCTCACCGCGGCCTTTCTCTTCCTGCAGCTGCTGGGCTGGGGTCCGGCTCTGGGCCTCACTCTGCTGTCTCTCGCCTGCTATCTCCTGGAGCGGCGGCTCCCCGGGGACCGGCCCTGCCGCGCCGCCTCCCTCTGCCTGCTGGGCTTCCTCTGCCTCCTGGGCTTCGTCTTCCTCCTGGGCTACCGGGGCTGGTACGCGCCGCTGCGGGAGGCCTCCGCCCTTCTTCGCGGCAGGGTCCCGGAGGACGCGGGCAGCGGGCGGGTTTATATCTGGAAGCAGGTGCTCGCCGCGGTCCCGGCGCACCTGTGGCTGGGCACGGGACCGGATACCCTCTCCCTCCGGAATCTCAGTCCCTACGTCTACGAGGCCGCCGAGGCGGGCCGGACCGTGACTTTGGGCATCGACGCGGCCCACTGCGAGCCCCTGCACACCCTGGTCTGCTGCGGACTTCCGGCGGCACTCTGCCATCTGGGGCTCTTTGTCTGCGCCGGGGTCGGCTTTTTCCGGCGGCGGGAGGCGGGGCGCAGCTGCGCCGGGGCCGCCCTCTGCTACGCGCTCCAGGCCCTGGCCGGCATCTCCATGTGCCAGTCCGCCCCCGTCTTCTGGGTCCTGCTGGCCCTCAGCCTCACGGAAGGAGGCCTTTTCTCTGAAACAGACGAACAAAAGTGATTTCTCCCAGGGCAGCCTGACGGGGAATATCCTCCGCCTGGCCGGGCCTCTGACCCTGGCGCTGCTGGTGAACACCCTCTACAGCATCGTGGACCGGATCTACATCGGCCACATGGCCGAGGGCGGGAAGCTGGCCCTGACGGGGATCGGCATCGCCGCCCCCATCCTCATGGTCATCAGCGCCTTCCAGTCCCTCTGCTCCACCGGCGGCGCGCCCTTCTTCTCCATCTCCCGGGGCGAGGGGAACGAGGAAAAGGCCGGGCAGATCCTGGGCAACGCCTATTGCCTGCTGCTGATCTTCGGCCTCGGCCTCACCCTGCTGGGCTATCTCTTCAAGGCCCCGATCCTCTGGCTCACCGGCGCCAGCGCCGACACCTTTCACTACGCAAACGACTATCTCTCCGTCTACCTCGCCGGAACGGTCTTCGTCCTCACCGGGGTGGGGATGAACTCCTTTATCAACGCCCAGGGCTTCGCCCGCACGGGGATGCTCACGGTGCTCATCGGGGCGCTGATGAACATCGCCCTGGATCCCCTGTTCATCTTCGGCTTCCACTGGGGCGTGCGGGGAGCGGCGGCGGCCACGGTGATCAGCCAGGCCTGCTCCTCCCTCTGGGTCTTCCGCTTCCTCACGGGGAAGAAGGCGGTCATCCCCCTGAAGGCCGCCAATCTGCGCCTGCGGAAGGAGATCGTGCTGCGGATGCTGGGGCTGGGCGTCGCCGGCTTCGTCATGAGCTTCACCAACTCCGCTGTGAGCTTCTTCTACAACAACGGCCTCTCCCGCCTGGGGGGCGACACCTACGTGGCGGTGATGACGGTGATCAACTCCCTGCGGGAACTCTCCTTCATGCCGGCCTCCGGCGTCACCGAGGGCGGCAAGCCGGTGCTGGGCTTCAACTACGGCGCCCGGGCCTACGACCGGTGCAAGGCCTGCATCCGGGTCATGACCCTGCTGGTGGGCGCCTACTGTCTCTGCATGTGGCTGGCCTTCATGCTGGCCCCCGGCTTCCTGGTGCGCCTCTTCAACGCCGATCCGGAGCTCCTGAAGGTGGGGGTCTACGGCGTGCGGCACTATTACGCCTTCTTCTTTTTCATGACCTTCCAGATGGTGGGACAGAACGTGTTTACCGGCCTGGGCCTCACCCGGCGGGCGGTGTTCTTCTCCCTCCTGCGGAAATTCATCATCCTTCTGCCTCTCATCCTGCTCATGCCCGGCATCACCGGCCTGGGGGCCGACGGCATCTTCTGGGCCGAGCCGGTGAGCCAGCTCCTGGGAGGCACCGCCTGCTATACCACCATGTTCTTCACCGTCTACCGGCAGCTGGGGAAAAAGGAACGGCTGTGACGGGACGGGAACCCATATCCATACCGAAAAGGAACCGTTTTTATGAATCTTGCAGACTGCTTTCTTCCCGGGGAGATCCTGATCCCCCGGAACGTCGATCTCCGGCGCTGGGCCGTGATCGCCTGCGACCAGTTCACCGCCGACCCGGACTACTGGCGGCGGGTGGACGAATATGTGGGGAGCGCCCCCAGCACCCTGCGCCTCATGCTCCCCGAGGCCTGGCTGGGGCGGGCGGACGCCGCCGGCCTGGAGGCCGCCATCCCGGAAAACATGGCGGCCTGCCTGTCCGAAGGTCTCTTTGAACGGCTGGAGGACAGCTTCGTCTACGTGGAGCGCACCCTTTCCGGGGGCGGGCTGCGCCGGGGCATCCTGGGCCTTCTGGACCTGGAATACTACGATTACCGGGAGGATTCCTGCTCTCCCATCCACGCCACGGAGGGTCTGGTGACGGAGCGGCTCCCGCCCCGGGTGCGTCTGCGGAAGGCCGCGCCTCTGGAGCTCCCCCATCTGGTGGTCTTCTGTGACGACCCGGCCATGACGGTGATGGAGCGGGCCTCCGCGAACGCCGGCCGCCTCCTCTACGACACGCCCCTCATGGAAGGAGGCGGACGGGTGCGGGGCCGTCAGCTCCGGGGCGCCGGAGCGCAGGCCGTGCGGGAGGCCCTGGAGGCTCTGGGGGACGAGGACGTCCTCCGCCGCCGCTACGGGAAGACGGATTCTCCCGTGCTCTACGCCGTGGGGGACGGCAACCACAGCCTGGCCGCCGCGAAGCAGAGCTGGGAGGCTCTGCGGGAGACCCTGACGCCGGAGGAGCGGCAGCGCCATCCGGCCCGCTTCGCCCTGGCGGAGCTGGTGGACCTCCACGAGCCGGACATCCGCTTCGAGCCCATTCACCGGGTGCTGTTCGACACGGACCCCGCCCCCTTCTTCGAGGCTGCGGAGCGCTGGTTCGCCCCCTGGAAGGGACAGGGCCGTCCTTTCCGCTGCATGACGGCGGCGGGCGAACGGGTGCTGACGGTGGACGGGACCATCGGGGAGTGCATCGGCCGGTGCGAAGCCTTCCTGGAGGACTTCCGCAGCCGATACGGCGGCGCCGTCGACTACATCCACGGGGACGGGGAAGCGGCCTCCCTCTGCCGCGCCCCGGGCCGGGCGGGCCTGTTGATGCCGGAGATGGACAAGGCCGACCTCTTCCCCTCCATCATCCGCAGCGGCCCCCTGCCGAAGAAGAGCTTTTCCATCGGCCCCGCCCGGGACAAGCGCTATTACCTGGAATGTCGGAGGATCCTGTGAAGACGGCGGGCGACCGGGTGGATCTCCACGCCCACACGGATTATTCCGACGGGGACCTCTCCCCCGAAGGGCTGGCGGAGATGGCCGTCGGGGCCGGACTCCGGGCCCTGGCCGTCACGGATCACGACACCATGGAGGGCCTCGCGGGGCTGACGCCGCCCCCCGGCCTGGAGCTCGTGCCGGGCGTCGAGCGGAAGGCGGATTGGGAGGGGATCGAGATACACGTCCTGGGCTACGACGGGGACTGGGAGATCCTGCGCGCCTTCCCCCACGTGGAAAAGGACCGCAACGAGCGCAACGCCGCCATTGTGGAAAAGCTGCGGGCCGACGGGGTGGATATCTCCCTGGAGGAGCTCTATGCCCGGAAGAAGGGCGTCGTCGGACGTCCCCACATCGCCGCCCTTCTGGCGGAGAAGGGCTATTTCCCCGACTTGCGGGCCGCCTTCGACGGCTGGCTGGGAGAAGGTGCGCCGTACTACGTGCCCATCACCCGGCAGACGGTGCCGGAGGTGGCCGGGGAGCTTCGCGCCGCCGGGGCGAAGGTGGTGCTGGCCCATCCCTTCCAGTACACCCGGGATGGGGAGCGGCTCCGGCGTCTGGCGCGGCTCTGCGCGGACAGCGGCTTCCACGGCATGGAGGTCTATTATTCCGGCTATACCGCCGCCGATTCCGCCCTTCTCCGCCGTCTGGCGGAGAGCCTGGACCTCTGCGTCACCGGCGGCAGCGATTATCACGGCGCGAAGCGGCCGGAGCGGGTGCTGGGGCAGCCCGAGGTGCCCTATGCCCTGCTGGCCGCCCTGCGGGAAAAGGAGAAGCCATGAACGGCCTGTATATCGGGAAAAGCGGCCCCCTGCTGGTGCTGCTGGACGACACGGAAACGGCGGAGAAACTGCTCCCGCTGCTGCCGGACTGCTCCCTGCTGGCCTTCCCCGCCCCGGACTGGGACCGGGACCTCACCCCCTGGCCCGCCCCGGGTCTCGGGAAGGGCCGGGAGAGCTTCGGCGGGGAGGGGGAAGCCTTCCTCCGGGCGCTCACCGCGGCGGTGAAGGAGGCGGAAGCCGCCCTCCCCTCGCCCCCTCGGATAAAGGGGCTGCTGGGCTATTCCCTGGCGGGGCTCTTCGCCCTCTGGGCCGGTACGCGGACGGCGGACTACGCTCTGCTTGCCTCCGTATCCGGCTCCCTGTGGTACGACGGCTGGTGCGAATACCTGGCGGAGCACCCCTGCCGGGCCGGGCGGGTCTATCTCTCTCTGGGCGAAAAGGAGCCGAAGGCCCGGAACCCCCGCATGGGGCGGGTGGGGGCCTGCGCGGAGCGCACGGCGGAGCTGCTGCGCGTCTCCGGGGCGGAAACGGTGCTGGAATGGAACCCCGGCGGGCACTTCAACGATCCGGAGGGCCGCACGGCCCGGGCCGCCGCCTGGCTCCTGGGGGAAAGCGGAGGAGAGGCATGAGCGGATTCCGGGAGATCGGGAGGAAAAAGCAGGCCCTCAGCCGGGAAGAGTGCGTCGAGCTCCTGAAAACGGAGCTGCGGGGCGTCCTCTCCGTGCTGGGAGACGGGGACTATCCCTACGGGGTGCCCATGGACCACTGGTACTGCGAGGAGGACGGCAGGCTCTACTTCCACAGCGGCCGGAAGGGGCACAAGCTGGACGCCCTCCGGCGCTGCCCCAGGGCCTCTTTCTGCGTCATGGACGGGGGCTTCCGCCGGGAGGGGGAATGGGCCTTGAACTTCCGCAGCGTGGTGGTGTTCGGGCAGGTGGAATTCATCGAGGACCGGGAGCGGATCTACGCCGTCGCCCGGGCCCTCAGCCGCAGATTCACGGAGGACGAGGCCTATATCGAGGCGGAGATCGCCCGATACGGGCCGGACACCTGTCTCTTCTGCCTGGTCCCGGAGCATATCACGGGAAAGCGTGTGAACGAGGCCTGAGTTAAAAAACGACCGGAGCCGCCGGTGCGCATGGTGCGCCGGCGGCCTTTTTTTCCGTTCCCACATCCTCCGGCCCGGCATAGGATGGACGGAGGTGATGACCCATGAAGCTCGCGCTGCTGCCGGGAGACGCCCGGCAGACGATCCTGGGACGGCTCCTGGCCGCGGAAGGCCACGACGTCCGGCCCTACGTTCCCGGAGAGGCGGCGGACGCCTGGCTCTTTCCCGTGCCCACGGGGGCGCATCCGGCGCTGGCAGAGCTTCCGGCGGGGAGCCTCGCCCTCACGGCCCTGGCCGAAGGAAGCTGGCCCCGGCTGCGCCTAAGGGACTACTTCAACCGGGAGGACGTGCTTCTCCGCAACGCGGTCATCACGGCGGAGGGAGCCCTGGCCGCGGGGATGGCGGCGCTGGACCGCACGCTCCTGGGCGCGCGGGTGCTGCTCCTGGGCGGCGGGCGCATCGCCCTGGCCCTGGCGTCCCGGCTCCGGGCCCTGGGGGCGGAGGTGACGGTCTATGCCCGCAGCCCGGCCCAAAGGGCCCTGGCGGAGGGCCTGGGCTGCCGGACGCTGGCCTCTCTCCCGGAAGCGCCCGCGGGCTTCCACCTGCTCTACAACACCGTCCCCGCTCCCCTGCTGGCCAAAAAGCCGGACTGTCCGGCCATCGAGCTGGCCTCCGCCCCCGGCGGCTTCCGGGACGGGGACGGGGTGACCGTCGCCCGGGGCCTGCCCGGGCGCACGGCCCCCCGCAGCGCGGCGGAGGCGCTCCTTGCCTCCGTGCAAGCCATCATCAGGGAGGAATCCACATGAAAAAGCTGGGGCTC
>JAFXUU010000113.1 GCA_017524845.1 Oscillospiraceae bacterium
CGGCCGGCGTCCTTGGTAGCCTGGCGCTGGCTGTCGTTGAAGTAGGCGGGCACGGTGATGACCGCCTCGGTGACGGACCCGCCCAGATAGCTCTCGGCGTCGGCCTTCAGCTTGGCCAGCACCATGGCGCTGATCTCGGGAGGCGTGAAATTCTTGCCGTCGATGTTCACCTTGTAGTTGGAGCCCATGTGGCGCTTGATGGAGCTGACCGTCCGGTCCGGATTGGTGACGGCCTGGCGCTTGGCCACCTGGCCCACCATGCGCTCCCCGGTCTTGGAGAAGGCCACCACGCTGGGGGTCGTCCGCGCGCCTTCGGCGTTGGCGATGACGACGGGCTCGCCGCCCTCCATCACGGCCACGCAGCTGTTCGTAGTACCCAAATCTATACCAATGATCTTACCCATGATTCAATTCCTCCTTATTTGCTCTATCGTCAGTTCGCCACTTTTACCATGGCGAAGCGAATGACCTTGTCGTTCAGCTTGAAGCCCTTCTGGAATTCCTCCACCACGGTGTTCTCGCCCAGGCTCTCGTCCTCCACGTGGACCACCGCGTTGTGCTCCGCCGGGTCGAAGGGCTGACCGGCGGCCTCGATGGGCGTCACCCCCAGCTTCGCGAAGATCTCCGTCAGCTGGGTCATGGTCATTTCCACGCCCCGGTAGAAATTCGGATCGCTGCACTCGGCCTTCAGGGCCCGCTCCAGATTGTCGTAGACCGGCAGGAGCTGCAGCACCGTGTCCGCCTTCCCGTCGGAATACACGTTTTCCTTTTCCTTCTGGCTCCGGCGGCGGTAGTTGTCGTATTCGGCAGCCAGGCGCAGGTATTTGTCCCTCTCCGCGGCCAGGGCCGCGTCCGTCTCCGCCTTCAGGGCCTCCAGCTTCTTTTTCAGCTCGTGTTCCTTTTTGCGGCCGAACTTCCGCTCCTTTTCCGGCGCCGCCTCCGATTCTTCGGCGGCCTCCGGCTCCCCGACGGCGGGGTTTTCCGTTTCCTCCGCCGCGGTCTCCGCCTCCCCGGCGGTCTCCGGCGTCTTCATTTCCTCGTCCATGGCTATCCCTTCTCTTCTTCGTCGTTGCTGCCTGCGGCGATCTGGGGCGGCGGCTGCGGCGCGCCCATGAGGGCCGCCCGCTGCATCCCCAGGGCCACGCCCCGGAGATAGGCGGCCACCCGCGCGTAGTCCATGCGCACGGGGCCTACCACGCCGATCACGCCCTGCATGTTGTTGCCCATATCGTAGGAGGCCAGCACCACGCCGCTGTCCTTCAGCTCCTCGGCCACGTTCTCCGGCCCGATCAGGATGCGCACCCCGCCCGCCTCGTCCTGGGGCAGGTCGCGGATGACGCTCTCGTCGGACAGGTAATCCATCAGCTTCTGGGCCTTGTCCACGTCCCGGTATTCCGGCAGGCTGAGGATGCTGCTGGCGCCGGCCAGGTAGGGCCGCTGGCGCTGCTCCGGGGTCATGGCCTGCACCGCGAAGGCCGCCAGGGCCGCCACGGCGCCGCTCTCGTCCCCCAGGCTGCGCTCCGCCGCCTGCACCAGAGCTCCGTTGATCTCCTCCGGGGGCAGCATGGTGAAGCTGGCGTTGAACACGGTGGCCATTTTCCGCACCAGGGCTTCGTCGATCCCCTCCGGGAAACGCATCACCCGGTTCACCGCCGTCTCGTCCTCCAGCATCAGCACCGCGATCACCGTATTGGCGTCCACCCGGATGAGATCGTAGCGCCGCACCGTGCGGACCTGGCGGGGAGCGGCGGCGGTGTAGACGGGGTAGCTGGTCATCTCGCTCACCAGCTTGCCCGCGTCCGCCAGCAGCTCGTCGAACTGGGCCATCTTCTGCTTCAGGGTGTCGTTGATCCGCTGCGTCTCCTCCAGGCTCAGGCGATGCTCGTTCATCAGCTCGTTGACGTACACCCGGTAGCCCTGGGGGGAGGGGATGCGCCCGGCGGAGGTGTGGGGCTGCTCCAGCAGGCCCATGGCCGTCATGTCCGCCATCTCGTTGCGGATGGTGGCGCTGGAGAGGTTCAGCTCCTCGGAGGCGGCGATGGCCTTGCTGCCCACGGGCTCCGCCGTGGCCACGTAGCTCTCCACGATGAGCTTCAGGATCTTGCGCTTCCGTTCGCTGAGCTCCACGCCGCTTCGCCTCCTTTTCGTTTTAGCACTCTTTGCCTCCGAGTGCTAAGCTCAATATAATACGCCGCCTTCGGCTTGTCAAGGCCCTTTTGAAAACATTTTATGAACGCCGTCCCTCCCGCTCCGCAGAAAATCTTGCCCCCGGGGCAGAAATTTATGATTGCAATCCGCAGGATCGGGCTATATAATAATACGGTTAATTTTCTGACGTTTTGACAGGAGCTGATTCCCATGGATATCCGCAATATCGCCATCATCGCCCACGTGGACCACGGCAAGACCACCCTGGTCAACGAAATGCTGCGGCAGGGAGGCGTTTTCAGGGAAAACCAGGTGGTGGAGGACCGGGTCATGGACTCCGGGGACCTGGAACGGGAGCGGGGCATCACCATCCTCGCCAAGAACACCGCCATTCATTATAAGGATACGAAGATCAACATCGTGGACACCCCGGGCCACGCCGATTTCGGCGGCGAGGTGGAACGGGTGCTGAAGATGGTCAACGGCGTGCTCCTCCTGGTGGACGCGGCGGAGGGCCCCATGCCCCAGACCCGCTTCGTCCTCTCCCGGGCTCTGGAGCTGGGCCACCGGGTGATCGTGGTGGTGAACAAGATCGACCGGCCGGACGCCCGGGTCCACGAGGTGATCGACGAGGTGCTGGAGCTGCTGCTGGAGCTCAACGCCACCGACGAGCAGCTGGACAGCCCCATGCTCTTCTGCTCCGCCCGGGCGGGCACCGCCGCCTACTCCCCGGAGGCGGAGGGCGTGGATCTGCGGCCCCTCTTCGACACGATCCTGGAATACATGCCCGCCCCGGAGCGGGACGAGGCCGCCCCCCTGCAGCTGCTGGTGTCCTCCCTGGACTACAACGACTACGTTGGGCGCATCGCCATCGGGCGCATCCAGCGGGGCACGCTGAAGCAGAACCAGGAGATCCTGGTGGTGAACGCGGAGAAGCCGGAGCAGCGGGAGAAGGCCAAGGCCGTCAGCCTCTACGTGTTCGACGGGCTCAGCCGCACGCCGGTGACGGAGGCCTACGCCGGGGACATCGCGGCCCTCAGCGGCATCGGCGACGTGACCATCGGCGACACCATCTGCGCGCCGGACTGCCCGGAGGCGCTGCCCTTCGTGAAGATCTCCGCCCCCACCATGGAGATGACCTTCTCCATCAACGACAGCCCCTTCGCGGGCACGGAGGGCAAATTCGTCACCTCCCGGGCCCTGCGGGACCGCCTCTTCCGGGAGACCCTGAAGGACGTGAGCCTGCGGGTCACGGAGACGGACAGCACCGACAGCTTCAACGTGGCGGGCCGGGGGGAAATGCACCTCTCCATCCTCATCGAGACCATGCGCCGGGAGGGCTTCGAATTCCAGGTCTCCCCGCCCCGGGTGCTGACGAAGGAGGAAAACGGCGTCCTCATGGAGCCCATGGAAGAGGTGGTCATCGACGTGCCGGACGCCTGCGTGGGCTCCGTGATCGAGAAGCTGAGTAACCGCAAGGGCGAGCTGAAGGAGATGAACCCCACGGGGACGCGCACGAAGCTCACCTTCCTGGTGCCCAGCCGGGGCCTCTTCGGCTACCGCAGCGAATTCCTCACGGATACCCGGGGGGAGGGCATCATGGCCTCCGTCTTCGATTCCTACGCCCCCATGAAGGGGGAGGTGAAGCGCCGCAGCACCGGAAGCCTCGTCGCCTTCGAGACCGGGGAGGCCGTGGCCTACGGCATTTTCAACACCCAGGACCGGGGCACCATGTTCATCGGGCCGGGCGTGAAGGTCTACGGCGGCATGGTGGTGGGCTCCTGCCCCAAGCAGGAGGACATCGTCATCAACGTCTGCCGGAAGAAGCAGATGACCAATATGCGCGCCTCCGGCTCCGACGAAGCCCTGCGCCTGGTGCCGCCCAGGCTCATGAGCCTGGAGCAGTGCATGGAGTTCCTGGCGGACGACGAGCTGCTGGAGGTCACCCCCAAGTCCCTGCGCCTCCGGAAGCGGGTGCTGGACCACGAGCGGAGAGCCAAGACCGCCTTCCGCGCCAAGCAGAACAAATAAGATAAGATATACCGCGCCGGGAAACGAAAGCCTCCCGGCGCGGCGTGTTCATTCGCAGAATACCGTTGAAACAGATTCGCAAAGCGGGTATAATAAACTCACCTAATCGGCAAAGGAGGCATGAATATGCTGCCATTGACTACAATTGAACAGGTAATCCGGCAGCTGCTCGCCCGCTACCACGGGGAATATGCGCTGCTGATCGGGTCCTATGCCCGCGGAGAAGCGACGGAAGATTCCGATATCGACGTGGTGGTCTTCGGCGGCAGTCAATTCAAAAAGACGGATATTTTCGCCTTTGCCGAAGATCTGCGGGAACTGACAGGGAAGGACGTGGACGCTTTCGAGATTTGTGAAGTCAACGTCGGCTCCCCCTTCTATGATGCGGTCATGCGAGAAGGGCGGCGCATCGCATAAAAAGCCCCGAACTTGAACGGCTGAAAAAGATCGTCGGCACCTGGGAAGCCGCCGCTGCGCAGATCAAAGCAAAAGGCATAACTCCGGAACGGTTGATGGAAGATGAGTTTTCACAGTGAGCGCTGACGACCCCACTGTATAACATCGGCGAGCAAGTCTATCGCCTGAGTCCCGAACTGAAAGCACAGTTCCCTAATCTTCCGTGGAACATGGTCTCGGGTATGCGTCACAGACTGGTCCATGACTATGAAGGTATCAATTGGTCCATCATCGTCGAGGTTATTTTTCGTGAAATGCCCAGCTTCGTGGAACAGGTGCGGGAGATTTGCGGGGAAGCGGCGGAAAACTGAGCAGATCGCAGAAGTAAAGAGAAAGCATGCCGCGCCGGGGAGTTTTCCAAGCTCCCCGGCGTTTTGGACGGGAGGCGCAGCCATGAGACTGCTGTTTGAGATGGACAAAAAGGATTATACCGCATGTACGCACTCATTTACCCGCAACTCCGCCAGGAGCATCATCATCCGGGACAAGAAAATCGCCATGATCCACAGCATGAAGTACGACCATTATAAATTTCCTGGCGGCGGCATTGAAACCGGGGAAACGCCTGAGGAAGCTATGGCGCGGGAAACCCTGGAGGAAGCCGGACTCGTTGTGATCCCTTCTTCCGTTCGGGAATACGGAAACGTCCATCGGATCCAGAAAAGCGACGGGGACGAAACGGAGTGCTTCATCCAGGACAATTTCTATTATCTTTGTGAGGTTGAGACTTCCGCAGCCCCGCAAAACCTGGAC
>JAFXUU010000114.1 GCA_017524845.1 Oscillospiraceae bacterium
CTGCGGGTTGGTGCTCACGCGGGAGGAAGCGGCGTGCTTGATCTTGTTCTTCTTCACGGTGCTCTTCAGCGCCACGATGCCCTGGTTGGGGCCGGGCACGGCGCCCTTCACGGCGATCAGGTTGAGGTTGGCGTCCACCTGGACGATCTCCAGGTTCTGCACGGTGACCTGCTCGACGCCCATCTGGCCGGCGCCGATCTTGCCGGGGAAGATCTTGCTGGGGCTGGAGTTGGCGCTCATGGCGCCGGCGTGCCGGTGCACGGGGCCGGTGCCGTGGGATTCCTTAAGCCGGTGGGCGTTCCAGCGCTTGATGACGCCGGCGTAGCCCTTGCCGCGGCTGATGCCGGTGATGTCCACCTTCTCGCCCTTGGCGAAAACGTCGGCCTTGATCACGTCGCCCACGTTCATTTCGGCCCCGGAATCCAGCTTGAACTCCTTGAGGACCTTCATGGGGGCGGTTCCGGCCTTCTTCAGGTGGCCCAGCTCCGGCTTGGAGAGCTTCTTCTCGGCCACTTCCTCAAAGCCCAGCTGGATGGCGGCGTACCCGTCGTTCTCCAGGGTCTTCTTCTGAGTGACCACGCAGGGACCGGCCTCGATCACGGTGACGGGGATCGCATGGCCGGCTTCATCGAAAATCTGGGTCATGCCCACTTTCTTCCCGATGATGGCCTTTTTCATGGGATATTTCCTCCTTCAGGTTATTGGTTGACGGGCGTCTTCGCCTCGCCAACATGACCCGCCTGACCGACGCAAGCGGACAGGCCCGGGTTATGCGCGATAATAATAAAGGTGTGCGGGGGGTTCCGATCCGTTGGGCTGGATCAGAGCTTGATCTCGATCTCGACGCCGGCCGGGAGCTCCAGGCTCATAAGGGCCTCCACGGTCTTCTGGGAGGGGTTGTGGATGTCGATCAGGCGCTTGTGGGTCCTGCGCTCGAACTGCTCGCGGCTGTCCTTATATTTGTGGACGGCCCGGAGGATCGTGACGACCTCCTTGCGGGTGGGCAGGGGGATGGGACCGGAGACCTTCGCGTCGGTGCGCTTGGCGGTCTCGACGATCCTCTCGGCGCTCTGGTCGATGAGCTGGTGGTCGTAGGCCTTGAGACGGATGCGGATCATTTTCTTCGCTGCTGCCATTGGTTGTACTCCTCTCGTACGTTCCTTTTTTCTGTCCCGTACGGTGAAAATTCCCGTACCCGCCGCCGTGCGTATCATTCCGATCTCACAAAATCAGCCGGTCTTTCAACCGGCTTTCATCCCTGAGCGCAGCGATATACGCGCTTCAACCCTGCATAGGGCACGGACATTTCCAGCCGCCCGATCGTCGGACATGCTCCACGGAAGTTACCTCGGTGTTCCGAGCAATCTCCCGCTTCATCGCAAAAGCCTCTGTTCTCAGACAAAGGCACCACGCTTTCCCGCGCGGCCTGTTTAGAATACCAAACCCGGAGAGGGATGTCAAGTTTTTTATTTGTATATTTCAGAGAAATATTTGCATGGATTTTGTGAAAAAAGCACAATGCAAACCGCGTCACTCCGGCAGGCCGAAGAAACGGCAGGCGTTCCGCCAGGTCAGCGCCTCGATTTCCTCCGTCGAAACGCCCCGGAAGGCGGCCATGGCCGCCGCCGTATAGGGCAGAAGGCCGGAATCGCAGCGCTTTCCCCGGAAGGGCACCGGGGCCAGATAGGGGCAGTCCGTCTCCAGGAGGATGCGCTCCGCCGGGAGGGCGGCGACGACCTCCGGGGCCTTCCGGGCATTTTTGAAGGTGACGGCCCCGCCGAAGGAGAAATACCAGCCCAGCTTCGCCAGCTCCAGGGCCATCTCCACGCTGCCGGAATAGCAGTGGAACACCCCCCGCAGCCCCGGCACCTCCTTCACGGCCATGAGGCAGTCGGCGTGGGCCTCCCGGTCGTGGATGACGGCGGGCAGATCCCGCTCCCGGGCCAGGCGGAGCTGGACGCGCAGCAGCTCCAGCTGGGTCTCCCGGGGGGCTGCGTCGTCATAATAATAGTCGAGGCCGATCTCACCCACCGCCAGTACCTTCTCCTCCCCCAGCAGGGCCTCCACGGCGGCCAGGTCCTCCGGCCCGTATTCCCCGGCGGACTCCGGGTGGATGCCGGCGGCGGCGTAGATATGGGGGAAGCGCCGGGCCAGGGCGAGGCTCGCCCGGGAGGAGGCGGCGTCGGACCCGCAGTTCACTGCGCGGCCCACCCCCTTCTCCGGCAGAGAGGCAAGGAGAGCCTCCCGGTCCGCGTCGAAGCGGGGATCGTCGTAATGGGCGTGGGTATCGAAGAACATGGCGGCGGCTCCTCTACATTATATATATTATATATATGATACCGGCGGGCAAAAATCTCTAAATATGGGGCTTGCAAAAAGGGAAAGCATATGATAGGATATCGTGCACGAAAAAACGAGGCCCGGCGGACTGCCGCGCCCTTAAAACGAAAGGATGCTGACTATGTCTGCCTGGATCATTGTTCTCACCATTCTCCAGCTCATCACCGCGCTGGCCACCGTTCTCATCGTCCTCTTCCAGTCCGGCAAGAGCGCCGGTCTCAGCGGCGCCATCGGCGGCGTGGCGGACACCTTCCTGGCCAAGAACAAGGCCAAGACCCTGGACGCCAAGCTGGCCAAATACACCAAGTGGGTGGCCATCGCCTTCGTGGTGCTCACCCTGCTCATCAACATCATCGAGTGATCCTTCTGGCGTTCACCCCGGCGGGCTTCTGCCCGCCGGGGTTTTTGCGTCAGGCAAGGGCTGCGTCCAGCTCGAAATTGCCCGCGGCGCTGCGGATGGCCTTCACGGCCAGAGACGCGCCGGAGGGAACGCGCAGGTCGAAGAGGCAGCGGGAGAGGGGGTTGATGAGCATGCTCTCCACGATGTTGCCCACGCCCCGGCCCCCGTTGGAGAGGTTCTGCAGGGCGGCGGCGAGGAGGGTCTCCCGGGCTTCGGGAGCGAGGGAGAGGCGGATACCCCGGTCCTCGGAGAGGCGGAGGGCGATCTTCTCCACCTGCGCGTCCAGGATGGCGGCGGCGGTATCGGGGCGGATATAGTCGAAGACGATGACGTTTTCCCCGATGCGGTTGAGGAGCTCCGGCCGTCCCAGCTCCAGCTTGAAATAGTCCTCGATCGCCCCCAGGATGGTGCTCCGCAGGGTGGGATAGTCCATATCCGGCCCGACGGCGAGCCCGCCGTCCTCCCTCCTGCCGAAGCCCAGGTTGCTGGTGAAGACGATGACGGTCTCGGTAAAATAAACGGTATTGCCCTGCCCGTCGGTCATCCTGCCGTCCTCCAGGATCTGGAGGAATTTATCCAGGATGGAAGGGTGGGCCTTCTCGATCTCGTCGAAAAGCAGGATGGAAAAGGGATTGCGGCGCACGGCGTTGGTGAGCTGGCCCCCGGCCTCATAGCCCACGTAGCCCGGCGGAGCGCCCAGCAGGCGCTGATCGGAATGGCTCTGGCGGTATTCGCTCATGTCGAAGCGGATGCAGCAGCGCTCGTCCCCGAAGAGGGCCTCCGCCAGGGTCTTGGCGGTCTCCGTTTTTCCGGTGCCGGTGGGCCCGGCGAAGAAGAGGATGCCCTTGGGCTTGGTGGTGCTGCTGCTCTGGAGATTGCCGATGCCCACGGCCGCCCGCTTGACCACGTCCAGAGTGCGCTGTACGGCGTAGTCCTGACCCTTGACCCGGCGGCGGAAGGCCTCCTCCGCGGCGGCCAGACGGGCGTGGTCCAGATATTTCCACGGGTTCTCCCGGATGCCGAATTTATACAGGTCCACCACGCTGCCCAGCTCGTGCACGGGGATGTTCTCGTTGACGCAGAGGGTCCGCAGGCCCAGGAGCTCCGTGAGGCTGAGGCCCTCGGTGAGGCCGACGAAGCCCTGCCGCAGCTTTTCCAGCTCCTCGGGGTGGGCTTCGAAGTGCTCCCGCTCCTTCTGCCAGGCCCGCACGGTGAAGAAGCTGCGGAGCCGGTCCCCCGCCAGCAGGGCGGCCCGCTCCTCCCGGTCGGGGGTGCCGATGGCGACCGTCTTCACGTTGGGGTTCTGCAGATAGAACCAGGCGGGCAGGTCGTTGACCTTTCCCACGATGAGGATCAGCAGGTTTTTCAGCCGGTCGATGCCGGTGGCGACCTCCGTCCCCTCCTGCGAGGCCTGGAGAAGCTCGGTGAAGGCGTCCACCTCCGCCTGCTCCGGACGCTCCGGGGAGACGATGGTGCGGGAAGCGTATTCCAGCACCATGGCCGCGGGCTCCCGCTCCTGAGTCATGGCCGAAGCCATGAGGGCCGCTGCGCCGCTCCTGCCCCGGAAGGCGCTGCGTTCGCTGAGCTGGTGCTCGCTGAGGCCCATGAGCCGGGCGAAATCCAGGGCGCAGCCGGGATCATACGGGTTGGAAAAGCCCCGGCGGCTGTTGTAGAACACGATATTATGATAGCCCCAGGCGCGCAGGAGACTGTGGAGGCACTCCCCCAGGCCGACGGCTTCCCCCCCGCCGGGGACGCGGTAAACGTCCAGGACGTTGCCCTCCAGGATGAGCACCGGCTTCACCCGGCGGAAGATCTCCAGCTCCCGGCGCCACCGGGGCGTGTATTCCTCGTTCATGTCCTCTGCCTCTCAAAAAAAGCGTTCGATGGCCTTGCGGAAATCCTCCACGGCATCGGCGTCCCCATCCTCGATGGCGTGGGCGATGCAGTGGGCGATGTGCTCGTTCATGATCTCCTTCCCCAGGCCGTTGATGGCGCTGCGGGTGGCGGCGAGCTGGGTCAGGACGTCGGCGCAGTCCTCGTCCGCCTCGATCATTTTCTTCACGTGCTGCAGGTGGCCGATGACCCGGCTGATGCGGTTGAGCTGCCGCTTCTTCTCCTCCGGGGAATGGAAATGGGCGTAGCTGCGGTGGGCGTGGACGTGTTCCTGCTCGCGGGTGTGCTCCTGTTCGTGGGACATATTCTTTCCTCCCCTCCGCTGCTCAGTTTAACCCAGACGCCGGGGATTTGCAAGCCCGGCGGATGGATGGGGCCGCCCGCCGGGGGTATGGGCGCGGCCAATGTTTGTCTGCTGTGGATTTTCTTTTTGTTTCATGCTATAGTAGGAAAAAACTGTGAATGTCTGGAGGCTCTTCTATGAAAAAAACGATCGCGGGAGGCGCAGTCTTCCTGTTATCTCTGGTATTCCTGCTGTGTCTGCTGCCCGGCGGCGCGCAGGCGGCGGAGGAAGTGGCGTCCGGCTCGTCGTTCACGGGGAACGTCACCTGGGTCCTGGACAGCGACGGCGTGCTGACGATTTCCGGCACGGGAGAGATGCCGTCCGACGTTCCCTGGAACAGCTATGCCGGACAGATCCGGACGGTGCTCATCCTTCCGGGCGTGACCGACGTCTGCGCCGGCGCGTTCCAGGCTTGCACCGGCCTGACAAGCGTGACGCTCCCGCGGAGCATCGTAAACATCGGGTACCAGGCATTCAGCAACTGCCAGAGCCTGACGGACGTGTATTTCGGCGGCACCGCAGAGGAATGGCGTTACGTTTTTGTTAATTCGCTCAACGATCCGCTGAGCAGTGCGGAAATGCACTATTTGCTCGGCTCCGGCGTCTGCGGGGAAGATCTCACCTGGACCCTGGACGAGGACGGTCTGCTCACCGTCTCCGGCACGGGAGCGATGGACGACTATGACGACTACTTTGCCTCTCTCTCCTCCCCCGGCGGCGTTTATCCCGAGTGGGCGGATCTGAGCGGCTTTGTCACCGCCGTGGAGCTTCAGCCGGGTGTGACGGGCATCGGCAGCTATGCGTTCTCCGGCTGCTGCGATCTGCGCTCCGTGACGCTCCCCGGGACCCTGACCGCCGTCGGAGATTATGCTTTCTTCAACTGCGTTTCCCTCACCGACGTGTACTGCGCCTTCAGCCAGGAACAGTGGAGCTCCGTTTCGATAGGCGCGGACAACGGGTGGCTGACCGACGCGAGGCTGCGCTTCCGGATCGACGCGGGCGTCTGCGGAACGGATCTCACCTGGATCCTGTACGGCGACGACGACACCGGCCTGCTGCAGATCTCCGGCGCCGGGCCCATGGACGATTTCTACAGCTACGGCAGCACGCCCTGGTATAATCACGAATATCAGATCACCGCCGTGGAGCTGCGCCCCGGCGTCGCGTCGATCGGGTACGGCGCCTTTGCGAACTTCGACCGCCTGACGGAGGTGTCGATCCCGGAGGGTCTGACGCTCATCGAAAGCCATGCCTTCAGCCATTGCGGCAGCCTGACGATCCTCACGCTCCCCGGAAGCGTGAGGGAGATCGGCAGCGAGGCCTTCAGCAGCTGCTATGGCCTGCGGGACGTGTTTTACCTCGGCACGGAGGAAACCTGGCGCTGGGTCGACGTCGGGACGGACAACGAATGCCTGACCAATGCGGAGATGCATTTCCTTCTGGGCGGCGGCAGCTGCGGAGAGGGCCTCAGCTGGATCCTCGACGAAGACGGGACGCTCACGATCTCCGGCACGGGGTATATGCCCGACTTTTCCGCCGCCGGTCCCGACAGCCTCGCGCCCTGGGCCGAGTACGGCAGCCGCATCCTCGCGCTGGAGCTCCGTCCCGGTGTGCCGAACGTCGGCGAATACGCCTTTGCGGGCTGCTCCGCTCTCCGATCCGTGACGATCCCCAACGGTCTGACGGACGTACGGGGCTATGCCTTCAGCGACTGCACCTCTCTCGCCGACGTATACTACGGCGGCACGGAGCAGGCGTGGGAGTCCATATACGCCGCTACGGGCAACGACCCCCTGTACGCCGCGGCGGTCCATTTCCTGCAGGCCTCCGGCGTATGCGGAAACAATCTCTCCTGGGTCATGTACGAGGACGGAGTGCTCGTCATCTCCGGCGTCGGGGACATGTATGACTACGACTGTTCCTATACCAATCCGACCGTCCGTTTCACCCCGTGGGATAACTGGATCAGCTCCATCACCGAGGTGATCCTTCGTCCCGGTGCGGCGAGCATCGGCGACTATGCGTTCTATCACGCCATCGGACTTACGTCCGTGAAGATCCCCGCCACCGTGACCGAAATCGGCAAATACGCGTTCAGCGAATGCTACTCGCTCCGGGACGTGTATTTCGACGGCACGCTGGAGCTGTGGCACACCGGCGTTGAGATCGGCCCGAACAACGAGCCTCTGGAGCAGGCTGCGATGCACTGCCCACTCGCCTCCGGCGTCTGCGGCGACGGCCTTACCTGGGTCCTGGACGGGAGCGGCGTGCTGACGATCAGCGGAGAGGGGAGCCTGTCGCAATACCCCGGATTCACGGATTATGCGGGCGACGTGACCAACGTCGTGATCGGGCGGTACGCGACGGGCTTCAGCAGCTCTGCCTTCAGCGGTCTTTACGCGCTTTCCGACGTCTATTACGCCGGCAGCGAGGAGGACTGGGCGTATGCTTATCAATCGGATCCCTACGGAAGCGATCCGCTGGACAGCGTCGCGGTCCACTTTGAAAGCACCGGTCCCCGGGAGTTCCTCGCCTCCGGGCGCTGCGGAGACAGTCTCGTCTGGACCCTGACCCGCGACGGCGTCCTCACCGTCAGCGGCTGCGGCAGTATCTATTCCGAGCCGTCGTTTCTGACCTATGCGGAGGCGGTGACCAACGTCGTGATCGGCCGGAGCGTCACCGGCTTGACAAACTCTACCTTCTCCGGGTTCGACATGCTCTCCGACGTTTATTACCGCGGCTACGAGGAGGACTGGGCGAACGCCTATCATCCGGATCCCTATGCCTCTCACGATCCCCTGGACGGCGTCGCGGTCCATTTCCACAGCCCCGGTCCCCGGGACATCCTGTTCTCCGGGCGCTGCGGAGACAGTCTCGTCTGGACGCTCACCCGCGACGGCGTCCTCACCGTCAGCGGCTGCGGCAGCTTCTATTCCGAGCCGTCGTTCCTGACCTATGCCGGGGCTGTGACCAACCTCGTGATTTGCCGGGGCGTTGAGGGCATGACAAACTACACCTTCGACGGCTTCGACATGCTCTCCGACCTCTATTACCGCGGCAGCGAGGAGGACTGGGCGAACGCCTATAACCCGGATCCCTATGCCTCTTACGATCCCCTGGACGGCGTCGCGGTCCACTTTGAAAGCGCCGGTCCCCGGGAGTTCCTCGCCTCTGGGCGCTGCGGAGACAGTCTCGTCTGGACCCTCACCCGCGACGGCGTCCTCACCGTCAGCGGCTATGGCAGCTTCTATTCCGAGCCGTCGTTCCTGACCTGTGCGGAGGCGGTGACCAACCTCGTGATTTGCCGGGGCGTTGAGGGCATGACAAACTACACCTTCGCAGGCTTCGAGATGCTCTCCGACGTCTATTACCGCGGCAGCGAGGAGGACTGGGCGAACGCCTATAACCCGGATCCCTATGCCTCTTGCGATCCCCTGGACGGCGTCGCGGTCCACTTTGAAAGCGACGGTCCCCGGGAGTTCCTCGCCTCCGGGCGCTGCGGAGACTATCTCCTCTGGACCCTGACCCGCGACGGCGTCCTCACCGTCAGCGGCTGCGGCAGCTTCTATTCCGAGCCGTCCTTCCTGACCTGTGCGGAGGCGGTGACCAATACCGTGATCGGCCGGGGCGTTGAGGGCGTTCAATATCTGCCGTTCAGTGCTTTCAGCGCTCTGGAAGAAATCTGCGTCAGCTCCGCCAATCCCTCGTATTCGGATATCGACGGCGTGCTGTTCGACCGGGATGCTGAAACGCTGATCCGCTATCCCGCCGGAAGAAGCGGAACATATGATATCCCGGAGGGCGTGAGCGCTGTCGGCGATTATGCCTTTTGCGGCTGTACCGGCCTGACGGGCCTTACGGTCCCGGCAAGTGTTGCGAATTTCGGGGAATACGCGCTTTCCGGCTGCAGCAGCCTCGCCTCCGTGTATTACGGCGGCAGCGGCGACAGCTGGGAGGATATCAGCTTCGGGGAAGGCAACGGCGCCGCTCTGGAGAATGCGGTGATCCATTACCCCGTCGAAGCCGTGCGGGAAAACGAGACTGCGGCCACCTGTACTGCGGCGGGAGGCTATGACGAGGTCGTATACTGTGCCTGCGGCGAGGAACTCACCCGGACGCACGTAACGACCGATCCCCTGGGTCACGACTGGGGCGAGTGGACGGTGACCGACGAGCCTACGTGCACCGCGGACGGCGTCGAGACCCGCTCCTGCGCCCGCTGCCAGGAATCCGAGACCCGGCCCGTCGACGCCCTGGGCCACGACTACACCGCTGCCGTCGTCGCTCCCACCTGTACCGCGGGCGGCTGCACCACCCACACCTGCTCCCGCTGCGGCCATTCCTATACCGACGAGCTCACCGATCCCCTGGGCCACCTGCCCGGGGAGCCGGCGCACGAAAACGAGACCGCGCCCACCTATACGGAAGACGGCGGTTACGACGAAGCTGTGTACTGCGAGCGCTGCGGCCTGGAGCTCAGCCGGACCCATGTGACCGTCCCCATGCTGACCGTCGAGCCGCTGGAGATCACCGCGGAGCTCACGGACTTCTCCGGACCCGAGGGCAGCACCGCCTCCTTCACCGTACAGGCCACGGGTACTGGCCTTACCTATCAGTGGTACGTGAAAAACCGCACCGCCTCGAAGTTCTCCAAGTCCAGCGTCGTCTCCGCAACCTACAGTGTGACCCTGACGGAGGCCAACTCCGGGCGGCAGCTCTACTGCGTCGTCACCGACGCCGCGGGCAACACGGCCCGGACGAACACCGTCACCATGGCCGTCGCCGTGCCTCTGGAGATCACCGCTCCCCTGGAGGATTACGTGGGGCCTGAGGGCAGCACCGCTGCCTTCACCGTGGAGGCCGAGGGCGAAGGGCTCAGCTACCAGTGGTATGTGAAGAAGCCCACCGCGGCGAAGTTCTCCAAGTCCTCCATCACCGCGGCCACCTACAGCGTGGAGCTCACCGCCGCCCGGAACGGCAATCAGGTTTACTGCGTCGTCACCGACGGCGAGGGCAACACCGTGCGTACCAACACCGTCACCATGTCCATCGGGACGGCCTTCACCGTCGCCGACCTCACGGATTACGTGGGACCCGAGGGCAGCACCGCTTCCTTTACCGTGGAGGCCGAAGGCGAAGACCTCAGCTACCAGTGGTACGTAAAGAAGCCCACCGCGGCGAAGTTCTCCAAATCCTCCATCACCTCGGCGACCTACAGCGTGGAGCTCACCGCCGCCCGGAACAGCAACCAGATCTACTGCGTCGTCACCGACGCGGAGGGCAACACCGTGCGTACCAACACCGTCACCATGTCCATCGGGACGGCCTTCACCGTCGCCGACCTCACGGATTAC
>JAFXUU010000115.1 GCA_017524845.1 Oscillospiraceae bacterium
CCCCGGCAACCTCTCCGGGGGCGAACAGCAGCGGGTGGACATCGCCCGCAGCCTCTCCTCCGGGGCGAAGATCATCCTGGCGGACGAGCCCACGGGGAACCTGGACGACGAGAACACGGCGGCCATCATGGCGCTTTTGCGGAAGCAGGTGACGGACAAGGGCTACTGCGTCATCATCGTCACCCACGACCCGGAGGTGGCCGCCGCCTGCGACGTCTGCTATCAGATGCGGGGAGGCAGTCTTTGGGCGGCGGGCTGAAGTCCCGCGATGAAATGCAGAAAATACCGCGCATGCTTTTTCACCCCGCGGCGCAGAATGGCGTCACGGGGTGATTTTTATGAAAACGAACCATCGGCGGACGCGCGTCCGTCTCGCCTCCTTCGCGCTGGCGGCGCTGCTGGTGCTGGGGGGCTTCCTCTGGCGCAGCGAGCGGCAGCGCGCGGTCTACCGGAATTACGTGGAGGCCGAATGGGAGCGGGCCTTCGCCTCCCTATCGGCGGACCTGACGGAGATCGACACGGCGATGAAGAAGCTCCGCGTAAGCTCCTCCCCGGCCCTCATGGGCCAGGCGGCGGCGGAGATCTGGAGCCGGGCGGAGGACGCCCGGGAAAACCTCGGCCGCCTGCCCTTCTCCGACTGGCTGCTGGAGGATACCGCCGCCTGGCTGGGAAAGGTGGGGGACTACGCCCTGGCTTTGAGCCGCAGCGTCTGGCGGGGCGGTCTCAGCCCGGAGGACCGGGGGAACCTTGCGGCCCTGGGAAACGCCGCCGAGAGCTTCAACCGGCGGCTCATCGAGCTGCAGGCCGAGCTGGACCGGGGCGGCCTCACCCTGGGGCGTCTGGCCTCGGCGGAGCAGGCCCTTCCGGCGGGCACGGCGCTTCTGGGAGACCGGATGCTGGAGGCGGAGGACGAATTTCCCCAGCTGCCCACCCTGATCTACGACGGGCCCTTCTCCGAGAGCGCCGCCCCGGGACCGGCCCGGGCGCTGGAGGGCCTGCCGACCGTTTCGGAGGGGGCGGCGATCGCCGCCGCGGCAGATTTCACCGGCCTGCCGCCGGAGGCCTTCACCGTGCTGGGAAAGAGCGAGGGGAGCCTCCCCTGCTGGCTCCTGGAGGCGGAGGGCGTGTTCCTCCGGGTCACGCGGCAGGGGGGCCGGGTGGCGGACCTGACCTCCGCCGAGGGAGCCTGGGAGGGGGAGCTCTCCGTGGAGGAGGCCCTGGCGGCCGCCCGGACTTTCCTTTCCGCCCGGGGCTTCGGGGAGCTGAAGGAGAGCTATTGGACAAGGGAGGAGGGGAGCCTTCTCGTATGCTTTCACGCCGTGCAGGACGGTGTGTTCTGCTATCCCGACCTCATCAAGCTCCGCCTGGAGCTCTCGGAGGGCCGGATCATCGGCTTCGAGGGGGTGGGCTGGCTCATGAACCACCGGGAGCGCGCCTTTTCCGCCCCCATCCCGGCGGAGCAGGCCCAGGGCGCCGTGTCCTCCGAGCTCACGGTGCTCTCCCGAGGCCTCGCCCTCATCCCCACGGAGGGAGGGCAGGAGCGCTTCTGCTGGGAATTCAAATGCGAGGACGCCGAGGGGCGGCACGTCATCGTCTACGCCGACGCCGCCGACGGGGCGGAAGTGAAGCTCCTCCTGCTGCTGGAGGACGAAAACGGCACTCTGGTGCTGTGATTCGCCGGGTCCGTTCCCCTTCGGGAACAAGTTGGGTTGACCCGCCGGAATTGCTCCGGCGGGTCAAAAATTATCGAATCACAATAAAAACTAATTGACAAACGGGAACTCCGTGGCTATACTGAGGCTGCCGCAGCCGGGAGCTGCGGGACGGAACGAAGAGCGCCGGAAGGCTCTGCGCGGGGCCTGCATCCGGGGACGGAAGGAGGGATACGGGGATGATGATCGCCATTCCGCTGATTCTTGCCGTCGTCGTCTTCGTCGAATTCGCGGCGGCCATATTTGACGAGCGCGTCGAAGACGACGGCTCCGGCGGCTGGAAGGCGCTGCCGCTGAGCCGCAGGATCTGTTACCTGGCGGCGCCGGGGCTGCCGCTGCCGGGTCTCGTCATGTTCTGCGCCCTGCCCAAAGGCTGGTCGGAAACGTTCAGTTGGTATTTTCCGGCCCTGGCCGCCCCCGGCCTCCTTCTCGGCCTGGGAAACCTGGCCCTGGTCTTCGCCCGGCGGCGGAGAAAGCGCCTCAAGCTCTGGCATGGGCTGCTCACCGCCACCCTGCTGCCCTCCCTGGCGCTCGACGGGTGGATGGCCCTCGTATATCTGATCGTCTGGGGCCTCTCCCGCTCGTCCCATTGACGGGCGCACCGCTCTCAAAAACGGGGCCGCTGCAAAACTCGCATTTTGCAGCGGCCTCCTACCCGATTCTGTCCCTCAGTCGAGCTCCTCCGGGACGCCCTCGTCCTCCTCCGGGAGGGCGGGCGCGGGGCTGCCGCCCAGGCGGGCGGCCCACTCGTCCCTCGACATCAGGACGGCCCGGGGCTTGGAGCCCTCGAAGGGGCCCACGATGCCCTGCTCCTCCATCTGGTCCACGATCCTCGCGGCCCGGGAGTAGCCCAGCTTCAGCCGCCGCTGGAGCATGGAGACGCTGGCCATGCCGGAATCCAGCACCACCTCCACGGCCTCGTTGAACAGCTCGTCCAGATCGCCGCTGTCCTCGGCGTCCTCGTCCTCCTCGGAGGCCTTCTTGCCGCTGTCCTTGTCGGCGCTGCGGGCGATCTCGTCCTGGATGCCCGGATCGTAGTGCGCCAGGCCCTGTTCCTTGACGAAGTTGATGACCTCCTCCCGCTCCTCGTCGGTGACGAAAGCGCCCTGGATGCGGGTGGGCTTTCCCGCGCCGATGGGGGCGTAGAGCATATCGCCCTTGCCCACCAGCTTTTCCGCGCCGGAGGCGTCCAGGATGATGCGGGAGTTGAGGGCGCTGTCCACGGCGAAGGCGATGCGGCTGGAGATATTGGCCTTCATGAGGCCGGTGATCACGTCGGCGCTGGGCCGCTGGGTGGCGATCACCAGGTGGATGCCCGCGGCGCGGCCCATCTGGGCGATGCGGCAGATGCTCTCCTCCACCTCCTTCGCGGCGGTCATCATCAGGTCGGCCAGCTCGTCGATGAGGATGGCGATCTTCGGGAGCTTCTGGCCCCCCTCCGTCTTTTCCATCAGCTTGTTGTAGCTGGCAAGGTCCCTGGCCCCGGAGTCGGCGATGAGGGCATAGCGCTTCATCATCTCCATCACGCTCCACTGCAGGGCCCCGGCGGCCTTCTTCGGGTCCGTCACCACGGGGATCAGCAGATGGGGGATGCCGTTGTAGACCCCCAGCTCGATCATCTTGGGGTCGATCATGATGAGACGCACGTCCTCCGGGCTGGACTTGTACAGCAGGGAGAGGATCAGGCAGTTCATGCAGACGGATTTGCCGCTGCCGGTGGTGCCCGCGATCAGCAGATGGGGCAGCTTGGCGATGTCCCCCACGATGGGCTCGCCGCCGATGTCCTTGCCGATGGCGAAGGTGAGGCTCGAGCTCTTCTCCCGGAAGGCGGGGGTGTCGATGATGTCCCGGAGGTAGACCGTGGTGGTCTTTTTGTTGGGCACCTCGATGCCCACGATGGCGATCTTGTCCGGCACCGGGGCGATGCGCACGCCGCTGACCCCCAGGGCCAGGGCGATATCGTCGGAAAGATTGGTGAGGCGGTTGAGCTTCACGCCCTGCTCCAGCTCCACCTCGTAGCGGGTGACGGTGGGGCCCCGGGTCACGTCGCAGATCTCTGCGGGGATGCCGAAGCTCTTGATGGTGGCGCTGAGGCGGCGGGCGTTGGTGCTCATCTCGTCCAGGCCGGAGTCCCCGCCCTCGTCCGCGCCGGCGGTGAGCAGGGTGACCGGCGGGAATACGTACTGCACCGGGGCGGCCTGGGCTTTTTCGGCCAGGTTCTCCTCGATGGAGGCCACCATTTCCGCCTTGGCCTTCACGGTCTCGGCCTTCTCCACGGCCTTCGCGGCCTTTTCCTCCGCCAGCACCGCCGCGGCCTCCGCGGCGGAAACGGCGGGGGCCGCCTGTGCGGGCGGGGGAGCCGTCTGCGCGGCCGGGGCGGGCCTGGGGCGCGCCGGAGGCGCGGCGAAGGCGGCGTCGTCCTCCCGGGGATCGGGCAGGGGGGCCTGGGGCAGCTCGTCGGCCTTCACGCGGCCGGTGCCCAGGCCGGGGTCCGTCTCCCTGGGGGTGAGCGGCGTGTCCACCGGGGCGGCCTTGGGACGGATGGCGGTCTGCACCACCTTGCCCGCGGCGGCGGCGGAAATGCTCCCCTTCCCGGCGGAAGCGCCGTTCGCGGCGCGGAGCCGGTCCTTGGTGAGGATCTCGGCCAGCCAGTCCTTTTCCTTGAGGACCTCCCCGGAGGGGACGGAGGACTTCGCTGCCGGAGAAGCCGTTTTCGAAGGAGCCGCAGTCGCCGCAGCCGCGGCGCCTTTGCCGCCTTTGGCCGGGCGGGCGTCCGGCCCGTCCAGGGGGATGTCGATGGCGCTCCGGCGGCCGGAGGAGGGCTCCGGCGACAGGGGGATATCGATGGTGCTCCGGCGGCGGGACGGGCTCTCCGCCGTCACGGGATGACGGGGCAGGTCCGCTTCGGCGGCCTTGCGCCGGGCCTCCTCCTCGGCCGCCAGCCGCTTGGCCTCCGCCTCGGCGGCCTTGCGCCGGGCTTCGTCCTCGGCGGCCCGCTTCCGGGCCTCCTCGGCGGCGAGCTTTCTCGCTTCCTCGGCGGTGCGGCGGCGCTCCTCGCTCTTGCGCTGCTCCTCCTCCCGCTTCAGCTTCCATTCCTCGGCCCGCAGCTGGGCCGATTCCCGGCTGCGCTCCACGAGGGCGGACACGGTCACGTTCAGGGCGGCGAAGAGCAGAAAGAGGGTCGCCAGGAAGAGAACGATGGCGGCGCCCACCTGGTTGAAGAGACCGGCGAAGCAGAGGGCCAGCAGCCCGCCGATGACGCCGCCGGAGCCCGCCGCGCCGGGGAGACGGCCCGCGTCGTAGAGGGCGCCGGGGAGCTTCCAGTCAAAGGGGAAGTCCGCCGTGCAGGTGAAAAGATGGAACAGAGCGCCGGCCATCACCGTCAGCAGCAGGGTGCAGGTGATCCGCCCGCCCAGGGGCCGGTCGCGCACGTAGATGAGCATCACGGCGCAGTAGGCCAGGGCGGCGGGCAGGAAATAGAAGCCCTTGCCGATGAGGCCCATCATGAATTCCCGGAAAACGCCGATGAAAACGCCCTCCCCGGTGAAGCAGCCGATGAGGCTGAACAGGGCCAGGGCCAGGAGCACAAAGGATTTCACGCCCCGGCTGCGGATGGGGTCCTTGGCCGGCTCCGGCCCGGCGGATCTGCCGCTCGCCGGCCTTCCGGCGGCGCTTCCCTTTTTCTTCGGGGCCGAGGACCCCGATTTCCCGGCGGAGGACGCCGTCTTCTTCGGTGCGGGAGCAGCGCTTTTCTTTTTTCCGCTGTTCGCAGTTGCCATGATCCATTTCCCTTTCTTATGTAAAACAGCAGGCTGTCGGTGAGATGAGGAGCGCGGCCAGGCCCAGGGCCATGCAGTAGATGCCGAAGGGTCCGAAGCGGCCCAGCAGCGCGAGACGGCGGGTGAGGCGCAGGGAAAACCAGCCGGAGACCGCCGCGGCCGCCATGCCCGCCAGACAGGGGAGGAGGAGCCGGGGGTCGAAGCCGTCCTCCAGGACCCGGAGAAGCTGCAGGAGGACCGCGCCCAGGACCGCCGGGACGGAGAGCAGGAAGGAGAAGCGCAGGGCGGCCGGGCGGCTGAGGCCCCGCAGGAGCCCGGCGGTCACGGTGCTGCCGCTGCGGGAGAGGCCCGGCAGCGCGGCCAGGGCCTGGGCGAGCCCCACTGCCAGCGCGTCCGACGGCGCAGGGAGGGCTTTCCGCCCGGGGACCAGCCGGTCCCCCAGCAGGAGCAGGAGGCCGTTTGCCAGCAGCA
>JAFXUU010000116.1 GCA_017524845.1 Oscillospiraceae bacterium
CCGGGCTCGCCGATGAGCACGGGGTTGTTCTTGGTTTTCCGGGAGAGGATGCGGATCACGTTGCGGATCTCGGCGTCCCTGCCGATGACCGGGTCCGGCGTCTGCTCTCTGGCCCGCTGCACCAGATCGGTGCCGTATTTCGACAGGGCGTCGTAGGTGCTCTCCGGGTTGTCGCTGGTGACCGGCGCGGTCTTCACCTGGCTCAGCGCCTCGGCAAAGGCGGCCTTGCGGATTCCGTGGTCCGAGAGGATGCGCCGGATCGCCGCCGTCGGCGCGGCGAAAATGCCCAGCATCAGATGCTCCACGCTGAGATATTCGTCGTGCATGGACTGGGCGGCCTTCTCCGCGGCGCGGAGCACCCGGTCCGTCTCCTGGGAGATATAGACCTTGTCGTTGGCGCCGCCCACCCGGGGCAGCTTGTCGATCTCCTCCTCCAGCTCCGTGAGGATGGCGCCGCTGTCCGCCCCCAGCTTCGCGAACAGGGACGGGATCAGCCCGTCGTCCTGGGCCAGCAGGCTGTAGAGGATGTGCTCGGGCGTGATATACTGATTGTGCTTCTCCTCGGCCATGTTCTGGGAGGATTTCAGCGTTTCAACGGTTTTCTGAGTATACTTGTTGCTGTCCATGGTCTTCGCCTCCTTAAATCAGCAGGTCCGCGGACCGGACCCAGGCGGCGTAATGCTGCCCGATCTCCGCCGGCGTGAGCCTGTCGGAAAGATAACTCTTCAGCAGTTTGTCAAAAAGATGCACGTAGCCCGAAATGGCCTCGGCCAGCTCCTCCGCCGAGCACTCCCGACGGGGCAGGGAAAGACTGCGCAGGAATTTGCCCTCATAAGCGGCGGAGGTCGGGGCATGACCCAGCAGGGGCGGCAGATAAGTCTCCTCCAGCTGCTGCCACAGGCGGAAATATGCGCCCATGGCTGCCAGCAGCTCCGCAGACTGGGTGCGGAAGCTGACGCAGAGCTGCCCGACGGAATCCGCCTCGCCGCGGTAGAGCTCCACCTCGTATTTTACGGTGGGCCGGTATTTGTAGTCCAGCGCGCTCTTCATATACATGCTCAGGGAATTGGGGACAAAAAACGGGATGAGCTCCGGGTCCGGCCGGAAGAGGGTATCCAGCGCCTGCAGCACCTCCCCGATCCTGCGCTCCGGCGTCATCAGGCCAAGCTGCTCGGCCAGGAGCTGATTGACCAGCGCGCTTCGGCTGCGGCCCTGGCGGTGCGCCAGCTGATCCACCGCCCGGACGACGTTCTCATCCAGCAGCAGACTGTACAGCGTCTTCTTCACAGCTCTCAACCTCCATTTCGCCTGTATCATAACGCGCGATCTTTATTTTGTCAAGTGAATTATATAATATTATTCTCCAATTCTGTGCCCGTCCTGTAAATAATCTGTGAATAAACCCCCGTTCCCTCTGTGATAAGGGAGCGGGGGCGATTCTCTTCTCGGCAGCGGACGCCGCTTTTATCGCAGCGATTCGATATAGACGGCGGCGGATTTCAGACCGTCCACGGCGGAGGAAACGATGCCGCCGGACCAGCCGGCCCCCTCGCCGCAGGGATAAAGCCCCGGAAAGCCGGGAGCCTGGCGGTCTCCGCCCCGCAGGATGCGCACCGGAGAGCTGGAGCGGGTCTCCGGCGCCGTCAGCACCGCGTCCCGGTCATCGAAGCCCGAGAGGCGGCGTCCCAGGAGGGGGATCGCTTCCCGGAGCGGCCGGGTGAGGGCTTCCGGTAGGAGCTGGTCCAGCCCGCAGCGGCGGACGTCCGGCAGATAGCTGGGCTTCACCCGGCCCCAGGAGCCGCCGGGCTGTCGGTCCATAAAGTCCCCCAGCTTCTGAGCGGGAGCCGCGTAGCCTTCGCCCCCCAGGCGGAAGGCTTCCCGCTCCAGGCTGCGCTGCCAGACCATGCCGCCCAGCGCCCCCGGATGCGGAAACCTCTCAACGGGCAGAGAAACCAGCAGAGCGCTGTTTGCATTCTCCCCCGCCCGGCCGGAGTAGCTCATGCCGTTGGTAACTACGCCGCCCGCTTCGGAGGCGGCGGCCATTACGTAGCCGCCGGGACACATGCAGAAGGTGTAGACGCCGGTACCGTCCGGGAGATGGACGGAGAGCCTGTAAGGCGCGGCTCCCAAAGCGGGATGCCCCGCCCAGCGGCCGTACTGCGTCCGGTCGATTTCCCGCTGGAGATGCTCGATGCGCACGCCCATGGCGAAGGGCTTGGCCTCCATTGGCACGCCGCGGTGGAGCAGCATTTCAAACGTATCTCTGGCGCTGTGGCCAACGGCCAGGAAGAGGGCCCCGCAGGGCAGCGTTTCCGGACCGCCTTCCGTTTCGATCACCGCACCGGCCACGCCGCCGTCCGACAGCTCCAGGTCCGACAGCCTCGCGGAATAACGCAGCTCCCCGCCCAGGGAGAGGATGCGCTCCCGTACGTTTTTCACCACCAGCGTCAGCACGTCGGTCCCCACGTGGGGCAGGGCGTCCCACAGGATGCGCTTCTGCGCGCCGAGCTCCGCCAGGCGCTCCAGCACCCAGGCGGCCTCGCTGCCGCCGATGCCGGTGTTGAGCTTCCCGTCGGAGAACGTGCCCGCGCCCCCCTCTCCGAACTGCACGTTGGATTCCGGGTCCAGGATCCCCCGCTCCCGGAAGAGGCGGACGGCCGCCTGCCGTTCCTCCACCGGCCTTCCCCGCTCCAGAACGACGGGACGGAGACCGGCCTCGGCCAGAGTCAGGGCAATAAACATCCCGGCGGGACCGAAGCCCGCCACCACCGGCCGCCGTTCCGGTTCCCGCTGCGGCGACGGCGGACAGTACCGCGCTTCCGGGGTGGCGGCGACCCCGTCGGGCAGAAGCCGCAGGAGCTCGTCCTCCCGCTCGGTTTCCACGTCAACGGTATAAAGGATGCGGAGCCGGTCCCGCTTCCGGGCGTCGATGCTGCGGCGCACCGGCACGATGCGCCTGAGCTCCCCGGGGGCGATGCCCAGCGCGGCCGCCGCGGCCCGCTTCAGCTTCTCCGGCCTGTCCTCGTCGGGGCGCAGGGCGAGGTTGCGTACCCGCAGCATCTCAGGCCTCCGCCGCGCAGACGCCGGCCAGCCTGCCGCTGGACCAGGCCCATTGCAGATTGAAGCCGCCGCAGTCCCCATCCACGTCCAGCACTTCGCCGCAGGCGAAGAGCCCCGGACAGAGGCGGCTTTCCATGGTATTCGGGTCGAACTCCCGGGCGGAGACGCCGCCCACGGTCACCTGTGCGTACTCCATGCCCATATCCCCGGTGATGGGAAAGAGAAAATTCTTCGCCGTATGTGCGAGCCTTTCCGCGTCGCCGTCTTCCAGCACCGAGATCGGCGCGGAGCCCTTGAGACCGCAGACGCCCACCAATACGCGGCCGATGCGGTTCTGCACCGTGCCGACAAAGGCATCCTCCAGCGCAAGCTGCGGTGTGGACGCCGCCCTGCGGCGCAGGAGCCGGGCAAGCTCCGCCTCCGAAACCTCCCGCAGCAGGTCCAGGGAGACCGCGGCGTCCGCGGAGGAAAGCGCCGCGCTCGATATTTCAAAGATCGCAGGACCGGAAAGTCCATAGTCGGTGAACTGCACTTCGCCCGCGCTGCGGGCGACGCTGCGGCCGCCGGACAGAACGGTGACCGCCGCGTCCGCCCGGATGCCCTTCAGGCTGCGGCAGCAGCGGTTGTCCGAACGGAGCTGCACCAGCCCCCTGCCCAGCCTCGTGCGGCTGTGGCCCAACCCCTCCAGCAGCCGATAGCCCAGCTCCGAGCCGCCGAACCGCTCCCCGGCCGCACCGCCGCAGGCGACGACGACCCGGTCGGCATATGCCTCCCCGTCGGAAAGGCAGATCCGGAAGCCTTTTTTCCCGGCCTTCACGGCTTTCACCTCGCAGCCGGTGCGCAGCCGGACGCCGCCGGCCTCCATCGCATAGCGGAGCACGTCCACGACGCTGCCTGCGCTGTCCGACAGCGGATATGCCCTTCCATCTGCCTGGACCGTCGTCAGGAGGCCGAGCTCCCGGAAGCGGCGGAGCGTTTCCTCCGGGCCGAAGCGCCGGAGCGCGGGCCCGGCAAAGTCCGGCGTCTCCCCGTGATAATGTGCCGAAGACGCCTGAATATTCGTAAGATTGCAGCGGCCGTTGCCGGTGACGGAGAGCTTTCGCCCGACCCGAGCCTGCCGCTCAAAAACAGAAACCGCGGCGCCCCGGGACGCAGCCTCCAGAGCGGCCATCATCCCGGCGGCGCCGCCGCCGATCACTGCGACGTCGATCATGCGTGCCTCCTTACAGGTTTTCCAAGGGCAGCACCAGCCGCACGGCAAACCCGTAACCTCTTATAATGGAGAAAGCGCCGCCTGCCTTTTCGGTGTACTCCCGCAGATGGCGAAGGCCGAAGCCCTCCACCGGCTGGGTATCCGGCACCTTCCCGTCGTTCCAGACCTCCACCATCAGCTGTTCCTCCTCCGCACCGGCCTTCAGCCGGATGCGGTGAGCGCCGCCGTGCTTCATGCCGTTGGTGACGCACTCCTGCACCATCCCGTAGAGGAAGCCGACGCGCTCGCTGCTCATGGGCGCTTCCGCGATCTGCTCCAGGCCGGAGAAATCCGTTTCGATGTTGATCTCCGAATCCTGCTCCGTCTGCCGACAGCAGAGGGTGAGGAGCTTTTCCAGCTCGTTGACCGCCATGATGTTCCTGTTGTCCATCATGCGGACGCTGTTGCGGATGATCTCCATGCTCTCCCGCATGCGCTGGATGGCTCTGTCCGTCTTCTCATCGGCGGCCTCCGGCTCCGTGGGACGCTGGATCTGCGCCGCCTCCAGGGCGAAAATCGCCGCCGTGATGGTGTGGCCGACGCTGTTATGGATATCGCGGCTGATACGCTCCCGCTCCTGGATGCGGCCCCGGAGCTCAGCAGTTTCCTTTTCCAGGGAAAGCATCTCATTCTTGCGGCTGGTATCGTAGAATTTTCGGATGACGCCCATGGTCTGGCGGTTGAGCACCTGGGCCAGGACTGCGAAGCAGAGATAATACATCGCCTGGGGAATGGCGGTATCGATCATGACGTAGCGGTATCCGTAGGGGTTCCGGTACATGATGGGCATCAGAAGATAGCCCGCCAGCAAATAGGAAAGCAGCATGACAACAATGGAAAGGACGCAGGTACAGTAGCTGAGGAGCTTGTCGTAGTAGATCGTTACCAGCGCTGTGGGAAAGGCGAAGAGCAGCAGTGCCTGGGCGTTGAAAATGATATAGCTGAGGCCGCTGGCCAGGACGCTGCAGGTCATGATCATATACTTCACCCAGCGCTTCTCCAGGTGCAGCAGATGGACGACCAGGGCGGGAAGGCAGAGCACGGCCACCAGCGCCACCTTCCAATACAGCTGCGTCGCGAAGGAATAGATGTGGAAGATACCGAGGATATCCAGGGCGAAGATCACGGAAACGATGAGGAGCTCGCAGAGGCAGATCAGGGAGGATCGGCGGTTGATCTGCATCTCGCTCGTCAGCAGCAGATCCTCGAAGCGCTCTGTGCGCCGTTTCATTGTCCGCTCCTTCCGGTCCTGGTGAGGCTGACGGCCAGCGCCGTCCGGTCGCGGACGCCCAGCGTCCCGTAGATATTGGAAAGGTAATTCTTGACCGTGCCCTCCGTGATGTGGAGCGCGGAGGCGATCTCCCGGTTGGAACGCCCGTCCTGGATGAGGCGGCAAATCTCCCGTTCCCGTTCCGTCAGCTTTCCGTACTGCTCGCAGAAATGGGCGCGCTGAGGATCGGGATCCTCGGGATCGCTGCCCATGCGGCGGGCGTTGCGGTGAAGCACGGACATGACCTTCTGATCCAGCACCGTATGGCCGGAGGCCACCATCCGGGCCGCTTCGATGATCTCCCCGGAGCTGAAGCTCTTGAGGATATAGCCGTCCGCCCCTTCGGAGAGGGCGGAGGTGATGCTCTGATCGTCGTAGTACGTGGACAGCACCAGCATGCGGACGTCCGGCATACGCCGCTTGACCTCGCCGATCAGCCGCACGCCGCCGATGCCCGCCATGTTGAGATCCACCAGCATCACGTCCGGATGGACGCCGTGCAGCTTTTCCAGCGCTTCCTCCGCGCTGACCGCACTGCCGACCACCTCGAAATCCCTGTCGGAAGAGAAGAAAACGCCCAGGCTCTCCAGCAGCAGTTTTTCGTCGTCTACAAAGAATATCTTGATGGACATGCGCACCCCTCCTTTGGCTATTATTACATAACCGCTCCGCTTCTTGCAAGTGTTTTTCGTTTTTTCAGCCAATTTCGGAGGCGGTGTGAGAGAGCTTTCCCCGGGAAAGCATTGACTTTAACGGGCGCATATCGTAGGATACACATATCTGAACGGACGGGCGGAGAAGGACAGGGTCCTGTCCCGCACCGGAGGGTGAACGATGATGAACGATCAACTGCTGCAGGATTACGACCGTATCATGGAATACTGTTACCGGCTCTTCCGGGACAAAAACGCGGACTACGGGCCCACCTGGCTGCTTTACCGCAGTCAGTCCCTGAACGATGAGATCTGGCGGAAGGCAAAGCGCATCCGTACGCTGGAGGAGCACGCCGACGCGGCGCAGATCCCCGAGGGTCGGGACGTGGAGTACGTGGGCATCATCAACTACTGCGTCATGTTCCTGATCCAGCTGAACGGCGCTCCCGGCATCCCCACCGGCGCGGACCTCACGGAGGAGCTGAGCAGACTGGACGCGGTGGACGAAAAAAACGTGTATTCCGCTTATGAGGCGATCCGGGATTCCGTGCGGCAGCTGCTGATCCGCAAGAATACGGACTACGGGGACGCCTGGAAGAGCATGTCCCTGGCCGCCATGACCGACCAGGTCATCATTCGGGTCTACCGCATTCGGCGGATCCTGGCCAATCAGGGACAGCTCCGGGTATCGGAGGGCGTTTCCTCCCAGCTCCGCGACATCATCAACTACTGCGTGTTCGCCCTGATAAAAATGGGAACGACGCTCATCACCCTGTCCTGAAACGGACTTGTCGGCCCACACACACGGGAGCCGGTCTATGGCCGCTCCCGTGTTTGCCTGCTTCCGGCAGGAAGCGCATTGCGGTATCCCCGCGGGAGTGCTATAATCGGATCGTTCATTTCAGTTCAACGACAAGGAGCCCGGCCATGCGACGAAAGATCCCGTTCATACTGGTGCTGCTGATGCTTGCCTTTATCTGGGGACAGTCCTGCCTGCCCGCCGCGGCTTCCCGGAAGGAAAGCCTGGGCTTGCTGGAGCTGCTGCGGCCCTGTCTGGAATTCTTCTTCGGAAAGGGCAACGTGACCCATTATTTCGTCCGCAAGCTGGCGCATTTCTGCGAATTCTTCCTGCTGGGCTGCTTCCTCTCCGCCCTGTTCCCGCTGACCTGGAGGATGCGGATACCCGCCCTGGGCCTTGCCCTGCTGACGGGCTTTCTGGACGAGACCATACAGATCTTCTCCGGACGCGGGGACCAGATCAGCGACGTATGGCTGGATTTCTCCGGCGCAGCCGCTGGCATCCTCCTGAGTTCGCTGCTGTTCCTTCTGCTCCGCCGGAGACGCCGTCACAGGGAGGATCCGGCCTTGAGATAGCCCACCGGATGGATCACGTGCTCGCTCTTGGCGTCGATGTTCGTCAGGCTGCCGTCGCTGAGGGCGGCCGCCCGGCTCAGCGCGCCGTAGCCGTATCGGCGGCGCACCTCGTCCATCGTCCGCTCCAGACGCTCCAGACGCTCCCGGCGCTCCGCGTCGCCGAACATGCTGAGCTGCTCCGGACCGGAGGCGGGCGTCAGTTCCGCGCCCCGGACGCCGATGCTCCGGAGGGGCCTGTTCCAGCCGTAATTCTCCCGCAAAAGGCGCATGGCCGCCGCATGGAGCTCCGAGGCGAGACAGCTGGGCTCCGGCAGCTTCATCTGCCGCTCGAAGCAGAACAGCTCGTCGGTGCGCAGACTGATCTGCACGGTGCGGCAGCGGAAGCCTCCCTCCCGCAGCCGCGCCGCCACGCTCTCGCAGAGCATCCAATAAACGATGGAGGCGTCCTCCCCGTTCACCAGATCCCGGGGCGTGGTCGTTGAATTCCCGATGCTCTTGATGAGCTCCTCCTCCCCCGTCTGCGCCACCGGCGTGGAATCCAGGCCGTTGGCGAAGCAGTGGAGCAGCAGCCCCCACTTTCCGAACCAGCCCCGCAGATACTCTGCCGGCGTATTGGCCAGCTCCCCAATGGTGCCGATCCCGAAGGTGCGCAGCTTCCGCTCCGTGGCGCGGCCCACATAGAGGAGCTCGGAGACGGCGATGGGCCAGACCTTTTCCCGCATGCTCTCCCGCCCGAAAACGGTGACGGCGTCCGGCTTGCGGTAATCGCTGCCCAGCTTCGCAAAGATCTTGTTGTAGCTGACGCCGACGGAAACGGTGATCCCCAGCTCTTCCTTCACCCGCTCCCGGATCTCCTCCGCCACCATCCGGGGACCCAGCGCCGCCAGCTTCGGGGTGTTCGTCACGTCCAGCCAGCATTCGTCCAGTCCGAAGGATTCCACTTGGGGAGAATATTCCTGATAGATCTCCCGGCACAGGCGGGAAAAGCGGAGATACTTCCCGTAATCCGGCGGCAGGATCACCAGCTCCGGGCACTTCTGCCGCGCCTGCCAAAGAGCTTCCCCCGTGGTGACGCCGCATTTTTTTGCCGACTGATTCTTGGCCAGGATGATGCCATGGCGCTTTTCCGCGTCGCCCCCCACCGCCACGGGCCGGGAGCGCAGCTCCGGATGGTACAGGCACTCCACGCTGGCATAAAACGCGTTGCAGTCTACGTGCAGGATGGTCCGTTCCGTTTTTCTCACCCCCCGCCCCATTATAATACTCATTTTCCGAGATATCAATCCTGCGTTATCTCTTTTTTTGTCCTTATTTTCCGTTTCTTCTTGCTTTTTGAGTATTCCCATGGTACAATTGCAATTGAGGTGAATCAGATGGAGCTTTGCGATATCCTGCGGCGGCTCCGCACGGAGCGGGGCTGGTCGCAGATCGAGGTGGGTCAGAAGCTGGAGGCACTGGGCTGCAGCGCTTCCCAGAAGGCCGTGTCCCGCTGGGAGCGGGGCAGCACGGAGCCCAATATCCGGCAGTTCATCGCCCTCTGCGAGCTCTATGACGTGCGGGACGTTCCCGCCGTTTTCGGAGGCCGTCCCGGTCCCGGGGAAACGCTGAATCCCGAAGGGCAAAAGCGCCTCCGGGAATACATCCGCCTCCTGGAACGGGACGAGGAATTCGCTCTCCGTCCCCGGGAGCACAGGCCTGTTCCCCTGCGCTCGATCCCCCTGTACGATCTGCCCGTTTCCGCCGGCACCGGACAGTTTCTGGACAGCAGCGACTATACTCTGCTGGAGGTGGACGACACGGTGCCCCTCTCCGCCACCTTCGCCGTGCGCATCCGGGGAGACAGCATGCTTCCCCGCTTTGTGGACAGGCAGATCGTCTACGTCCGGCAGCAGCAGACCCTGCAGGACGGGGAGATCGGCATCTTCCTTCTGGACGGGGACGCCTTCTGCAAGCAGCTCTCCCTTACCGGCGGAGCGAAGCTCGTCTCTCTGAACCCGGCGTACGAGCCCATCCCCGTTCGGGAATTCAGCGAACTGCGCATCCTTGGCAAGGTCGTCGCGTAAGTGCATATAACGACTGCGCGGAGATTCTTCTCCGCGCAGTTCAAACTGCAGACAAACCTATGACAGAGGGCCTCGACGCGCATGGGGGGACGTGTGCAGGAATCCCCTGCGCGTATTCCGCCGCTTCAGACCGACGTTTCCGGCCGTCCTTCCAGATGTGCCGCGACAAATGCGGCAATTTTTCCCTGCACGAGGCCCGTATTCACCACGTAGCTCATGCCGTGGGCCGCGCCGTCCACCAGCACCAGCTCCCGCTCCCCCGCGCAGGCCGCATAGCTCCGGCGGGACATCTCGGGGGGCACGAACGTATCCGCAAGGCCGTGGAACAGGAGCACCGGCAGCTTCGTCCTCCGGAGCGTTTCCTCCGTGCTCACTTCCTTCAGCCGGAAGCCCGCGAGGAGGCGGGCGAACAGGTCCAGATACGCCATGGCGGCGCCCATCGGCAGGTTTTTCCCCCGGCTTGCCACGCAGCGGATGATATCGTAGGGCGAAGTGAAGCCGCAGTCGGCGACGATGCCCCGCACGTTGGCGTCGAAGGGAAAGTCCGCCGCCATGAGCACCGTACTGGCGCCCATGCTGAGTCCGCCGAGGAACAGGGGCTTCTCCCTCCCCAGCCGCCGGGCGGCCCATTCGACCCAGCAGGCCAGGTCCTCCCGCTCCCGCACGCCGTAGGTGATATATTTCCCTTCGGAACCGTTCTGCGCCCGCTGGTCCACCAGCAGGAGATCCAGACCCAGAGAATGGTAGAAGGACAGGGCGATGACGAAGTCCACCTTCCAGGAGCTGCGCCAGCCATGAAAGAGCAGCAGCGTTCCCTTTGAATCCGGATTCGGCACAAAAAGGCCCTTCAGGCGGAGGCCGTCCCTGCTCCTGACGGATACTTCCTCCGACGGCTGCGCTTCCACCCACGCCTTTCCCGCCAGGATGTCCGCCTTGATGGCGTCGAAGCCGCGCTTATGGATGGCTTCCTCCGACCAGGGATCCGGATAGCTGCGGCGGCCGCAGCAGTAGTCCAGCAGAATAAGACCGCCGACAAACAGCAGCAGAAGCAGCACGATCACGATACCGAGCCAGATCATACCGTCAGCTCTCCGTCAGGACGCGCCGGCCGGCGCCGCCGATATCCCGGCCGGCATGCTGTAAAAACCTGTGAGCGTTCCCGCGATTCCTCATGGATATCCACTCCTTTTTGACACATTATCACAGCCTCGCGGGAAAATCAATGCGCTCTCCCGGATACCGCCCGCCCGGATCTGCCTTTCTTTATTTTATAAGCCGGTCGGTCGGGGCGGCCGTTTCGCCGCTCCGTCATTTCGTCTGTTTTTCCGCCGTCTGCAAAAACCGTTTCACTGCCAGTGAGGCGGTTTTTTTGCTGCGCAGGGCAAGTCCGAGGCTGCGGTAGGCCGGGACGTCCAGCCGCTTTGTCTCAACTTTGTATCCGCAGCGGTACAGGTCCGTTTCCGGGAGGATGCTGACCCCCAGCCCCCGTTCCACCAGGCTCAGGATCGTCTGCGCATCCCCTGCCGTGAACCGGACGCGGGGCTCGATGCCGCAATTCTCCAAAAGCTGGGAAACGACCCCGGGCTTCTCCTTTTCCGGCATCAGAAAGGGCAGATCCACGAAAGAGGACACCGGGAACACCTCCCCCTCCGCGCCCGGAAGCTCCGCCGGCAGGACGGCCAGCAGCCGCTCCTGCTCCAGGAAGACCGTTTCCAGCTCCGGCGGCGCGGGGAGCGTCAGGATCCCCAGATCCACCCTGCCGCCCAGAAGCCAGCCCTCGATCTCCTGCCGGTCGCCGACCAGGAGCTCGTAATCGATGCCCGGGTATTCCCTGCGGAAGCTCCCGATCCATCCGGGCAGCCACTGGGCCGCCGCGCCGCCGGGAGCGCCGATGCGGATGAGACCGGAGCGCAGGCCGCTGAGCTCGTCCACCTGACGCCGGAGCTTTTCCTGCTCCGCGCAGACGCTCCGGGCAAAGGGCAGGAGCTTCTGCCCGTCGGAGCTGAGCTTCACGCCTCCCTTTCCCCGCTCCAGCAGGGTGACGCCCCATTCCTCCTCAAGATCCCGGATCATGCGGCTGACGCCGGACTGAGAGTAATGCAGCCTTTCCGCCGCCTTTGTGAAGCTGCCGCAGTCCGCCGTTTCCACGAACGCCATGTATTTTTGTATGCCGGCCTCCATGGGTCCACCCCGATCTATGAGATAATCTCATGGTAATTATGATAATTATTCGCTTTTGTAATCCTGTTCGCTATGTTACATTAAATCCGTACCAAAAGCAAGTCTTTATCGAGGGGATTATGGGAGTTTATCGGAACCGCATCGTGGTGAAGGCCGGGACCTCCACCCTGATGAACGAGCTGGGAAAAAGCGATCTGCACAACATGGAGCGGCTCTGCCGCGTCCTGGCCGACATCCGGAACCGGGGCTATGAGCTGATCCTCGTTTCCTCCGGCGCCATCGCCTTCGGCTGCGGGAAGCTGGGCCTCCGGAAAAAGCCGGACAGCATCCGGGAGAAGCAGGCGGCCGCGGCCGTGGGACAGTGCAGCATGCTGAACCTCTACGACCGGTTTTTCGGCGACTACGACGTCACCGTCGCGCAGATCCTCCTCTCCGGCGACGATCTCGGTCTTGCCGCCAAGCGGGAAAACCTGCTGAACACCTTTGATACGCTCCTGGGACTGGGTGTGGTTCCCATCGTCAACGAGAACGACTCGGTGAATTTCTCGGAGATCGAGTCTGAGGATCACCTCTTCGGCGACAACGATCTGCTTTCCGCCGAGGTAGCCGTGCTCTGCCGGGCCGGAAGGCTGATCCTCCTGTCCGACACCGGCGGCCTCTACGACCGGGATCCCCGCCTTTATCCCGACGCGAAGCTGCGGAGCGTGGTGGAGAGGATCGACGAGGACGTGTTCGCTTCCCTGGGCACCCGGGGCTCCCGGCGGGGCGCCGACGGGATGAAGACCAAGCTCCGGGCCGCAGCCCGCGCCACCGCCGCAGGTACGGAGACCTGCATCGTCGGCGGCAAGGACCCGGAAGCCCTGTACCGTGTGATCCGCGGGGAGCCAGTCGGCACCCGCTTCATCGCAGAATAAACCGCCGCCTTCCGGCAGCGGAGAAACAAGATTCGGAGGAATGATCCATGAGAATCGCGGAAATCATCGTATTCATCATTTACCTGATCTTCCTGATCTGCATCGGCGTCTACTTCTTTATGAAGTCGAAGTCCGGCGGTGAGAAGACCTACTTCCTGGGCGGAAGGCAGATGGGTCCCTGGGTCTCCGCCCTCTCCGCAGGCGCGTCGGACATGAGCGCCTGGGTGCTGATGGGCCTCCCCGCCTCGATCTATGCCGCCGGCATCGGCCAGGCCTGGATCGCCATCGGGCTTGCCATCGGCTACGCCGTGAGCTGGATCCTGGAGGCGCCGAGGCTCCGCCGCTTCTCCATCATCGCGGACGACTCCATCACCATTCCCCAGTATCTGACGAACCGCTTCAAATCCAGCTCCAAATCCCTGCAGATCGTCTGCGCGGTGATCTTCATCTTCGCTTACACCATCTATGCCGCCTCCAGCATGAAGGCCTGCGGCACCCTGTTCAACACGGTCATCGGGATCAACGCCCAGACCGCCATGTACATCGCCGCGGCCATCATCGTGGCCTACACCTTCCTGGGCGGCTTCAGCGCCGTCTGCTGGACGGACTTCTTCCAGGGCCTGCTGATGCTGGCTGCCCTGCTGGTGGCCCCCATTTTCGCCCTGGGTCTGATAAACGCCGGAAAGGGCGCGGAGACCGCCGCCCAGCTCCCCGCCGGCTATTGGAGCCTCTTCAGCAGCTGGCAGGACATCGTCTCCGGTCTGGGCTGGGGCCTCGGCTACTTCGGCATGCCCCATATCATCGTCCGCTTCATGGCCGTGCGCAGTGATAAGGAGCTGAAGAAATCTGCCAAGATCGGCATCGTCTGGAACGTGCTCATCCTCGTCTTCTCCGTGGCGGCCGGCTGCATCGGCCACATGTTCATGGGCGAGATCGAAGACAGCTCCACCGTCTTCATCCAGATGGTCCGCCTGATCTTCCCCGGCGTCATCTCCGGCATCCTGCTTTCCGCCATTCTGGCGGCCTCGATGTCTACGGCGGACAGCCAGCTGCTGGCCTCTGCCTCCGCCTTCGCCAGTGACGTGTACAAGCCCGTGTTCCGCAAGAACAAGGCCACCGATCAGGAAATGCTGTGGGCGGGCCGCTTCGTGGTTTTGGCCATCTCCATCGTGGCGGTGATCATCGCCGCCAACCCCAACAGCGGCACCATTATGGGCCTGGTGGGCAACGCCTGGGGCGTTTTCGGCGCGGCCTTCGGTCCCGCCATCCTGCTGAGCCTCTTCTGGAAGCGCTTCAATTTCCCCGGCGCCGTAGCCGGCATTCTGGTGGGCGCCATCGTAGATATCCTCTGGCTGGCCTTCCTGAGCGGCACCGGCGTTTACGAGATCGTCCCCGGCTTCATCGTCGGTCTCATCGCCGCCGTGATCGTCTCCCTCGCCACCAAGGCCCCGGGCAAGGAAGTGGAAGAGCTCTTCGACCGTGCGCTGAGCTCCACCGACTGATACCATCACAGACGACGAAAACCGCCCCGCACTGGCTGCGGGGCGGTTCAGCGTGTCGACCAAGCGTCGACACGCTGAAAGGCAAAATCAGAAAATACTTTCTGATTTTGCATGGATTATAACGTGCAGGGGGATTCCCGTCCCCCTGCACACATCCCCCATGCTTGTCGAAGCGTTGTTTGTTCTTTTTTGACATTCCGGACCGCCCCGCACTGGCTGCGGGGCGGTCTATGTCTTTGTCTTTTCATCGGGAGGCGTACTGCGCTTCGTTTCGCCGGAAGGCCTTGTTTCTTGTGCTGAAATAGCAGATATACTGAGCGGCGGCAGTGAGGACCCAGGAGATGGGATAGCTGAGATAGAGCACGATGAGGGAATGGGTGGCGGCGAAGGCGGTGGTGATCCAGATCACCCGGAAGCCGCAGATGCCCAGGAGAGTGATGCCCGTGGGCAGATAGCTGAAGCCGTGGCCCCGGATGGCTCCGGTCATCATGTTCTGCAGACCGTTGAGGAAATACACCGCGCCCAGCACCAGCATGCGGGTGGAGCCCGCCAGGATCGCGTCGGCGTCGTGGGTGTAGATCCCCAGGAGCGGGCGGCGGAAGATCATGAACATGCCGGACAGGACCACGCTGAAGAGGATCTCCAGCAGAGAGCAGTAGAGCACCGCCTTTTTCGTGCGCCCGTATTCCCTGGCGCCCATGTTCTGACTGACGGAGGCCACAGCGGCCTGGTTGATGCTGTCCTGGGCGCAGAAGCCGAAGGCCTCGATGCTCCCGGCGGCGCTGTTGCCCGCCATGACCGCGGCGCCGAAGGAATTGACGCTGGACTGCACCAGCACGTTGGAGATGGAAAAAAGGCTGCCCTGGATGCCCGCCGGGATGCCGATGGCAAGGAGCTTTTTGAACTGGGGCACGGAGAAATGCAGCCTTCCCCGACGGAGACGGTAGATGCCGTCGCTCCGGCGGAGGCAGCGCAGCACCAGGAAGCAGGACACGCATTGGCTGGCCACGGTGGCGATGGCGACGCCAGCCACGCTCAGGCGCACGACCACCACGAAAAATACGTTCAGCGCCACGTTGAGCACGCCGGCGATGGCCATGTAGTACAGCGGCCGCCGGGTGTCCCCCACGCTGCGGAGGATCGCGGAGCAGAAATTATACAGGGCCATCACAGGGAGGCCGCAGAAATAAATGCGCAGATAGAGCGTCGCCAGGGGCAGGACCTCCTCCGGCGTATCCATCAGCACCAGGAGCGGACCGGAGAGAAAGAAGCCCAGGAGGGCGAAGGCCACGCCGCCCACGGCGGCCACGATCACCGTGGTCTCCACCGTGTCGCGCATCTGCCGCTCGTCCTTCGCCCCGAAATACCGCGCGGCCAGGACGCTGGAGCCGGTGCCCATGCCCATGAGCACGTTCACCAGCAGGGAGACGAGGGCCATATTGCTGCCCACGGCCGCCAGGGCGTTTTCCCCGCAGAAGCGGCCCACAACGATCAGATCCGCCGCGTTGAAGGCCAGCTGCAGCACGCCGGAGAGCAGCACCGGCACCGCGAAGCCCAGCAGCTTGGGCAGGAGCCGCCCGAAGGTCATATCGATCTCGTGAGATTTGTTCAGAGCCAAAATATACCGCCTTCTATTCGCCGCGATACCCCGTCATGTCCCGATCGCGTCCCCAGAAGAACACGGCCATGAGGCCGGGGCCGCAGTTGGAGCCTATGGTGGGTCCGATATTCGTATAACGCATTTCCCCGAAGCCGAACTCCGCCTTCAGCCCCTCACCGAACTCCCGGGCCTGCTCCGGGATATCGGAATGGCAGATCCAGGCCGTCTGTTCCCCGGCGTTCAGCACCCGGGCCCCCACGATCTCGTGGATGCGGTGTACGGTCTTCTTCAGGCCGCGAACCTTCTCCTGCACCAGCAGGTGCCCTTCCCTGTCCAGGTTCAGGATGGGGCAGATGCTCAGGGCGGTGCCCACGATCATCCCCGCCCGGCTGACGCGGCCGCTGCGGTAGAGGTATTTCAGCTCGTCGGTGGTGTACCAGGTGTTGACGGCGGCCTTGTTGGCCTCCAGCCAGGCGGCGCACTCGGCGGCGGTCGCGCCGCCGTCCCGCAGCTCGGCGGCCTTCAGGGCCAGCATGCCGTATCCCACGCTGCACAGGGTGCTGTCCACCATGTGGATCTCTGCGTCGGGAAATTCCTGCTTCAGCTCCTCCGCGGCCAGACAGCCGTTGCGCCAGGTGCCGGAGACGCCGGAGCCCAGAGAAATGTGGACGATGGGTTTCTTCTCCGCCAGCAGGGGCCGCCAGAAATCCATGAAATCCACGATGTTCAGCTGGCTGGTCTTGGGCACCGCCCCGGCGCGCATCTTTTCATAGAAGAGATGGCAGTCCTCCGGCAGCATGGTATCCTGATAGACCTGCCCGTCGATCTCGTATTTCAGGCGGATGGGAACGATGCTGTGTTCCTCCAGGACATGGATGCTCAGATCACAGCCGGAATCCGTACAGACGATGAAGCTGCTCATGACACGCCCTCCTCGTTTCTGCTTTTCTGCGGCGGCGTCTCCCGGGGAGACTCCGCCGCAGATGCAGTTTTCTTTTTCAATCAGAAAGCTTTGTAATCCACGGTGATCTCCTTGAGATCGGTAAACTCCTTGAGGCCCTCCACGCCGCCTTCCCGGCCCAGGCCGCTGGCCTTCACGTTGGTGCCCCAGGACTGCTCCTCGGTGAGGGTCTGGCAGTTGATGAACACGTTGCCGACGTTCAGCTCGTCCGCCAGCTGCAGGGCCAGCTGGAGGTTCTTCGTCCAGACGTGGGCGCAGAGGCCATATTCGGAGTCGTTGGCCATGCCGATGAGATCGTCCCCGTCCTTCCACTTGATGACCACCGCCACGGGACCGAAGACCTCCTCCCGGGCGATGCGCATATCATGGGTGCAGTCGGAAACGATGGTGGGCATGACGTAAGAGCCCTTCTCCTGCTCGGGGGTCTTTTCCCGGGTGTAATACACCCTCGCGCCCTCGGCCACGGCCCCGGCGACGTAGTCCTCGATCTTCTTCTGCTGAGCCTTGGAGACCACAGGGCCCATGAAGGTGCCTTCGGCCAGCGGGTCGCCCACCTGGATGGAATCGGCAAAGGCGGCCAGCTTCCGCAGGAAGGCGTCGTAGACCTTTTCATGCACGTAGTAGCGGCCCGGGCCGGAGCAGTGCTGACCGCAGTTGTTGAACTGCCGGAAACCCAGCACGCCCACCAGCGCGTCCAGATCCGCGTCCGGATAGACCAGCACGGGGTTGTTGCCACCAAGCTCCATGACGCATTTCTTCACCGTGGCAGCCGCGTAGCGCAGCACGTTCTGCCCCGTCTCGCTGGAGCCGGTAAAGCCGATCACGTCCACGTCGGGGTGGCTGCAGAGACTCATGCCGGTGGTCTCGCCGCTGCCGGTGATGACGTTCACGACCCCGTCCGGCAGACCGGCGGACTGGATCACCCGGGCAAAGACCAGATCCGTCATGGAATTGACGGAGGGCGGCTTGATCACGCAGGTGTTGCCCACGGCCAGGGCGGCGGAGGCCTTGACGGCCAGCATGATGATGGGGAAATTCCAGGGGATCACCAGAGCGGCGACGCCCAGGGGGCCCCGCTTGAAGTAGCTCAGCTGTCCGGCCTCCATGGGAATCTGGATGCCCATGAGGGCCAGGGCAATGTTGGCGGCATATTCGAACTTGCCGGCGGCCCCCATGCAGACGCCGAAGGCGTCGTTATAAGGTGTGCCGTGCTCCAGGGCTTCGCAGGTGGCGAGCTCCTTCGCGTTCTCCCGGATGGCGGCCGCGATCCGGTACATATATTCGTTGCGCTGGGCCTGAGTCAGGGCCTTCCAGGCGGGAAACGCCTTTCTCGCGGCCTTCACGGCCTTGTCCACGTCCGCGTCCCCGGCCTTGGGCACCCGGGCCAGGGGTTCCTGGGTGGCGGGGTTCACGGTAACGAAGGTCTCTCCGGATTCGGCGTCCACCCAGCGGCCGCCGATCAGCATCTGATAGGATTTGATGTCGGGCATGGTTCTTTCCTTTCTCGCTTCAGTCCAGCTTGATCATGCTTTCCCAGAAGGTATGGGGCTTCTCGCTGAGACTGACCCAGATATGATGATGATAGGTGTATTCGCTGAGGGCCAGCACGGAGTTCTCCTTGGTCCAGCCGGATTCCTTGCATCCGCCCCAGGGGGTCTCGGGCACGATCTCCAGGTGCTGGTTGATCCAGGCGGTGCCGGTCTCGATGTCTTCGATCATCAGCAGGCCCTTTCGGAAATCCCGCGTCCAGACGGAAGCGCAGAGACCGTAGCGGCTGTCGTTCACGAGCTCCACCGCTTCCTCCGCGGTCTTCACCTTCATGACGCCCACCACGGGGGCGAAGATCTCGTCCTGCATGAATTCATGCTTGTTGTCCGTGACCTCGAAGATGGTGGGCATGACGAAGGCTCCGTTTTTCGTCTCGGGGGTGTCCGGCCGCTCGCCGCCCAGGAGGCATTTGAAGCCCGCGGCCTTCGCCGACGCGATATATTTCTCCGCCACGTCCCGGCAGCCCATGTAGGCCAGGGGCCCCATCATGGTCTCGGGCTTCATGGGGTCGCCCACGGTGATCTTGGAGGCGGCGGCCACGAAGCGCTTGACGAACTCGTCGTAGATGCCCTCCTGCACGTAGAAACGGCTGGGACTGCCGCAGTTCTGCCCGCTGTTGAAGAAGGCGGAGTAGGTGGCGGTCTCCACCACGGCGTCCAGCTCCGCGTCGTCCAGCACGATCATGGCGTTTTTGCCCCCCAGCTCCGAGGCCACGGGGCGCACCATGGGCGCAGAGAGCTCCATGATCCGCTTCCCCACCCGGCTGTCGCCGGTGAAATTGGTCTTCCGCACCAGAGGATGGGTGACGATGGCCTCCCCCACCTCGCTGCCCGGACCGGTAACGATGTTCACGACGCCGGCGGGGATGCCGGCCTCCACGCAGTATTCCGCCAGCTTCAGCACCGTCAGCGGCGCGCAGGAGGCGGGCTTCAGGATGCAGCAGTTGCCGGTGATCAGGGCGGGGCCCAGCTTGCTGACGGCGGTGACCAGGGGGAAATTCCAGGGGGTGATGAGACCCACCACGCCGTAGGGCTCCAGCACGGTCATGACCCGGGCGGAGGGATTGGCCGTGATGGTGGTGCCGGTGACGGCCCGGCCGATGCCGGCCATGAACTCCAGTTCCCCGGCCGCGGAGGGGATATCGAAGCGGCTGGTCTTGCTGATGGGGCCGCCGTACTGTGCGGTCTCCATGGGGATCAGCAGATCCTGATCCCGGCGGATGAGCTCCGCCAGCTTCATCAGATAATTCGCCCGGTCGCCGATATAGGTGTTTTTCCAGGCCTTGCGGGCCTTCTGGGCGGCCCTGGCCGCCAGGTCCACGTCCTCCGCCGTGCAGCGCGGCGCTTTGGCCACGATCTCTCCGTTGGCGGGGTTCACCACGTCCATGGTCCCGCCCTTCACCGGGTCGCAGAGCTTCCCGTCGATGAGAATGCGATAATGATAGTCCAGATAATTCAAATGCCGACGCCTCCCTTTTTATCCGCTGTTTCATCTGCCGGGCCGCCGAAAGCGGCATCCGTCTCCCAGGTATCTTCTATTCAGTTTACACCATCCCGCAGTCTTTTGGCAACAGGAATCCGCTCCGCAGCGTACAAAAAGACGGGCAAATCCCGGGAAAAGACTTGTACATTCCGGAGACGGGGTATAGAATACAGCTATTTGAACAGGCGCTTCCGCGCCTGTGGAAACGGAGGACGGAACATGTTCGAGAAACTCATCGAAACGCTGAAGGCAAATCATCGCACGATCGTATTCACCGAAGGCGAGGATGCCCGCATCCTGGACGCGGCGGAGAAGCTCCTGAAGGGCGGCTTTCTGGGCGTCGTCCTGGTGGGACCGGCCGACGGTATTCGGGCGGCTGCCGAAAAGGGCGGCTACGATATCACCGGCGCGCGGATCATCGACCCCGCCGCTTACCCCGGAATGGACGCCATGGTGGACAGGATGGTGGAGCTCCGCAAGGGCAAGATGACCACCGAGCAGTGCCGGGAGGCCCTGCAGAAATCCAACTATTTAGGTACCATGCTGGTGAAGATGGGCGAGGCCGACTGTCTGCTGGGCGGCGCCACCTACTCCACCGCCGATACGGTGCGCCCCGCGCTGCAGCTCATCAAGACGAAGCCCGGCAACACCATCGTTTCCTCCTGCTTCATCCTCACCCGGGGCGAGACGGAGGACGAGCGCATCGCCTTCGGCGACTGCGCCATCAACATCCATCCCACCGAGGACAACCTGGTGGAGATCGCCGTGGAGACCACGAAGTGCGCCAGGGCCTTCGGCATCGATCCCAAGGTCGCCTTCCTCAGCTTCTCCACCAAGGGCAGCGCCAAGGACGACACCGTCACCATGATGCAGAACGCCGTGGCGAAGACGAAGGCAGCCATGCCCGACACGCCGGTGGACGGCGAGATGCAGTTCGACGCCGCCGTGTCTCCCGAGGTCGGCCAGAGGAAGTTCCCCGGCTCCCCCGTCGCCGGCTACGCCAACACCTTCATTTTCCCGGACGTGAACGCCGGGAACATCGGCTACAAGATCGCAGCCCGCCTGGGCGGCTTCAACGCCTACGGCCCCATCCTGCTGGGCCTCAACGCCCCCATCAACGACCTGAGCCGCGGCTGCAACGCGGAAGAGGTCTACAAGATGGCCCTCATCACCGCGGCCCTGAGCTGACGCGCGCATACCCCGCCTGCCGGACCCATCCCGTCCGGCAGGCGGTTTTTATTTTGCCGGTGGTGTACCGCGGCAGGATATGCTATACTGAATAAAAAACGGTTTGGGAGGCCTTGCAATGTACTTTATCGGCGTCGATTTGGGCACCAGCGCGACGAAGCTGCTCCTTATGGATGAGACCGGGGGCATTCGGAAGATCGTCAGCCGCTCCTATCCCCTGTCCATGCCCCGGCCCGGCTGGTCGGAGCAGGACCCGGCGGAATGGGTGCGGGCCGCTTTTGAGGGCATCCGGGAGCTCACCGGAGAAATCGAACGCAGCGAAGTGAGAGGCGTCGGCATCGCCGGGCAGATGCACGGCCTCGTGGCCCTGGACGGCGGCGGCAGGGTCCTCCGCCCCGCCATTCTGTGGAACGACGGGCGCACGGAGGAGGAGACCCATTGGCTCAACGAGGAGATCGGCGAAGGCTTTTTGGCCGAGCACACAGGCAACATCGCCTTTGCGGGCTTTACCGCGCCGAAGCTCCTGTGGATGAAGATCCACGAGCCGGAGCTGTTCCGGCAGATCGAAAAGATCATGCTCCCCAAGGATTACCTCGTCTATCGGCTGACGGGAGTCCATGCCGCCGACTGCAGCGACGCTTCCGGCACCCTGCTCTTCGACGTGGCAAAGCGCCGCTGGTCCGGGGAAATGCTGGAGCTGTGCTCCCTGCGGCCGGGGCAGATGGGCGAAGTCTTCGAAAGCAGCGCGCCGGTGGGCAGGCTGCTGCCGGAGGTCGCTTCGGAGCTGGGGCTGCCCGGGGATACTCTCGTCGTTGCCGGCGCGGGCGACAACGCCGCCGCCGCCGTCGGTACGGGCACGGTGGGCCGGGGCCGCTGCAACGTGTCCGTGGGCACCTCCGGCACCCTCTTCCTCTCGGACGACCGCTACGTCTCCCCCGCAAACCACGCGCTCCACGCCTTCTGTCACGCCGACGGCGGCTGGCATCTCCTGGGCTGCGAGCTGAGCGCCGCCAGCTGTCTCAGTTGGTGGGGCAGCCTCTGCGGCGAAGAGCTCTCTGCCCTGCAGGCGGAGATCGATCCGGAAAAGCTGGGGAAAAACCGGGTCTTCTTCCTCCCCTACCTCATGGGCGAGCGCACCCCTCACAACGATGCCCTGGCTGCCGGGGTCTTTTCCGGGATGCGCATGGACAGCAGCCGGGCCGACCTGACCCAGGCAGTGCTGGAGGGCGTGGCCTTCGGCCTGCGGGACGGTCTGGAGATCGCCCGCGCCGCGGGGATGACGGTAACCGCCTCCGGGCTGACCGGCGGCGGCGCGAAAAGCCCGTTATGGCGGCGCATCCTGGCGAACGTCCTGCATCTGGAGCTGGCCCTCCCGGAAACGGAGCAGGGGCCCGGCCTGGGCGCTGCGATCCTGGCCGCCGTGGGCTGCGGCCGTTTCCCTGACGTATCCTCCGCCGCAGCTGAGCTGACGGGCGCTCCCGCGGAGATCACCCGTCCGGAGGCGGGACTCACGGACCTCTATGACGGGCGGTACCGCGCCTTCCGCGCTCTCTACCCCGCTCTGAAGGACAGCTTCGCCCTGCTGTAAAGGAGGGAAAGATGAAGATCGCCCTCATCACCGGCGCTTCCTCCGGCATGGGCCGGGAATTCGTCCTGCAGCTGGACAGGGCGGAACGATTCGACGAGCTGTGGGTCGTCGCCCGGCGTGCGGAGCGGCTGGAAGCCCTGCGGGGCGAAGTACGCGCTCCCCTGCGGCCGCTGCCGACGGATCTGACGGACCCTTCCGCCTTCGAGGCGCTGTCCGCCCTCTTTGCGCGGGAGAAGCCGGAGCTCTCCGTGCTGGTCAACGCCGGGGGCTTCGGAGTCTTCCGGGCCTTTGCGGACGCGCCGCTGGAAACCCAGCTGCGGATGATCGACCTGAACGACAAGGCGACGGTGGCCCTCTGCTATCTCGCCCTGCCCTATATGACCCGGGGCAGCCGCATCGTCAATATGGGTTCCCTCTCCTCTTTCCAGCCGGTGCCCTATATCAACGTCTACGGAGCCAGCAAGGCCTTCGTGCTCAGCTTCAGCCGCGCCCTGGGCGCAGAGCTGAAGCCGAGGGGCATCCGGGTCATGGCCGTCTGTCCCGGCTGGGTACGAACGGAGTTTTTCGATACCGCCGTGACGGATCCCAATGTCATAACCTACTATAATCGGTATTATGAGGCCGGGGACGTGGTGCGCCGGGCGCTGAAGGACCTGCGGCGGGGAAAGGACGTCTCCGTATGCGGACTGCCGGTGCGCGCTCAGGTGCTGCTGGTGAAGCTGCTCCTCCATCGCCTGGTCATGCGCATATGGTGCCGCCAGCAGGGTAAGCCCGTCTGAGGCGGCGGAAACTTTTTTCGTTTTTTTCGTCTTTTTGGCTTGACTTTCCCGCGCGGGGGTGGTATCATTCATCTCGCCGCTGAGGAAGAGCGTTGCGGCGAAGTGAATATGGGGGTATAGCTCAGCTGGGAGAGCGCTTGAATGGCATTCAAGAGGTCAGCGGTTCGATCCCGCTTATCTCCACCACACGAAGCCTTGAAACACTTGTGTTTCAAGGCTTTTTTCATGCCCGCAACTTTAGGGGACCTC
>JAFXUU010000117.1 GCA_017524845.1 Oscillospiraceae bacterium
GACATTTACTGGTACGGTGACGGTTCCACTTATCCGGAATACATGTGGAAGGCAAATGTCGAAGTCTCAAGATATTCCAAGGGCAACACGGTGCTTCACAGCTTCTTTGAAGCCCCGGCTTCCTCCGGCACGCCGGCGGCCACGGGAGCGCCCGCCACCCAGGCCCCCGCGGCGACGGAAACCACCGCGCCCACCCAGGCTCCCGCAGCGACGGAAACCCCCGCGCCCACGAAGACACCCGCGCCCTCCGGCGGCAGCGGCGAGATGGTGAGCATCACCCTAACCGGCGAGTTTTTCGACACCGAAGCCACTGAAGAGGAACTGCGGGCGGAGGCCCTTGAGGAGGGCTTTGCCGACGCGGTCCTGAACGAGGACGGCACCCTCACCTATACCATGACCAAGGAGCGCCAGGAACAGCTGCTGAAGGATTTTTCCGACGCGATGGACGAGGCCCTGTTTGAGATGACCGAGGGCGAGGACGCCGTGCCTTCCTTCCGGCGCATCGAGGCTAAAGATGACTACACCGCCTTTGACGTTTACATCGACACGGAGCTGTACGACTCCTTCGACGCCTTCTACGCCCTGAGCCTGTCGATCTACGGCGCCAGCTACCAGGCCTACTCCGGCATCCAGACGCCGGACTGCGAGGTGCGTTTCGTGGACTACCTCACGGGCGACGTCGTCGACAGCGTCACCTACAGCGAATGGATGGAGATGTTCGGCGGCCTGTCGGACGACGACGGCGGCGATTATGAATGGAGCGGCGGGAGCGAATTCCCCCTGCCGGAGATGGAAGCGGCGAAGGTCCTGGAGGAGAACGGCGTCAGCGTCACCGTGCTGGGCTTTGAGGAGGATTCCTTCTGGGGTCCCGCCCTGAGCGTGCAGGTGGAAAACGGCACAGAGTTCACCGTCTTCGTCAGCTGCGCAGACCTGGTCGTCAACGATTACTGCATCACCGGGTTCATGTACTCCGAGGTGGAGCCGGGCGGCAGCGTGACGGAGAGCGTGTCCCTTTCCGAAAGCGAGCTGGAGGCCGCGGGTATCAAGGCCATCGGCAAGATCGACGTCCGCTTCACCGCCTTCGACAGCGAAACCTACGAGCAGCTGGGCGACAGCGGTCTTCAGACGCTGTACACCGACAGCTACGGCGGGGACCTGGGAGAGGCTCCTGAGGGCAAGCTCCTGTATGAGAAGGCCGGCGTGCGCATCACCTGCCTGGGCCTCGTGGAGGACAGCTTCTGGGAAAGCCGCGAGCTGCGCCTGATGGTGGAAAACGAGCGCAGCACCGCCGTCAACCTAGACTGCGATCACATGACCATCAACGGCATAGACTACGAGCCCTGGTTCTACTGCTCGGTCCTGCCGGGGAAAAAGGCCGTGGACTATATCAGCATTTCCGATTCCAACCTCACGGAGCTGGGCATCGAGGAGGTCCAGTCCATCGAGATATCCCTCTCCGTCTCGGACGACGAGACCTATGAGGAGATCTTCTACGCCGGCCCCCTGACCATCGATCTGGGCGGCTGAGCTTCCTGACGCAAAAGACCGCCGTGCGCTCCGGTTTCCTGGAGCGTACGGCGGTCTTATTCTGTTTTTCGAAGGTCAAAGTCCGCGGCTGCGGGCGTCCGCCTCCGCCTCCTCCATAGAGGCGTAGCCCAGACTGAGGATACCGTTTTCCTGGATCTTCCCGGCGAAGGAGATCCCGGCGGCGTCCGCCGCCTCCACGGCCTTCAGCAGGGCCGCCAGGGTCTTTTCCGAATAGGTCAGCAGCTCGCCCTTTTCATAGGTCTCCACAGAGGCATAGCCGCTCTGCTCGTCGGAAGAGCGCAGGGGCCGTCCCATCTTCCCCACGGCTGGATAGCGGTTCCGAAGCTCCACCGTCTGCCGCAGCATAATCTGCCAGATGGCCTCGACGAGCCGCTCCTTTTCCTCGCTCACCGGGGGCAGTTCCTCCCGGAAAACGGCGTAGCCCACCGGGTCCGTGCTGGACATCATGTGGATGTATTTGTCCCGCAGGAGGTTGCGCCCCTCCCGCCCGGCGGCCAGCAGATCCTCCCTGTAGGACAGGAGGGTTTCTTCGCTCCAGACGGAGAACTGCGCCCCCCGCATATTCACGAACATGGGCCGGTCCTCCTGACAGTCGGCCCGGGTGTCCCCGTTTACCTCCCGAAACATGGGCCATTCCAGCTCGATGAGTTCCTCGACGATCTTTTCTTTTTCCATGATGCTTTCCTCCCTCTCAACCGATGGTGATATCCAGGCCGGCCAGCTGCTCGTTCCGGATGCCTGCAGCCACCGCGAAGGCCTGATCCACCAGAAAATCCGAATCCGAATCCGTCAGTCCCTGGAGCTGCAGCTCCCGCAGCACGGCGAGGCAGATCTCCTCCACCCGCTCCGCCATATCCTTCATCCGGGTACCGGGCAGAGCGCCGACGAGAGCGACCGTCTCCCGCAGCCGGGGCAGCGCCTTTGCGCCGCGGTAGAGCCATTTGTAGAACGGAGCGTACCGCCCGTTGAGGATATATGCCGCATAAAGGGAAGCCCGGATAAACTCGTTCAGCGCCAGGAAAACCGCCACCGTATCCTCCCTTGCGATGCTGCGCGGGAGATTGTATTGTCCGGCCTGGCCCATGGCGTAAAGGCGGGCGGCCAGCTTTTTGCGGCGCACGTCCGCGGGATAGCCCCGCAGCAGCGTCTCCCGGACGGCGGTAAACTCCCCCAGCTCGTCCCGGAACACCTCCCCGTTCACGGCGGTGGCCAGGTACGGATCGGAGATGCGGAGCCACTGCAAAGGCTCCTCCGGCGCGCCGGGGCAGCCGGTGAAGCGGCGGTAGAACGCGGAGACCGCGATCACGCCGCTGCGGTCCTCCGCCTGGGGGCTGATGTCCGCCAGCCCGTCGGTCAGCTGCCGATAGCGGGCCTGGAGACGCCCGCCCACGGACCACACGTCCTCGTCGGGGATCCAGAGGCAGAGCCGGGGCCCGAAATCGTGGTCCCGGGAGATCTCGTCGTCGAAGCCGAAGCACTCGGAGCCGGGCCCGGCCAGGCCCACGGCGATGCGCTTTTCGTATTCCGGGAATTCTTCGGCCAGCACCCGGCGGAAGACGGTCTCATACAGCTCCCGGGCCAGCTCCAGTCCCTTCATTCCTCCGCCTCCGCGAGTTGGGCGCGCAGTCGCCCTGCGGCCTCCTCCTGCCCCGCCTTTTCATAGCACAGAAGCGCGTTCCGGAGAAGCACGGCCTTGCGCTGCCTTGCGCCGCCGTATGCCTCCCACTCCTCCGCAGTCTTTTCAAAGCGGCGGCCGGCTTCCCCGTAGTCGCCCCGGCGGAAGCTGAGCTCCGCCTCCAGGGCCCGGGCGGTGAAGCGATGATTGTCCGTGCTGCCCGCCTCGGTGGCATAGTAGGCGGAAGCCTCGGCGGCGAGCTTCTCCGCGGTCTCCAGATCGTCGCACACGGAGGCAAGATTCAGGCGGGAGGAGGCCGCTTCCCCCGCCGCCCCGTTCCCGGCAAGGAGGATATCCAGTGCCTGACGGAAGGCGGCGGCCGCCTTCTCCCGCTTTCCCTGGGCCCGGTACAGAAGGCCGTGGTTATTGAAGACCGCGGCGAGCCTCGGGTCTCCCGGGGGCAGCAGTTCCCGGTGAAGCGCCTCGGCCCTGCGGTAGAGCTCCTCGGATTCCTCCTCCCTGCCCATGACGCAGTAGTCGGTGGCCGCGTTGAGCAGGGTCAGCGCTTCCTCCATGGTGCCCTCCAGGCCAAGAGAAGCGATGCAGCGCAGGGCTTCCCGGAAATGGCCGTCGATCTCATCGAAAAGACAGTGCTCACGGCAGTGGCCCAGCAGCGCGTTTGCGACGGTGAGGGACAGGGCGTCGTCCCCCCGGTCCCGGGCCGCCTGCTTCTGCGCGCAGAGAAAATCATAGGCGCCGGCGATATCCTCCGCCCGGTAAAGCGCGTCAAGCTGCCGGTAAAACTCCTTTGCGTCCATCCCCGCTCCTCCTTCGGTCCCGTTTTCTTCTATTGTATTTTTCCCCGCCCCGCTTGTCAATCCAAAACCGCCGCCGGGGAAAAAACGCGAAAAGAGTCCCCCTCGCTTATTGAAAGCCGACAGTGCCTGTGCTATAATTCGGATATTAAATATGATTTTTCAGCTTGGAGGTACACTATGGATCAGAAGAAAATGCGCCTTGTGACCAGAAGCGACTTCGACGGGCTTGCCTGCGCCCTGATGCTCCGGGAACTGGGCCTTATCGAAGACATCAAGTTCGTGCATCCCAAGGACGTGCAGGACGGGAAGATCGACCTGAGCGAAAACGATATCACCACCAACCTGCCCTACGATCCCCGGGTGGGCATCGCCTTCGACCACCATGAGTCGGAGGTGGACCGGCTGAAGGCGAAGGAGACCGGCGGCAAGCTGATCATCGATCCCAAGGCCCGCAGCGCAGCCAGGGTCGTGTACGATTACTACGGCGGGAAGGCCGCCATGCCCGACGTCAGCGAGGATCTGCTGACGGCGGTGGACAAGGGCGACAGCGCCGATTTCACCATGGACGAGATCCTGGACCCCAAGGGCTGGGTGCTGCTCCACTACCTGATGGATCCCCGCACCGGCCTGGGCCGCTTCCGCAATTTCCGCATCTCCAACTACGATCTTATGATGCAGCTCATCGACTGCTGCCGAAGCCACACCATCGACGAGATCCTTCAGCTGCCCGATGTGAAGGAGCGGGTCGACCTGTATTTCGAGCAGACGGAGCAATTCGTGGCGCAGCTCCGGCGCGTCGCGGTCCTCCATGACAAGGTGGTCGTGCTGGACCTCAGGAACGAAGAGGTCATCCACGCAGGCAACCGCTTCATGATCTACGCTCTCTATCCCGAGGCGGCCGTCTCCATCCACGTGACCTGGGGCTTCCAGAAGCAGAACACCGCCGTGATGATCGGCAAATCCATCGTCAACAAGACCTCCGAGGCGGATATCGGCGCCATCTGCCTGGAGTACGGCGGCGGCGGACACCGGAACGCCGGCACCTGCCAGCTGGCCAACGACGAGGTGGACGCCAAGCTCCCCGCCATCATCGAAGCTCTGAACGCCTGAATATCGGTTTTCACCCGGAACCGGCGGATCCCCGTGATCTGCCGGTTCCGTTTTTCCGCCCGCTTGTTTTCACGGGCGGCCCGGGGTATACTTGTTTCAAAAGCACATCGTGAAGGAGGCATTGTCCATGAGCGAAAAGCTCCCCCTTTCGGCGCGCCTGCCCTCCGCGGCGGGCTGGACGCCCCCTCCCCTGCCGGAGGATCTGCCCGGCGGGGACATGCCGGGGGATAAGATACGCATCGGCGAAGAGCACGTGCGCAAGGCGTCACTTCTCTTTCCCCGGCTGATCGAAGCACTGCGGGACTGCGCCGGGGAAAAGGCGGTGGTCTCCGTCTTCGGCGGCTCCGGCGTGGGAAAAAGCGAGATCGCCTCTCTGCTGAGCTGGTATCTCCGACAGGCGGGCCTCGGGAGCTACGTCCTTTCCGGGGACAACTATCCCCGGCGCATCCCCCTGTATAACGACGCGGAGCGGCTGCGGGTCTTCCGGGTGGGCGGCCTGCAGGGCCTGCTGCGGGCGGGTCTGTACAGTGAAGACGTGCAGGCCAGGCTGGACGCGCTCTGGCCGGAGGGGCTGGACGCCGAGCCGACGGAGACCGGGGGGAAGCCCTGGCTCGCCGTCTATCAGGCCGGCGGACGGGATGCGCTGCGCGCCTATCTCGGCACCGATCTGGAGCAGGATTACGAAGAGCTGAACGGCATCCTCGCCGCCTTCCGCCGGGGGGACAGCCCAGTCTGGCTCAAGCGCATGGGCCGCACGGAGGACGCCCGCTGGTATTCCGCCGTGGATTTCCGGGAGACGGACGTGCTGCTGCTGGAGTGGACCCACGGGGGCAATCCGGCGCTGTCGGGCGTGGATCTCTTCATCCTGCTCAACAGCACCCCGGAGGAGACCCGGGAGCACCGGCGCAGCCGTGCCAGGGACGGGAAGACGGACAGTGCCTTCACCACCATGGTGCTGGAGATCGAGCAGGAGGAACTCCTGCGGGCCGCGCCGAAGGCGGCCCTGATCCTCTCCAAGGCGGGAGACTTCATCACCGCCGGGCAGGTGAAGGGAGGAAACGCTTGATGGCCGGGCACAGATGGAATATCGGTCCCATGCTGAATCTCTACCCCGACAGCGTGGGCGGGCGGCTCTCGGACGCGGTATTTCTCCTGCGGAAGCCGGAGCTTTCCGGCGCCTTCCGCTCCATATACGTGCTCCCCAGTCTTTTCAACACGGATCTGGACCGGGGCTTCTCCGTCATCGACTACGAGCTCAGCGAGACCCTGGCCGATCCCGGAGACATCCGGGCGCTGCGGGAGCTGGGGATCGATCTGAAATTGGATTTTCTCCTGAACCACATCTCCGTCCTCTCTCCCCAGTTTCAGGACCTGCTGGAGAAGGGCGACGCTTCGGAATACCGGGACTTTTTCATCGACTGGAACCGCTTCTGGGAGGGCCGGGGGGAAATGACGGCGGAGGGTTACCGTCAGCCGGACGAGGCCCTGATCCGGGACATGTTCTTCCGCAAGGCGGGACTGCCGCTGTTGATGGTCCGCTTCCCCGACGGTCAGGAGCGCCCCTATTGGAACACCTTTTATCAGGAGGTGCGGTATGAGGTGCCCTCTCCTCTGACCCTGGTGAAGGAGCTGCGCCTGCAGTACGGCGCGGCCTGCGCCATCTCCGACGCCTGCCGGGAGCAGCTGAGGCAGGGACGGAAGCCCGCCGAGCTGGACTTCGGGCCTCTGAACAGGCACAGGGCGGCGGTGGCGGAATGGCTGGAGGCTCACCGGGGCTACCTGGGACAGATGGACCTCAACGTGAAGTCCCCCCGGGTGCTGCGGTATTATCGGGACACGCTGAAAAAGCTGGCGGACTACGGCGCCTCCATCGTGCGGCTGGACGCCTTCGCCTACGCTTCCAAGGAGCCGGGCCGCCGCAATTTCCTGAACGAGCCGGAGACCTGGGACCTGCTGGCCCGGGTGGATGCCATGGCCTCTCCTCTTGGGCTTACCCTTCTGCCGGAGATCCACGCGGCCTATGCCGAGGGCACCTATGCCCTGCTGGCGGAAAAGGGCTATCCCGTCTACGACTTCTTCCTTCCCGGCCTGCTGATCGACGCCTTCGAGCGGAAAAGCGGCGAATACCTGGCTCGCTGGTGCCGGGAACTTACGGAAAAGGGCATCTCTGCGGTGAACATGCTGGGCTGCCACGACGGTATCCCCCTGCTGGATCTCCGGGGCCTCCTGCCGGAGGCGGACATCCTCCGCCTCATCGACACGGTGGTGGCACGGGGCGGCTTCGTGAAGGATCTGCACGGGGCGAAGAACGCCTATTATCAGGTGAACGCCACCTATTTCAGCGCCCTGGGAGAGGACGAGCGCAGACTCCTGCTGGCCCGGGCGATCCAGCTTTTCATGCCGGGAAAGCCCCAGGTCTGGTATCTGGATCTCTTTGCCGGGCGCAACGACCATGAAGCCATGCGCCGGGCGGGCGTCGGCGGGCATAAGGAGATCAACCGCACGAACTACTCCCTGCCTGAGGCGGAGGCCGCCCTGGCAAAAAGCGTCGTCCGGCGGCAGCTGGAGCTCCTGCGGCTTCGAAGCGCCTGCCCCGTGTTCCGGGAGGACGCTCGCATCTCCTTTGAAACAGAGGGGCCGCGCATCGCCGTCAGTTGGGCGAATGCCGACGGAACGGCAACGCTGGAGGCGGACCTGGGCAGCAGCGCCTTCGTCGTTTCCGTTCGGGACGGGCTGGGCCGCGAGACCTTCCGAATGACGCAGTGATATAGTTTTAGCCCCGGCGTTCACGCAGAACGCCGGGGCCCAGCGTGTCGACAAAGTGTCGACACGCTGAGCCGCAAAATCAGAAATGTTTTCTGATTTTGCATGGATTTAACGTGAAGGGGGACTCCCGTCCCCCTTCACGGATCCCCCATGCTTGTCGGAACGTCGTTATGGTACTTTTTTGACAGTCTGAGCCCCGGCGTTCACGCAGAACGCCGGGGCCTCGTTGGCGATCGTGGTTGGCGATCGTGCGGGATCGGCTCACAGATCCTTCACAAAAAGGCAGCGGATTGCGTTCAGCACCGCCACGATCATTACGCCCACATCCGCGATGATGGCGACCCACATGTTGGCGATGCCCAGAGCGGCCAGCAGAAGGCAGATGAGCTTCACACCCAGGGCGAGAACGATGTTCTGCTTCACGATGCCCAGGCATTTGCGGGAGATGCGGATGGCCTTGGAGATCTTCATGGGATCGTCGTCCATGAGCACTACGTCCGCGGCTTCGATGGCCGCGTCGGAGCCCAGGGCGCCCATGGCGATGCCGATGTCGGCCCGGGAGAGCACCGGCGCGTCGTTGATCCCGTCGCCCACGAAGGCGAGGTGCTGATTCCCGCTGCACTCCTTCAGCAGTTCCTCCACGCAGGAGACCTTGTCCGCAGGCAGCAGCTGAGCCCGGTAGTCGGTGAGGCCCACCTCGGCAGCCACCTTCTTCGCCACGTTCTCCGCGTCGCCGGTGAGCATGACGGTCTTTTCCACACCGGCCTTCTTCAGGGCCTCCATGGCGGCCTTGGAGCTCTCCTTGATCTCGTCGGAAATGACGATGTGGCCGCAGTAGGCCCCGTCCACGGCGACGTGGAGCACGGTGCCCACGTGCTCGTCGCAGGGCTCGTAGGCGACGGACAGCCGGTTCATCAGCTTGTCGTTGCCCACGGCGACGGTGATCCCGTCCAGCTTCGCCACCACGCCGTGGCCGCTGATCTCCTCCATATCGGTGACGCGGCTGCGGTCGATGTGCTTGCCGTAGGCATCCTGTATGCTCCTGGCGATGGGGTGGGAGGAGAAGCCCTCCACGTGGGCCGCGTATTCCAGCAGCTTCGCTTCGTCGATGGGGCTGCGATGCACCGCGGTCACGGCGAAATTGCCCTTGGTGATCGTCCCGGTCTTGTCAAAGGCGATCACCTTGACCTGGGAAAGCGTCTCCATATAGTTGGAGCCCTTGACCAGAACGCCCTGATTGCTGGCGCCGCCCAGGCCCGCGAAGAAGCTCAGGGGGATGCTGATCACCACGGCGCAGGGGCAGCTGATGACCAGGAAGGTGCAGGCGCGCAGCACCCAGTCGCGCCACAGGGTCCCCACGGTAGCATAGTGGTCCATGCCCACGTGGGTCAGCATGATGAACAGCGGCGGCAGGATGGCCAGGGCCAGGGCCGCAAAACAGACGATGGGGGTATAGACGCGGGCGAATTTGGAAATGAAGTTCTCGGACTGGGATTTCCGGGAGGCCGCGTTCTCCACCAGATCCAGGATCTTGGAGGCGGTGGATTCGTCGAACTCCGTGGTGGTGCGGATCTTCAGCACGCCGGACATATTGATGCTGCCGGAGAGCACGTCGGAATCCACCTCCACCTTCCTGGGAAGGCTCTCGCCGGTGAGGGCGCTGGTATTCAGGCTGGAGGAACCCTCCACCACGACGCCGTCCAAGGGGATCTTCTCCCCCGGCTGCACCACGATGATGCTGCCGATCTCCACCTCGTCCGGGTCCACCTGGGTGAGAACGCCGTCCTCCTCGATGTTCGCGTAGTCCGGGCGGATGTCCATGAGCTCGGTGATGTTGCGGCGGCTTTTGCCCACGGCGTAGCTCTGGAAGAGCTCGCCCACCTGGTAGAGCAGCATGACCGCCACGCCCTCGCCGTATTCCCCCAGGACGATGGCGCCCACGGTAGCCACCGTCATAAGGAAGTTCTCGTCGAAGACCTGGCCGTTTTTGATGCCCAGGAACGCCTTGCGCAGGATATCGTAGCCCACCAGCAGATAGGGGATCAGGAAGAGGATGATCAACGCCCAGCCGGGCATATCGACCTTGACGAATTCCTCGGAGATCAGATACAGCGGCACGAAAAAGACAGCCGCGATGATGATGCGCCACAGCAGACGCTTCTGTTTTTTGTTCATAGCGTTCCCTCATAAGAGGAGCCGGCACTTCCTTGTACCGGCTCCTTAGAATACTGCCTCGCAGAGTTCGCGGCTCGCAAGCCGCGAAGAGAGTTGGAATCATTCCGGGGCGGAATCCACTTCTGCCCCAGAACACCTCTCACGGAGCGGACTGTGGGCCCCGTTCAGGGGCCTGCGGGGAGCGGAGTGTGAACCCCCTTCTCAAACAAAAGCCGCGACACGGGCTTTCGTTTGATCAGAGATAGATCTCGCAGTCGTCCTCCACCTTTTTGCAGTTGGCGTAGACCTGCTTCATGACGGCGTTCGCGTCGGCGCCTTCGTCGAACTCCACCTTCATCTTCAGGGTCATAAAGCTGACGGTGCAGTCCTTGACGCCGGGGGTCTTCTTTGCGGCATCCTCCATGTTGTTGGCGCAGTTGGCGCAGTCCACTTCGATCTTGTAGGTCTTTTTCACGTTTTTTTCCTTTCCGAACGGGCGCTCCGGAAGCTGCCCGTCCTTCGTTATTCTCGTTCCTGCTTTGTATTCTAGCGAACGTCTCCGAAGTTGTCAACAGCTAACTTCCTGCAATCGCAGCAGCTCAGGCGCCGCGGCGGGCCTGCACGGCCCGATAGGAGCAGGCCTCCGCCAGGGCGACGAGCTCGTTCAGGTTGGCGTCCGGGTTGTAGATCCGGACAACCCGGCTCAGATCGTCGAAATTGTAGGCGTTCATGGCCGCGCTGGTGGAGAGGGTATACTTTTCAACGTAGTCCTCCTGGCTGTCGGAGGTCCAGAAGCCCTGGACGACCTGAATGGCCCGGCCCTTATCCCGGAAATCGGCGGCGTAGCCGGTGACGGCGTTGAGCATCAGCGCGAAGGCGGGACCCACCAGGGAACTGTATTTCCCCACCACGAACTTCAGCATACCGTCGGTGGAGAGCTGGAGATTGCGGGTGTTGTAGCTGTCCACCACGCCGAGCGGGGTCTTCCCGATGGCGCTGACGAAATCCGCCGGGGGCAGCACGGAAAGCACCGCGTCGTAGGTCCCGGCCAAAAAGGTCTCCTTCGCCGTTTCCAGGTATTCCTCCCGGCTGACATAGCCGGGGCAGATGGTCACGGTGAGCTTATCCAGCGACAGGGTGAGGGGCTCCGCCGTTCCTGCCAGTTCCTGGCGGCTCTGCACGAAATTCACCCCATAGGCGTTGGAGAGCGCATCCAGGATACCCAGCGTGCGCTGATAGTGCATCTCATTCCCCATGGCTGCGCCGCCGGAGAGGATGAAATACCGGCTGCCGGTCTTTTCCCGCAGGAAATAGCGGGCCATATCCGCGCCGGCCTGGAATTCGAAAGGCTGGCCGGGGCCGAACATGCCCAGGAACCAGGGATTATCCGCCACGGCGTCGAAATCCTCGTCGGCAACCGTGCCGGAGGCCAGGAGATAATACGCGCTGTTCTGCTCGCACAGGGCCACCTCTGCCCGCAGATCCTGAGACAGGAAGGACAGGAAGCCCTCCGCTCCCTGATCGCAGGCGGACTGGATGAAGGCCAGCTCCTGTTCCTCATTCTGGATGGAATCGGAATAAAGGAACTGCACCATTTCGAAATTGGACTCGATATAGCCCTGGAGATACTCACGGAAGCCGATGACCTCCTCGTCGCCGGTGTTATAGACGATGACGCCGATCTTATGCAGGGTCGAATCCGTGGGCACGGGCTTATTGGGCACGTCGGAAGTTTCGCCGCCGGTACAGGCCGCCAGGCTCAGGCACAGGGCAAGGAGCAGCAGGGCCGCCGTCAGCTTTTTCATGCGCTTCCCTCCTTTGCAAACAGGTGACAGGCCACCTCGTGCCCGGGCTCCAGCTCCCGGAGGGTGGGCCGGGTCTCCCGGCAGACCGCCATGCAGCGGGGGCAGCGGTCCTGGAAGGGGCAGCCCACGGGAACGTCCAGCGGACTGGGCGCTTCACCCTTGATGGGTTCGATCTTCTTGGAAAAATCCATCTTCACGTCAAACACGGCGTCCAGCAGGGCTTTGGAATAGGGATGGCAGCAGGTCTCCGCCATACCCTCGCCGGGCATGACCTCCACGATATTACCCAGATACATGACCGCGATCTGGTGCCCGAAGGACTGAATGAGGCCCAGGTTGTGGCAGATGAAGCCGATGGTGATATCCTTCTCCCGCTGCAGCTTCGTGATGAGCTGGATGATGGTCTCCTGAACGCTCACGTCCAGGGCGCTGGTGGCCTCGTCCATGACGATGATCTCCGGCTCCAGGGCCAGGGCGCGGGCGATGGCCACGCGCTGGCGCTGGCCGCCGGACATGTTGTGGGGATAACGGTCGGCGAAATCGCCGGGCAGCTCCACCATCTCCAGCAGCTCCCGCGCCTTTTTATCCTTCTCGGAGGGCCTGATGCGTTTGAAGTTCAGCAGGGGCTCGCAGACGATGTCCCGGATCTTCATCTTGGGATTGAAGGAGGTGGAGGGGTCCTGGAATACCATCTGCACATGCTGGTGGTTTTCCCAGGCCGCCCGGCCCTTCAGCTTGGTGATGTCCATGCCCCGGAACCAGATCTCCCCCTCGCTGGGGGTGTCCAGGCCCACAAGGAAGCGCATGAAGGTACTCTTGCCGCAGCCGGATTCGCCCACCAGGCCCAGCGTCTTCCCCCGGTACATTTTCAGGTTGACGTCGTTGCAGGCCAGCAGCTGCCGCCCTCCGGCGGCGGGAAAACGCCGGGTGACGTGCTTTGCTTCCAGAACGAGGTCCTTTTCGTCAAACATAGCGTTTCCCTCCCAGGGACGGCACGGCGTCCAGCAATTTCTTGGTGTATGCGTTCGTCGATTCATGCAGCATATAGCTGCGGTCGCCCTGCTCCTCGATCTCCCCGTCCTTCATGACCACGACCTTATCGGCCATGTAGGTGGCGACGCCCAGGTCGTGGGTGACGATGATGATGCTGGTGCCGTATTCGTCCCGCAGCTCCATCATCTGGCGCACGATCTGCGCCTGGGTGGTGACGTCCAGGGCGCTGGTGGGCTCGTCGGCCAGGAGCAGCCGGGGCTGGTAGGTCATGCCCATGGCGATGCCTACGCGCTGGCGCTGGCCGCCGGAGAGCTGGAAGGGATAGGAGCGCATGATGCGGTCCGGATCCGGCAGGCGCATCCTTCCCAGCATTTCGGCGCCCTTGGCCCAGGCTTCCTTTTTGGAGATATTCTCATGGGTGCGGATGTATTCCACGTAGGTTTTGCCGATGAGCCGGGTCTGGTTCATCATGGCGCCGGAATCCTGGAAGATCATGGAAATGTCGTGGCCGCGCAGGGCCCGCCACTCCTTGTCGTCGAGGGTCAGCAGGCTGCGCCCCTCATAGACGATGTCCCCCGCAGTCACCCTGCCGCCGCCGGCGAGGAGGTCCAGCACGGCGCGGATGACGGTGGTCTTGCCGCTGCCGGATTCCCCCACGATGGAGCAGATCTCGGCCTTCTCCAGCGTCAGATTGCAGTTTTTGACGATGAGCCGTTTGCCGTAGGAAATATCAACGTTCGTGATCTCAAGCAATGCCATCGATATCCCCCCTTACTCCGTCTTGGGATCCAGAATATCCCGGAGGTTGTCCCCCAGCATATTGAAGATCACGACGGTGATGAAAATGGCCAGGCCGGGATAAATCATCATCCAGGGGGCGGACTGCATGAAGTTGCGCCCCTCGTTGAGCATGGAGCCCCATTCCGGCGTAGGCGGCTGCGCGCCGAAGCCCAGGAAGGAGAGGGCGGCCAGCTCCATCATCATGGAGCCGATATCCGTGGCGGCCGTGATCACCAGGGTGGTGATGGTATTGGGCAGCATATACTTCCAGAGCATATACGGCGTCCGGGAGCCGGTGACCTGGGCCGCCGCCACGAAGTCCGTGTGGCGGATCTTCATCACAAGGCTTCGGGCCAGCCGGGCGTATTTCGGCCAGGACACCACCGATATGGCGATGATGGCGTTTGTCGTGCTGGCGCCCAGCATACCGGCCACGGCAATGGCCAGCACCAGACCGGGGAAGGCGATCATCATATCCGCGATGCGCATGATGATCGCATCCACCGCCCCGCCGAAGTAACCGGCCAGGATCCCCAGGAAGGTGCCCACCACGAAAATGGTCAGCACCAGGGAGAAGGTGGATACCAGGGAGGTTCGGGAGCCGTAGATCACCCTGGCAAGGATATCCCGCCCCATTTTGTCCGTGCCGAAGGGGTGCTCGGAGCTGGGGGCCATGATGGCTTCGGACAGCTCGCCCTCGGTGGGGTCCACGCCATGACAGAGCAGCGGGGCGCAGACGGAGGCCAGAACGATCAGCAGGGCGAGACAGGCAAAGATCATGAAGCCCCTGTTGCTCAGAAACTTATTCTTTTTCTTTTCCATACCGTCACCGCCTCAGTCTCATCCGGGGATCCACATAGTTGTAGGACAGATCCACCAGCAGATTGATCACCATGTAAATGACCGACACCCAAAGGACGTAGCCCTGCACCAGGAAGTAGTCCGCAGAGGTGATGGCGTTGACCGCCAGATTACCCAGGCCGGGATAGGAGAAGATGACCTCCACCACGCTGGTGCCGCCCAGGAGGGAGCCGATGGATAGACCCAGCATGGTGATGAGGGGCAGGAGAGAATTGGGGAAAACATTGCCCCAGAGGATCTTGGATTCCTTCACGCCCCGGGCCCGGGCGCCCACCACATAGTCGGAGCTGAGCTCCTCCAGCACGGCGGTGCGGACCTGCCTAGTATACTTGGCGCTCATGGCGACGGCCAGGGTGACGGCGGGGAGCAGCAGATCCTTGAAGGTTCCGCCGGAGGAGATCACCGGCAGCAGGCGGAGCCTGACGCCAAAATAGAGGATCAGCAGCAGACCTACCCAGAAATTGGGAATGGACACGCCGAAGAAGGTGACGGCCCGGACGATGTAATCGACGGGCTTGTTGCGGTAGACCGCCGACAGAACGCCCAGGGGCACCGCCAGGATCAGCATCAGCACCATGCTCATGAGCGTGAGTTTCAGGGTGGGCCAGAGCCGGGCCGACAGCAGCTTCACCACGGGCTTGTTCAGGGAATAGGATTTGCCGAAATCACCCTTGAGGCAATTGCCGATCCAGCGAAAGTACTGGGTGAAGAAGGGGTCGTTGAAGCCCATTTCATCCCGCGTGCTCTGGATCAGCTCCTCCGTGGGCATGATGCCGGCGGAGGTATACATATTCCGTACCGGGTCGCCCGGTGAAAGATAGGTGAGCAGGAATGTCAGGAAGCTGATGCCGATCAGGACGATCAGCATCTGCAGGAGTCTGGACATGATCTGTTTCTTGCCCAAATCCCTCTCCCCTTTCTGTAATCAGGATAAGGCCGGGGAATCCCCGGTGCTCGGAAAACCGCTGTCGGCGAGGGGGCAGATCCCCCTCGCCGCAGCGTGAAGCTCAGATGGTTTTCATGTTTATCCCCGCCGATCAGCCTGCCGGCGTAATCTCCGTGGTGACCCAGTAGTAGTCGTTCGGCCGGATGTGGGCGGTGGCGACGGTCTTGTTGCTCCAGACCATGCAGCTGTTGTAGTAGCCGTCGACGATGGCCACGCCGTCGTCGATGAGGATCTGCTGCATCTTCTTCAGCAGGTCCAGACGCACGGCGGGATCCAGCTCGTTTTCAAGCTGCTTGTAGAGCTTGTTGTACTCTTCGTTTTTGTAGAAGCAGTAGTCGGCCTCGTTCTCGCTGCACCAGTTGCCGAGATAGGTGTAGGGAGACCCGGCGATCATGTGGTTCCAGTTGTTGTTGTTCAGGTCGTATTCGCCGGCCACCAGCTTGGTCCACTGGTCGTCGGAGGAGCCGTAGTCGCTCTTGACGCCGATGCCGACCTTGCTGAGATACTGGGTGTGGGCGTCGGAGAAGTCGTTGAGGAGGCGGTTTTCATAGGAGACGTAACGGAGGTAGATATCCTCACCGTTCAGCTCCCGGATGCCGTTGCCGTTGGTATCCACGATGCCGGCCTTGTCCAGCAGGGCCTTGGCACCTTCGGGATCGTATTTCCAGGGGTTGTTCAGGGTCTCATAGCCATAGCCCATGCCGCTGGGCAGGATGGAGAAGCCGGGGGTGTAGAGGTCGCCGATGGTGTTGGAATGGCAGATGGTGTCATAGTCGATGGCCATGAGCATGGCGTGACGCAGGTCGTCGTTGCCCAGGATGCCGTTGAAGTTGATCCAGCTGAAGCCGCAGCGCACGCCGGCGGCGGTCTCCACGGTGAAGTTCGGGTCGTCCTGCAGCTTCTTCAGGTCGGCGACGCTCATGATGTTTTCGGCGATGTCGATCTGACCGGCCAGCAGTGCGTTGGCCTTGGCGGAAGCGTCGCCCATGAAGAGGATCTTCACGTTGTCAAAGGGCACGTCCTCCCGGTAATAGGGGTTCTTCACCATATCGTAGCCCACCTGGGTGTGGAACTCCTTGACCATGTAGGGGCCGGTGCCGATCATGCCGTTTTCGTAGTTGTCGCCGGTGCCCTCATAGTCCACGATGGCCATGGCGGGGTCCGCCAGATTGCCGGCCAGGTTGACATAGGGGGTAACGGTCTTGATGGTGATGGTGTTGGCTGCGTCGTCCGCGATGACCTCCGCCTCGAACTCCAGGAAGTTCTGAGGAGTGGAGGAGCCGTCGGGACCCTTCTGCCGGACATAGTCCAGAGCGTACTTGACCTTCGTAGCGGTCATATCGGTGCCGTTGGAGAACTTGATGCCGCTCTTGAGCTTGATGGTCCAGGTCAGGTGGTCGGCGGAGCTCTCGATGGACTCGGCCAGGCAGGGGATGGGCTGACTGTTGTCGTCGAACTCGAACAGGCTTTCGGAGATGCCGAAGCGCATACAGTTCCAGGCGCAGTTGGTCTGCAGCCAGGGGGCGATCATGCCGTCGGAATACATCTGGCAGCCGAAGGTCAGGGTCTTTTCGGCTGCGGCCGTCTTGCCGCTGCCGCTGCTGCCGCCGCCGCTGCCGGAGCTCCCGCTGCTGCTGCCGGAGCTGCTGCTGTTGCCGCCGCAGCCCGCCAGCAGAGCCGCCAGCATCAGGACGCAGAGGATGAGAGCCCGGATCTTTTTCATTTTTCTTTCCTTTCTTAAATAGAGTATTTATTTGATTTTTCGGTTGCGCAAAA
>JAFXUU010000118.1 GCA_017524845.1 Oscillospiraceae bacterium
GCATTCCTCCGGATGCAGGAGGATGGGCGGCGCTCCCTTCTTCGGGTTGGGGATGAACACGTCGATCTGACAGGTCTCCACGCAGGTGTTGCAGCCGATGCACTTCTCGGGGTTGATGCGCACGGGCACGCTGGGGGTCTGCACGTTGGGGATCGCAAATACCTTCTCTGCCATTGCTTTCTCCTCCTTTCTCACTTTTCCGGCTTCCACACGCCGGTATAGTCGCCGTTGCGGGCCTCGTATTCTTCCTTCATGTTGCCCCAGTAGCGGATGGGAACGCGCTCGAACTTCACTTCGCCGTCCTCCTGACGGAGCACCAGGTAATTCTTCAGCTCCTCCGGATCGGCCTCGGGGTAGTCCACCCGCTCCAGGCCCAGGGCGGGGCTGCTGAGCTTCCGCTCCTTCATGGCCCGGAGCATGATCTTGGCGTGCTCGATGAGGCTCAGGTCCTCCAGGCAGCGCATGAGCTTATGGGGATCCAGGGCGTAGAGCTGGGGCACGGCGTATTTCTCGATGCGCCCGATCTCCTCCAGCGCCAGGTCCAGGGTCGCCTCGCTCTTGAATTCCCCGGCGAAATACTGCATGGCGCGGCTGAGGCCGTTGTGCAGCTCCTTCCATTCGATGCCGCCCTTGCGGGTGGTGGGGGCGAGGACACGGGCCTTCTCCCTGTCGATCTGCTCCCGGCAGACCTTGCCCGCCTCCGTGCTCCTGGCGTAGGCGGCGGCCTTGCGGCCCGCGTAGCGTCCGGTGGCCGCGGCGTAGCTGTGGTCCCCCGGCTGGAAGGTGGCGGTGCCGGCGGCATAGAGGCCGTCCAGGTTCGTCTTCAGGTCCCAGTCCGTCATCAGGCCGCCCCGGCCGGGCTCGCGGTATTGCTGGGAGCCCTGGAATTCCATGAGGGAGTAGTTCATGATCTGGTCCCGCTTGTAGTCGAAGCCGCCCTCGGTCATGGTCTTCACCATGATCTTTGTGGTGGATTCCTCGTTCAGCATGAGGTTCCAGGTGGCGTTGGCCTCCTTGGGATCGGTGCCCGCGAAATCCGCGTAGAAGGGAAGGACGTATTCCCCGCTCTTCACGCCGGCGCGCATCTTCGCCCCGTCGGAGAACATGGCGCCGCCGTCCTCCCAGCCCTGGGTGGCGTAGGGGAGCCTGGTGCCCTTGGAGTCCACCATGGGGATGTTCTCGTAGCTGGCGTCGCCGCCGCCGGTATACCACTTGTGCTTCAGGCCCGTGGCGATGCGGTAGGGAGAGCTGGATTCCATCATGGTGAGCTTCGCCCCGGCCCGCCAGGCCATGGCGGTGCCGTCGCTGCTGTCGTTGCGGGGGTACATGGAGGAATAGCCGCCGTGCTCCATGTCCATGAACCACATGTTGCCGGAGCCGCCGGCGGAGATGATGGTCGCCTTCGCCTTCACGATGACGAATTCACCCGTGCGCACGTTGATGCCCGTGGCGCCCACGATGCGATTGCCCTGTCTGCCGTCCTCGTTCAGCAGGCCGGTGGCCATCACCCGGTCCATCACGTTCACGCCCAGGCGCAGGCACTCTTTCTTCAGGGCGGGCTTGAAGGTGCTGCCCCAGATGCGGATGACCATGTTGTTGCGCGTCTCGGGGGGATTGAAATTCGGCTTGCCGTAGCCCTCGGGGAGACCCAGACCGGCCCCGGCGCTGTAGCGGGGGGAGATCATGAGCTTCGTGGCGTCGTCCCGGCCCTCCACGCCCACGAACTCGTCGTCCGTGTCCCGGATCTTGCCGCCGATCTGCTCCATTTCCAATAGGGTGTCCCAGTCCTCGCGGCACTGGATCTGGATGCCGATGCCGTTGGAGAAATCGCCGCCCGCCTTCATTTCCTCGATGGCCCAGGTATCCGGGTCCACCCGGGAGAGCGGATTGCCGGGGACGTTGCACCAGTGGTCGCAGCCGGGACCGCCCGCGCCGCTGCGGCGCACGTCGCCCTTCTCCAGGATGGTGACCTTCGCCCCCTGCCGCGCCGCGCTGATGGCGGCCCAGCAGCCGGCGATGCCGCCGCCCAGGATGAGCACGTCGGTCTCCAGCTCCTTTTCCTCCCCGAACTTGATCGGATAGGGCCATTCCGGGGGCTGTCCCTCGGTCATAAGGTAATCATGCCAGGTTCCCATAATCCTGCCTCCTTTATGATTCAGTGTCTATAAACAGAATGATATACCCTTTCCCCCGGAATTACAACTGCAAATCCCGGCCGGTCCCGGTTGACATTCCGCCGCGAAGTGTTAATATCGTCTCCGAGGGCCGCCGCCGGGAAGGCGCGCCGCCCACCGGACAAAGGAGAGATTCCCTTGAAAAAGCTCACGGCCCTTCTTTTTGCCGCAGTCCTGCTCGTTCTCACGGTCCTGCCCGCCCGGGCGGCGGAGGTGCGCCGCAGCACCCAGGCCCTGCGGGTGGACGGCGCGGAGGCGGAATGCGATATGTACAACGTGGACGGCGCCAATTATTTTCGCCTCCGGGATCTGGCGCTCCTGCTCAGCGGGGGCGACAGCCGCTTTTCCGTGACCTGGGACGCCGGGGCGAACCGGGTGGACATCGTCACGGGGGAGGACTACGTGCCCGTGGGAGGCGAGCTGACCCACGGGGAAGACGCCTCCGCCACCGCCCGGCCCTCCGGCCAGACCATCCGCATCAACGGCCGGACTAACGGCAGCCTCCCCGTCTACAACATCGGGGACAGCAATTATTTCCGCCTCCGGGACCTGGGCCGCGTGCTGGGCTTCCGCGTGGGCTACGAGGCGGAGACCCACACCGTCCTGGTGGACAGCATCCCCGGGGGGAAGCCGCCCACCCGCCTGGGGGAGACGGAGGACGCCGGGCGGGAATACCTGGACCGCATCGTCTTTCTGGGGGACAGCACCACCTACGGCATCGGCTACTATTACCGCCACGGGTATACGGACCTCTGCCCGCCCGCCCAGGTCTGGACCCCCTCCAGCGGGACGATGAGCCTCTCGGAATACGCGAAGGCCCTCATCGTCTATCCGGAAACGAAGGAGCAGATCACCATCGTGGAGTGCGCCCGCCGCGCCCAGCCGGATATCCTCTTCATCACCCTGGGGGTCAACGGCATCTCCTATATGGACCGGGACTGGTTCCTGCGGGATTACGAGGCCCTGGTGAAGAGCGTCTGGGAGGTGAGCCCCGACACCCGGATCATCCTCAATTCCATCTATCCGGTGGCGGACAGCTGGGAATACCAGGGCAGCATCAACAACGACAAGATCCGCACCGCCAACGGCTGGATCGAGGAGCTGGCGGAGACCCTGGGGGCCCGCTACCTCAGCAGCTTCGACGCCCTGGAGGTGGACGGAAAGCTGCCGGAGAGCGGCCAGAACGGCGACGGGCTCCATCTCACCGGGGAATCCTTCGGCCAGGTGATGAAATACATCTGCACCCACGCCTGGCAGTGAACCCTGGCGGGCTGCGTCAACAATCGGCGCGGGCCTGCTGCATCGAAAGCAGCAGGCCCGCGAGTGTGTTTTTTAACCCCGGCCCCGGCGGATCGTGCGCAGCTGCTCCGCCACCAGGCCCAGCTGGGATTTCCGCTTCCCCGAGGCGAGCTCGTGGGTCAGGTAGCGGGGCTCCGCCAGGTCGATGAGGGAGACGCAGGAGGGCTCCGTCCAGGGGCGGTGCCGGTCGATGCTCTGGATGTGGCCGTAGGAGCGGGCGAAGGCCGCGAAGTATTCCGTGGGAAAATCCGGGGGCATTTCCCCCACGGTCTTCCGGCAGTAAGCGCCGCTGACGCTCTGGTGGAAGTGCATGCCCAGGATGCTCCTCCTGAGGTCCCCGTGCTTCTCCACCATGCGCCGGATGTAGGCGATCCCGTCCTTCTGGCTGCGGATGCGCCACTCGGTGTTCATCAGGTGTCCCGTATCCAGCATGATCCCCACCCGGGGATAGTCGATGCGGGAGAGGAGGTATTCCGTCTCCGCCGGGTCCGTGAAGGTGAAGCCGGGCCACCACTGGTTTTCCACCAGGAAATCGAAGCCGGGCTCCACGCCCTTCAGGAGGACGTTGATGAACTCGACGGCCCCGTCGAGCACCTCCCGGCTGCTGTGGAGCCAGCGGTAGGTATAGCCCTCCTCCAGGGAGACGTCCGCCACGTGGAAGACCATGTAGGGCGCGCCCAGACTCACGCCCAGGGCCAGGTCCGCCCGGAACTGCTCCATCAGCTCCTCGGGGCGGGTGCAGCGGTAGACCTTCTCCACCTCCGCCCAGCTGCCGAACTTCCGCAGCAGGGCCTTTTCGTCCTGCCGCCAGAAATCCAGCCAGTCGGGATAAAAGGTCAGGTGGTAGCCGGAGACCAGGGAGAGGGGGATGCCCTCCGCCATATCGTCCGGGTCGGCGATGGCCTCCACCCCGTCCAGGCCCAGGGCCCGGACCCGGGCGGCCAGGGCCTCCCAGCCGCCGAAGGGCTGCAGACAGTAGGCGGAGAGGGGAAAGTTCATGCTCTGTATCATGGCGGAGACTTCCTTCCGCTTCATTTCACGGGCCGGACAGGCCCTGTTTTGATTTTACCCCCTTTTGTCCGCCGATGCAAGAGGGAAGGGGGCGGCGGGCAGAGGCGCGCTTGACACCGGGGGCCGCGGGGGCTTATGATGGACGCATAAAACCTATAAAACACTGAGAAAGGAAGGAAAACCATGGCTGAGAACAACGAATTCCTGTTTGACCTGAAGACCCCCGAGATCACCTGGAAGGGCGTGAGCCACGGCGGAGCCTCCGACGTGGGGTCCATCACCGACGCGGAAGGGGAGCACGGCCTCTACTGGTGCCTGGACACCGTGATGCACAAGAACGGCGAGGAGGGTCAGGAGAAGACCCCCATGCCCCACTTCCACTGGCGGGGCTACGAGACCTTCTTTGTGGACAGCAACTACCTCTGGCTCTACATCGACGGCATGAAGGCCAAGGCCACCAAGGGGGACATCGTCCACCTGCAGGCGGGCCAGTCCCAGGGCATGCTCTTCCTGGAGGATGTGAAGTGGCGCGGCACCTACCACGACTTCGACACCTATCCCGAGGCCGCGGACGTGGGCCGGGTGAAGCGCATGCTGCCGGACCTGGCGGACGATCCCGAGCTCAACGCCCTCTCGCCCCGGGGCTTTATGGATTCCAATCCCATGGAGCCCTTCCTCTGCCGGGAGGTGCCCACGGAGCAGTGCCCCGCCATCAAGAACATCTCCCGCCCCCACGCCTCCTATGAGTTCCCCGGCTGCAGCATGAAGATCGTGGTGGAGCGCTGGGAGAACGGCGGCATCAAGGAGCTGGACTGCGCGGTGATGGAGCCGGGCTTCACGGCGAAGTGGGTGAAGTATCCGCCCCTCAGGGAGCTCTTCTACCTCCGCAGCGGCAAGGTGAAGTTCAACATGGGCGGCAAGGAGTTCGTCGCGGACGACGAGTGCGTGATCAACGCCCCCCGCTTCCTGCCCCGGAGCATCGAGGTGCTGGAAAAGGCGGAGATGTACGACCTGGGCGGCCAGCCCTACTGGTCCCTCTTCCTGCAGAGCTACGCTTCCATCAAGCACTACGAGCCGGAGCGCCTCACGGCGGAAACCCTGGACGCCCTGAAAAAGAGGTTCAAGATCCAGATCGAAAGCATCGGCATGAAGTAAGAACAAAAATCTCGGGCGGGGAAGCGCTGCTTTCCCGCCCGATTACTTATCCCCGGTATTCCCGATACCATTCGGCGAAGCGCCGCAGTCCCTCCCGGATGCCCACGGAGGGGCGGAAGCCGTAGTCCCGCTCCAGGCCGCTGCTGTCCGCGTAGGTGACGGGCACGTCCCCCGGCTGCATGCCCACCAGCTCCCGGTGGCCTTCGAAGTCGTAGTCCGCCGGGAGGACCCCGGCGCGCACCAGCTCCTCCTGGAGGACGGCCACGAAATCCAGCAGGTTCTCCGGGGCGCCGCCGCCGATGTTGTAGACCGCATAGGGCGGGAGGGGCAGCCCGTCCTCCCCCCGGGAGCGCTCCGGCGCGCCCTTCATCACCCGGAGGACGCCCTCCACGATGTCGTCCACGTAGGTGAAGTCGCGCATGCAGTTGCCGTAGTTGAAGATCTGTATCGTCTTTCCCGCCGCCAGCTTCTCCGTGGCGCTGTAGTAGAACATGTCCGGCCGCCCGGCGGGACCGTAGACGGTGAAGAAGCGCAGGCCGGTGACGGGGATGTCGTAGAGCTTGGCGTAGCTGTGGGCCAGGAGCTCGTCGGCCTTCTTCGTGGCGGCGTAGAGGCTCACGGGGCTGTCCACCCGGTCCTCCGTGGAGAAGGGCACCTTTTTGTTGCCCCCGTAGACGGAGGAGGAGGAAGCGTAGACCAGGTGCTCCGCGCCGTGGTGACGGCAGGCCTCCAGAATGTTGAAGAAGCCGACGATGTTGGCCTCGATGTAGGCGTCGGGATGGTCGATGCTGTAGCGCACCCCCGCCTGGGCGGCCAGATTCACCGTCACCGCCGGGGCGTATTCCCCGTAGACCCGCTCCACCAGCGCCCGGTCCGCGATGGAGCCCCGGACGAACACGTGCTTCACCGGGGATTCCGCCGCGGCCCTTTCGATGAGCCCCAGTCGGTATTCCTTCAGGGCCGGATCGTAGTAGTCGTTCATGCTGTCCAGGCTGACCACGGTCCCGCCTTCCATCTCCCGCAGCAGCCGCAGCACCAGATTGGCCCCGATGAAGCCGGGGGAGCCGGTGACGAGGACGGTCTTCCCCTTCAGCTCGACCTTCGATTTGCCCATGGCCTCAGTCCCTCCGGAACAGGTCGCGGGTGTAGACCTTGTCCCTGACGTCCTCCAGCGCGGCCGGATCGAAGCGGTTGGCCAGGATCACGTCGCTCTCCCGCTTGAAGCGCGCCAGATCGTTCACGACGCGGGAGCGGAAGAACTCGGAGCCGTCCTCCAGGGTGGGCTCGTAGATGATGATGGGGATGCCCTTGGCCTTGATGCGCTTCATCACGCCCTGGATCGCGGAGGAGCGGAAGTTGTCGGAATTGCTCTTCATGGTCAGCCGGTAGACGCCCACGGTGCCGGGGTTGCGGGCGATGATCTGATCCGCGATGAAATCCTTGCGGACGCTGTTGCTCTTGACCACCGCCTCGATCATGGTCTGGGGCACGTCCCGGTAGTTGGCCAGGAGCTGCTTCGTGTCCTTGGGCAGACAGTAGCCCCCGTAGCCGAAGGAGGGGTTGTTGTAGTGCCCGCCGATGCGGGGATCCAGGCACACGCCGTCGATGATCATCTGCGTGTCCAGCCCCTTGGTCTGGGCGTAGGTGTCCAGCTCGTTGAAGTAGCTGACGCGCACGGCCAGATAGGTGTTGGCGAAGAGCTTGATGGCCTCCGCCTCGGTGAGGTGCGTCAGAAGGATCGGGATATCCTGGGGGGCCTGCCCGCTCCGTTCCTCCTCCGCTCTCACGCCCTCCGCCAGCAGGTCGGCGAACATCCGCGCCTCCTCCTTCTGGTCGTCGTCGCCGCCCACCACGATGCGGGAGGGATGCAGGTTGTCGTACAGGGCCTTGGACTCCCGCAGGAACTCCGGGCTGAACAGGATGTTCCGGACGCCGTACTTCGCCCGGACGGATGCCGTGTAGCCCACGGGGATCGTGGACTTGATCACCATCAGGACGCTGGGATTGACCTTCAGCGTCCATTCGATGGCGTCCTCCACGGCGGAGGTGTCGAAGAACTGATTGACGTCGTCGTAATTCGTGGGCGTGGCGATGATCACCAGCTCCGCGCCGCCGTAGGCGGCCGCCTTGTCGGTGGTGGTATGCAGGTTCAGGGTCCGCTTTCCCTCCCGGGCTTCCCGGAAGAAGCGCTCGATCTCGTCGTCCTGGATGGGACTGACGAAGCGGTTGAGCTGCTCCGCCTTCTTCTCCGTCGTGGTGATGGCGGTAACTTCATGCTTCTGCGCCAGAAGGACGGCCAGAGAAAGGCCGACGTAGCCGACGCCTGCGACAGTGATCTTCATGTTCCGTTGCTCCTTCGTTTCAGTCGTTTTTATGATAAGATCGGTCCCGCCCGGACCGGCCGCCTGGGGCAGTTCCCTCATTTCCGGCGGCCCCGGTAGCTCCGGCGGGCTTCTTCATAGCTCTGTATGTCGCCGATGTCCCAGCGCCTGCCGGGCATCTCCATGCTGTACATCGGCGTATGGCGGCACATCCAGGCCGCCAGGCTCCCCGGGGCGTCCACGGCGCAGCCGTCCGCGACGGCCTCCCGGATGCGCCGGGCGTCCTCCCGCCGGTAGTAGTAGAAGGGGGGCGTGCACCAGTGGGAGCGGGGCTCGGCCGGCTTTTCCTCCAGGGAGAGGAGACGGCCGCCCTCCCCGATCTCCGCGACGCCGCTCTTCCGCAGGCGGCTTTCGTCCGCCTCCCGGTAGCGCATGGTGCAGGAGGTCCCCTTCTCCGAAGCGTAGCGGAGGAAAGCGCCGAGAGAGAAATCCAGCAGGTTGTCCCCGGCGAGGATCAGCAGATCGTCGTCCAGACCGAGGGCGTCCACGGCGAAGAGGATGTCCCGCACGGCACCCAGCCGGGTCTCGTTAGCTTCCGTCCCGTCGTCCGCCACGGCGACGGGGCAGCTTTTTTCCGCCGCCCAGGCCCGGAAATGGGGGGCATAGCGGCGGTTCGTGACGACGACGGCCCCCGGATCCCCGCCCGTGAGGCCGCAGAGGTCCTCCAGCAGCCAGTCCAGGATGGTCTTCCCCCCCACCTCCAGCAAAGGCTTGGGGAAGTTCTCCGTCAGGGGATAGAGGCGGGTGGCGTAGCCCGCAGCCAGAAAAATGCTCTTCATAGGCCCTCACAGCTGCGCCCCGTCGGCGCTTTCGCAGAAATATACGGCGTATTTCCCCTCCAGGGCGGGAAAAGCCTTCAGGTATGCTTCGGTGACCTCCCGGGCGATGCGCTCCCGGAAATCGGGGTCGATCAGGGCGATGCAGCTGCCCTTGAAGCCCGCCCCGGAGAAGCGGCCCCCGTAGACCCCTTCCGTCCGGCGCAGGATCTCGTAGAGGCGGATCTGCTCCGGCGCGCCGGATTCCCAGTTGTCGATGCTGCTCCGGCCGGACTCGAAGGAGAGACGGCCAAATTCCTCCACGTCCCCCCGCCGCCAGGCCTCGGCCCCGGCCTCCACCCGGCGGAACTCCCCGTACCAATGCTCGCAGCGCCGGGCCCAGGGGGCGGGGAGCCGGTCCTTATACGCTTCGAAGACCTGGAAGGGCACGGCCCGGGCGTTCGTTTCGGCGAAGCTGCCGTGCTCCAGACCGGCGAAGGCCTGCAGGGCGTAGACCCCGGCCCGCAGCTCGTCCACCCTCGTGTTGTATCCGGAACCGGCCAGGCTGTGCTCCAGCCCGCTGAAGAACACGGCGATCTGCCAGGGCTTCATGCCCGGACCGGCGGGGATGCGCTCGTAGCTGCCGTCCGCCGTATCCAGGTACAGCAGGCAGTCCTTTTTCCCCAGGACCTCGCAGCTCTGGTCCAGCGTTCCCACGCTGACGCCCACGTAGTTTTTCTCCGCGTCCCAGGCCGTGTCGATCAGCTCCCGGGGGGAGAGGCTGAGGCCGTTCACCCGGCAGAGGGCGGAGAGAAAGGCCAGGATCACCGCAGCGGAGGAGGAGAGCCCGCCGATGGGGAGAGAGCCCTCGATCACGCCCCGGAGGCCCCTGCGGAGGGGGAAGCGTTTTCCCAGGGCCCGGCACGCGCCCCGGAGGTAATCCGCCCAGTCCCCCCTCGGCGCTTCGGGGACGGCGGCGATATCCCAGCGAGCGGGGGCGGGGAACTGGAGGCTGACGACCTCCACCCGGCCGTCTTCCCCGGGCCCATAGGCGATATGGATGCCCCTGTCGATGGCGAAGCCGGTGATCTTCCCCAGGTTGTGGTCCGAATGGGCGCCGATGGGGCAGACCCGGTAGGGGCAGAAGGCCAGGCCCTCCGGCTCCCTGCGGAAAAGTTCGAAATAGCGTTTCTCGCAAAGCACGGTCCACCTCTCAGTCCCGGCGGAACAGGTCCCGGGTATAGACCTTGTCCCGCACGTCGTCCAGGGCGCTGTCGTAGCGGTTGGCGATGATGCAGCCGCACATTTTCTTGAATTTCCGGAGATCGTTTACCACCAGGCTCCCGAAAAAGGTGCTGCCGTTCTCCAGGGTCGGCTCGTAGATCACCACGGAGGCGCCCTTGGCCTTGATGCGCTTCATCACGCCCTGGATGGAGGACTGGCGGAAATCGTCCGAATCGGCCTTCATGGTCAGGCGGTAGACCCCCACCGTGACCTCCTGCTGCCGCTTTTCCCGGTCCCGGGAATAGGCCTCGCTGCTGCCGTAGGTCCCGGCCAGCTCCAGCACCCGGTCGGCGATGAAATCCTTGCGGGTGCGGTTGCTCTCCACGATGGCCCCGATCAGGTTCTCCGGCACGTCCCGGTAATTGGCCAGGAGCTGCTTCGTGTCCTTGGGGAGACAGTAGCCCCCGTAGCCGAAGGAGGGGTTGTTGTAGTAGTCCCCCACCCGGGGGTCCAGGCAGACGCCCCGGATGACGGCGGCGGTGTCCAGCCCCCGGACCTCCGCGAAGGTGTCCAGCTCGTTGAAATAGGAGACCCGCAGGGCCAGGTAGGTGTTCACGAAGAGCTTGACGGCCTCGGCCTCCGCGTACCCCATGAAGAGGGTCTCCGCCGGAGCCCGCAGGGCGCCCCGGCGCAGCAGGGCGGCGAAGCGGCGGGCGGAAGCCTCCGTGCTCCCGTCGCAGCCCACGACGATGCGGCTGGGATAGAGGTTGTCGTACAGCGCCCGGGATTCCCGCAGGAATTCGGGGCTGAACAGGAGGTTCGGGATTCCCAGGCGCTCCTTCGCCGCGGCGGTATAGCCCACCGGCACGGTGGAGCGGATGACCACCGCGGGCTGCGTCTCCCGCCCGGCCGCGGCGCGGCGCACCTCCTGCAGCACGCTTTCCACCGCGCTGCAGTCGAAGAAATTGCGCCGGGGATCGTAGCTCGTGGGGACGGCGACGACGACGACGTCCGCCTCGGCGTAGGCGGAAGCCCCGTCCGTCGCGGCGCTGAGGTCCAGCCGCCGGGTCCCGGCCCTGGCCTCCGCCAGATATTTTTCAATGTATTCGTCCCGGACGGGGGATTCCAGCCGCCGGAGCTTTTCCGCCTTCTCCGGGAGCACGTCCACCGCCGTCACCCGGTTGTGCCCGGCCAGGAGCACGGCCAGGGAGAGCCCCACGCGGCCGATCCCGGCGACGGCGACGCGGCAGGGCGGGGCCGGGTCCTTCTCCGCCTCCTTCTCGGCGAAGACCTCCTCCGGGCGGAAGCCCAGGGCCTCCGACAGGGCCAGGAGCTGGTCCACGGAGGGCGTGAAGCCCTGTCCCTCCAGCCGGGACAGGAGCGCCCGGTTGATGCCGGTGAGCTCCGCTAGCCGGGCCTGGGTGAGCTTCGCCGCCTTGCGGCGGGCGGCCACCGTTTCGGCCAGCAGGGGGACGGAAAGATGTTTCATGGCTGCGGCCTCCTCGGAAGCGGCGATGGGGAAATGTTATTATCAGAAACAAAGACCTGCCTGAGACCCGGGAAAAACCCGGGAGCATTATAGCAAAAGAAGCAGAGAGCCGTCAAGAAGCAAATCGGAGCTTCTTCCGCCGCCCCGGGGAAGGGCGGGGAAGGAGGGCCTGCGCGGCGCGTCCGGCGGGCGGATCGGGGCCTCCGGAGCCGGGAAACGGAGAAAAAGCGGAAATCCGGTTGATTCTGTGCAAAGTATCTGATATAATGCATGACAATGGAAACAAAAACATACCCTTTGAACAAAGAAAGGAAGATTGACCATGGCTGACGAGAAGTTCGATCCCAGCAAGATGCCTCCCTTCGATCCCAGCAAGTTCGACCCCAGCAAGATGCCTCCCTTCGACCCCAGCAAAATGCCCGCGTTCGATCCCAGCAAGATGCCTGCCGGCGGCTTCCCCGGCGCCCCCGCGGACAGCGGCGAGGAAGAGGAGACCACGGCGGAAAACAACATCCTTCGCCAGCCCGACCCGGCCAAGTGGCTGCGGCAGCCCCCGAAGAAGATGCGGGGCGACATGCGGCGCGCCATGAAGCTCGGCAACGAGGCGGAGAAATACAACTGCACCTGCTGGAACAAGAACTGTCCCTTCTACGGCAACTGCCGGAAGTGCATCGTGTTCCACATGGCGCTGAAGCAGATCCCCACCTGCCAGCGCGAGATGGTCATCGAGATGTACACCGAGGGCTACCTGCCCAAGGAGCTCTACATCGAGGACTGAGCGGAATCGGGACTACAGGCGCGGCCCTTCCGGGGGCCGCGCCTTTCCGCGGCCCTTCCGGGGCCGCGGCATGAGATCACCGCGCCCGTCCGCCGGGAAGCGCCGGCGGCGGAGCGGGGGAAGAGGGAGGGATCGACGTGGGCAACGCGAAATTCGGCATGAACGCGCTGCTGCTGATCATTATCATCTTTTCCGCCATCGCTTTTCTGATCACCGTGAAGCTGGCGGGCCTGAGCGGCGGCTATCCCGTGAACGAATACTATCCCATCGAGGGCACGGATCTCAGCGTGCGCTACAATTCCGTCTATCCCAACGGGCTCTGCCGAGGCAGCCGGAACGCCGCCGTGCTGCTGCTGGAGGGGGATTTCGGCCACGACTGGGGCGCGGCTGCGGAGGGGAAGAACCTCTATTTGAACGAATACACCTCCACCACCCTGGGCCTCGTGCGCAGCCAGGTAGACCTGGTGGATACGGAGACCGTGACAAAGCGGGTGCTGCTGAAGGACACGGTGCTCCTGGGCCGCTGCGCCTCCGGGGAGCTGGTGTGCCTGGGCAGCTGCGTCCTCCCCGCCAACAGTCCCAAAACCAGCGGCTTTGCCCGGCTCTACGCCCTGTCCGCCCGGGACCTGCGCCCGGAGAGCGACGGGGCCCTGGTGATCTTCCTGGATCCGGCGAGCGGGGAGGTCCTTTGGTCCCGGTGGGATGAGAAGGCCCTGGAGGAGGGCTTTGAGGAGCGGTGGCTGGGGAAGACCCTGGCGGAGGTGAGGGGATGAAATTCGGCGTCGCCGTCCGCAACAAGCTCACCGGCGCGGGGCTTTACGTCCGGGCCATGCAGGTCTCGGCCCTGCTTCCCGCGCTGTATATCTTCGTGGCGTCAGGCTATCCGGGCCTCCTTCGCTCCGCGAACGTCCTCACATTCCTCTTCGGCCTGGGCTGCTCTCTGCTGCCCCGGGGAGAGACGCTGGCCGTCTCCTCCCTCTACCGGGCGACCGGGAGCGAGCTCTGGGTCTATTTCGCCCTTCTGTGCTTCGCCCTGGCCTTCGGCCTCCTCGCGGACGCGCTCCTTAGGAGCCGTACCGCCGGCCGCCCGGCCCGGCTGGCCTTCGCCGCCCTGGTCACCGCCGACCTTCTGCTGCGGCTCGTTCCCCTGCGCTTCAACCTGGCCTTCGGCTGGCCCTGCGCCGTCCTCGGCTTTCTGGGCAGGGGCGTCTGCCTCGCCCTGATCCTGCTGGACCTCCGGGCGGAGAAAAAGGCGGCGGAGAAGAAGGCGGAATAGAGTGTGGCATACAGCCGCCCCGCTGCGAGCTTGCGCGGCGGGGCGACAGACTGTAAAAGACGCAAAAACAACATTTCGGCAAGCGCGCTTGGCTTCCCCTCCGGGGAAGCTGTCGCCGAAGGCGACTGATGAGGTGAAGCGCGCGCGTCTCTCCGGCAGAGCCGGAGAAATAGGCCCCTGCTTCTCCCGCCATCCTCTGCGCGCCGCCTCTCATCCGTCAGCCGCCTGACGGCGTCTGCCGCCTTCCCCCAGGGGAAGGCATGTCGGTCCCGGCGGAAGCGAAACCCCGCCGCAGCGGAATTAAAAACTGTCCCCGAAGGGGACACCGCAATTCTTCATTATTCATTCTTCATTCTTCATTTTTAAGTCTTCAATCCAGAATCATCCCCGTCCCTGCGGCGGCCGCCGCAGGGACGGGGAAAGCCGTGCTCAGTGCCTGCCCAGGGTGATGAACACGGAGGGGCCGGTCACGTTGCGGTAGGTGAGGGGAAGGTGCGGGGTGCCCTTGGTCATGGCCATGACGGTGGCCTTGGTGAGGATACAGTGCTCCTGCTCCTCCCCGTCCGCGCCGACGCAGTAATCCGCCTCGCAGTGGAGGTCGGTGAGGTTATCCAGGTCCATGCTCAGGAAGATGAGGGCCTCGTCGTAATCCTCGTGGGCGTGGGGGTGGTGCTTCCCGTCGGGTCCCCAGGGCCCCAGGTTGTGATCCCGGCAGACGGTGGACCAGGCCATGGTCACGTCCAGGCCGGAGAGGTCGCTGCCGAAATAGGTGGAGTAGCCCCCGGAGGGCTGGCTCCGCTCGGAGCCGTAATGGTAGGGATCGTTGGCGGAGAACTTCAGGGCCTGCACGTTGCGCATGAAGGGGCCGAAGAAGCGGCTCCAGGGGCCGGAGGCCGGCTGGAGGCTTTCGTTCGCGACGGCGGCGGCCAGCTTTCCGGTGAGGTTGACGGACACGAAGAAGAAGGGGCGGTCCGCCTTCAGAACGATGGGGGAGAAGTGGGGCATGCCCTTGGGGATCACCACGGCATGGGGGATGGCGATGCGGTGCCGCACGGCCTCCTCGCCCAGGTCCACCTCCAGCTCCGCGCCCAGATGCAGCATGTCCTCCGCGTCGGCGCTGAGGAACCAGAGGAGCTGATCGTAGTCGTGGGTGTGCTGCTTTTCGGTCTCCTCCGGGATCATGCCGGGGCCGTCCACCAGGCAGTAGCGCAGGGAGAAGCTGTCCCAGCCGAAGAAATCCTCCTCCATGAGGGACCAGAGCTTTACGTTGCCGTTCCGCCCCCGGATGGGGATCTCCTTCCGGAGATCCGCGTATTTTCCGCTCATATTAACCTCCGTTCCGGCCCGGGTCTCCGGGCCTCGTTTTTTTCAATCATAGCAGGATCGCAGACTGCGGGCAACAGGGAAAACGCAGCTCTCAGATCCGGGACATGAGGCCGTTGACGGTCTGCTCCGTGAGGAATTGGGCCCCCGTCAGCCCAAGGTGGGTCTTGGGGACGATGTCCACGTAGCCCATGCCGGGGAGGCTGATCTCGATGCCGCTGAAGGCGTCGTTCCTGGTCATGAGGGCGGCGATGGTGTTGGCGTCGGCGTACACCAGCTCGGCGGAGGTATCCAGGATGTCCTTCGTTTCCGCGTCCCCGGCCCCCAGGGAGCGCAGGAGGGCGCGGAGCTTTTCCCGGCATTCCGGGACGGGGCTCCCGTTCAGGGAAACGCAGTCCGGCGTCATGCCCAGGTAATCCGTGAGGAAGCGGGTATAGGCCCACACGGCGGAATCCGGCCCCTCCACGGCGAAGGCCAGGCGGGAGGAGAGGAAATTCTGCTGATCCAGGCCCCGGAGCTTGAACCAGCATTCCGCCCGCTTCCGCTCGCTCTCCTCCAGCACCGGGTCGGGGGAGACGTCCAGCCGGGCGCAGACCGCGCGGATCATCTCCTCCGTGGCGGCGAAGCCCACGGGGGGGCCGTCCAGGGTCAGGCAGGGGGTGCCGAAGCGCTTTTCCAGCAGGGCGGCGGTCTCCCGGCCCATCTCGGGGTAGAGCAGGAGGTTCAGGTCCGCCTCCGGCAGGGAGAAGATGTCCTCCACGGTGCTGTCGGCGCAGAGACAGCAGCCCACCCGGATGCCGCAGGCCTCCAGCAGCCGCGTCAGCTCCGCCTTGTCCCCGTCCCAGTAGCGCTGCCACACGGAGAGGCCCAGGAGGTTCACCCGGGGCTGCGCGCCGGGCTTCGGGCCGGGGGAAAAGCGGTCCGGCAGCTGGCGCAGGATCTCCGCGGCGGCCCGGTCGTAGCCGTCGGCGTAGTGCTCGGAGTAGCCGGGGGATTCCAGCACCGCCGTGGGCTTCCCCGGCAGGACCCGGGCCGCCAGCTCCTTCAGCTCGTCCCCGATGAGGGAGGCGCCGGGGGAATCCACGATCACCAGCAGGTCGAAGCGGAACTTTTCCCCGAAATAGCGCATGGCGGCCTCCGCCTTCTCCGCCGTGCCGTAGACGTAGTCGTCCCCGTCCAGCCAGGTGCAGGGCACCCGGGGCTGGCGGAAGAACCAGTTGTTGAGGATGTCGTATTCCACCTGCCCCTTCTCCGCGCTGCGCCCGGCGGCGTCCCGCAGGGGCGAATGCTTCGTCAGGAAGGCGGAGGTGGTGCTGTGGTAGAATTTGCAGCCCATGGGGCCGTTGAGCAGCACGATGACGTTTTTGATGCCCTCGGCGGCGAAGATCATGCCGGTGATGCTGTCAGGCGAAATACTTTTCGAAGAGAGCTTCGTCATCTCTCCATGCGCCTCCTTTTCCTTGGCGTTTTCCCAGCTTCTCCCGCTCCCGCAGCAGGGCCGCCCAGCGCTCCAGCACCGGGATGGCCGAGCCGAAGAGGGCCAGGGGCGAGGAGGGCACGGCGTCCGTGAGCAGGCCCTCGGCCGCCTCCCCTCCGGCGTAGTTCGTGAGGAGCAGGTCCGGCTTCAGGGCCTGCACCTTCTCCCGGATGCGCCCGGCCGAGCTGACCTCCTCCGTCACGGCCAGGACCTCCGGGTCCCGGCTCACCCGCAGGGGGGTGCGCAGATAGTTCATGACGCCGATCCACCCCAGGCGCATGCCCGCGTCCCGGGCCGCGCCGATGAGCCAGTCCACGTCGTCGTTGATGGTGGTAAGGGCCAGGGTCTTCCCCTCCAGAGCGGGCCGCAGGGCGTTTACGGCCGCGCGGTAGTCCGCCATCTCCCGGGCGATCAGGGCCTCCGCCCGCTCCCGGCAGCCGTAGAATTCCGCCAGCTCCGTGAGCCAGGCCGCGGTGGCCGCCGGGCCCACGGGCAGGGGCCGGGGATGGAAGCGGCAGCCGTAGCGCTCCGTGAGCCAGTCCCGCAGGGCCAGGTTGTCCGCGCTCTCGGAATCCAGGATGTTCAGGGGGGCCTTCAGGAAGCCCCGCAGCTCCTCGCAGGTGGCGTCCCCCAGCAGGCGGCAGTTCAGCCGGAGGCCCATGGCCTCCAGCAGCCGCCGGAGGGAGCGGACGTTGGGCTCGTTGTTGTAGGAGATGGCCAGCTCACCCACCAGGTTCACGCAGTCGCTCTCCGGCTTTGCGTCCCGGTCGATGAGCTTTTCGCAGAGGATGTGGAGGCAGTCCCGGATGCCGGCGGAATAGTCCCCGGTGATGTCCCCGTCGGCGGGGACGGCGATCACCGGCGTTTCCGGCGTGGACAGGGCCTCCAGGGAGCGGATGTCGTCCCCGATGATGCCGCTGACGCAGCTGGAGATCACCACCACCGCCCCCGGTTTCCGGGCCACGGCCTCCGATACCTGGGCGCGCAGCTTTTCCATGCCGCCGAAGACCGCCTCGGCGTGGGTCATGTCGCTGCACTCGAAATGGGGGCTGATGGCCGAGGGCATGAGGATGCCCCGGTTGAAGAGGTTTTTCCGCCCGGGGGAGGAGATGTTCTGCCAGGTGTAGAAGGCGCAGGCCCGGGGGCTGTGGGCGATGACCAGGGCGTCCGTCAGGTGCACGGCGGCGGTGGCCGCCCCGTTGAAGGCGCAGCCGTAGAGGGGCGGGCGGCTGAGGGCGCTTCCCGCCTTCCCGGCGGGCTGGGGCGCAGCGCTTCCCGCCGCCGCGGCCACAGCCTTCGCCGTCTCCCGCGCTTTCGGCGCGGACGGGCGCAGCTCCGTGCCCAGCACCAGGCTCTCCAGCGCCTCGTCCGTGAGGGGGCGGGCGGGATAGAGGGCCGGGCCCCGGAGGACGTGCTGCGCCAGGCCGGAAAACACGGCCTTTTCCTCCCCGCAGCCGGGGAGCTCCATCAGCGTGCGCCGGGCCTCCTCCGCCTGGGAGAAGGCGTCGGAGCGGGGCACGTCGGCCACGATGGGGAGGCCCGCGGCCTCCGCGAAGCGGCGCACCCGCCCCTCCTCGTCGGTGAGGCTGCGCCGGTTGAGGATGATGCCCGCCACCCGGGCGTGCTCGTCCCCGTCGAAATTGCGGATGCCCCGCAGGATGTTGTTGGCGGCGTAGATGGCCATGTATTCCCCGCTGGTGACGAGGAAGATGGCGTCGGCGTATTCCCGCCGCACGGGGACGGCGAAGCCGCCGCAGACCACGTCTCCCAGCACGTCGTAGATCACGAGGCCGTAGCGCTCCTTCACTCCGTGCCTGTCCAGGAACTCGAAGGCGGTGATGATGCCCCGCCCGGCGCAGCCCACGCCGGGCCTGGGGCCGCCCGCCTCGATGCAGCCGATGCCGAAGGCCCCCTCCCGGAGGACCTCGGCCGGGTCGGCCGCCGCCGCGTCCCTGCCCCGGAGGTAGTCCAGCACCGTGGGGATCAGCTCCCCGTGGGTGAGCAGACGGGTGGAATCGTGCTTCGGGTCGCAGCCGATCTGCAGCACCCGGCTCCCCGCCATGGCCAGCGCGGCGGAGAGGTTGGCGCTGACGGTGCTCTTGCCGATGCCGCCCTTGCCGTAGACCGCGATCTCCAGCGGCTGCGGCGTCTTGATTTTTTCCATAGGCGTATCCCTTCTCCCGGCGGACCACCGGGGTTTTATGCTCCAGCTCCCGAATATTGATTCTACCACGGAACCGGCGCGATGGAAAGCATTTCCCGGGAAATGGGGAGACGCCCGCCGCCGGGGCTTTCCAAATCCCCGGGTCTGTGCTATACTCGGGCCAAACGGTCCCGGCGGGGAGAAGGGAGGAGGCCCGGGGAATGGAACAGATCCTCAACGAAAACCGGCGGCAGTGCAAATACGCCCTCACCAGCGCGGTGGTGGTGGTGCTCTGCGTCATCGCCGGGGTCACCATGAACCTGACCACCGTCAACGACGAGAATTTCGACAACATGGGGCTGCGCACCTTCTGCATGTTCACGGTCAACTCCAACCTCTTCGCGGGAGCCGCCCTGGCCCTGGTCTTCCCCTTCACCGTGGAGGGCATACGGAAGCACAACTACCATATGCCCAACTGGGTGGTGGACCTGGTCTACATGGGCGTCACCGCCGTCACCCTCACCTTCCTCATTTCCCTCTTCGTCCTGTCCCCGGTGAAGGGCTTCCGGCTGATCTTCACCGGCTCCCGCTTCTTCCTCCACGGCATCTGTCCCATCCTGGCGGCGAACGCCTTCTGCTTTTTCATCAGCGACCACCGCGTCGGCATAGGGGAATCCTTCCTGCCCCTGATCCCCGTGTCCGTCTACGCCGCGCTCTACTACGTCATGGTGGTGGTGATCGGGGAGGAAAACGGCGGCTGGCGGGATTTCTACGGCTTCGCCACCTTCGTCCCCGTCTGGATCCCCATGGCCCTGATCCTTCCCCTGACCTACGCCATCGCCACCTTCCTCCGGCTGCTGCACAACCGCCTGTACGACCGGCGGCGGAAGGAGGAGGCGGAGCTCTACACCCGGGAATTCGGCGGGAAGGACATCCGGGAGAGCGTGGCGGCCCTGGCCCGGGCCCAGGCGCGGGTGCACCGGCTCTCGGTGATCCCGGTGCCCATCCGGATCATCAGCCTCATGGTGGAGCGCAGCGGGGGCGACTGCTCCGTGGAGGAGGCCTGCGACCGCTATATGGAGGCCTACCTGGCGGACCGGCGGAAGGCCCTGGAGGCCTCCCTGAAAAAGTAGGCTACCGTTTCCCGTACCGGTCCCCCAGGGCATCCCGGGCGGCGGCGGCAAAGCGCCGCCAGAAGGAGCTCACGTTCTGCCGGGTGCAGCCCAGGGTCCGGGCGATGTCCGTGAAGCTGCGCCCCCGGAAGACGTGGAGCTCGATGACGGCGAGGGTCTCCGGGGTCTGGGAAAGCAGCAGGCTCTGCAGGGTCGGGTCTTCGATCTCCTCCAGCCAGCCCAGACGCACCCCGGCGGGCATGCCGTCCGCCTCCGGCGCGGGCTCCTCCGGGGCCGCCTCCGGATCCAGACCGCCGATCAGCAGGGGCTGGTTGTGCACGTAAAAGCGCCGGTCGCTCCGCAGGACGGCCGCGTCGAATTCCTTCATGGCGGCGATCTGCTCCTCCGTCATCCCCGCCCGCCGCCAGGCCTCCGCCTGCTTTTCCTGCCGGGCTTCAAAATCCCTCCGTTTGTTTCCGTTGTTCCAGGACATGGGTTTCCTCCTTCGCGTTTCCCGGCCCTGCCCGGCCGGAGGACGCAAAAAGCCGCCTGATCTGCGTCGGAGCGGGGCCGTGCGTGAGCACGGTCCTTTTCTCTGCAAATCAGGCGGCACATGGGAAGCGTCGCGTTTCCGCGGTTCCGGGGCACGAGCCTGGGTCGATGCTGTTCAGTTGTTTTTCCGGCTGCGCCGAAGCCCGGCGGGCCGGATTTTTGTTATGCGCCGGTGCGGTTCCTGCGGAAGGACACCGGCGGGAAGACGACCTCCTCCCCGCAGACGGGGCATTTCAGGCTGCTGGGGCCGTGGCTCCCCCGGTAGAGGATCTCCACCTTGTGGTCGCAGAAGGGACAGATCCGCGCCAGGGTGTACTGGCCGCAGCACTGCTCCCTCAGCCGGCTCTGCTCCTCCATGGCCCGGGCGTATCGGGCCGGGTCCTGCTCTTTTGCGTTGTATTTCGGCATGCGTTTCCCTCCAGAACGGCGTAGTCTTCCTCGTCCATGAGGACGTCGGGCGGGGAACGGCGGCCGGGCTCCCGCACTGAAAGACCCAGCTGCTTCAGCCGGATGCCCAGAGCCTGCCGGGAGACCCCCAGGGCCTCCGCCAGAGCGCCGAAGCGGCCCCAGCTCTCCGGGTCCAGCCGCGGGTCCAGGTACTGCCGGGGCGCGGGAAAGCCGAATTCCGGCAGCCGCCGGGCCAGCAGGGGCCTGGGCATCAGCAGGGCGGCGGCCAGGGCGTCCGCCCGCCGCTCCTCCGCCCGGCAGAGGCAGGACCGGGCCGGGCCCGTCTCCGGGCGTCGGCGGGCGAGCAGCAGATGGCTCACCTCGTGCATCAGGGTGAAGCGGCAGCGGCCGGGACTGGCCCAGGGGGAGAAAAGCGCCGGGTCCAGCAGGACGGTGCGCCCGTCCAGGTAGTAGTGGCAGAGCTGCCCGGCGTAGTTCCACACGGGGACGCCCACGGGCGACGCCGCCGTGAGCCCCAGCAGGGCCCCGCCGGGGCTGAGGCGGCGGCAGACGATCCGCAGCCCCAGCAGCTCCCGGGCCAGCCTTTCCGGCTCCACCCGGCCCTCCGGGATCCCGGGCAGGGCCAGATAGGCCCGGTAGACCTCCTCCGCCAGGCGCTCCAGCGCCTCCCGTTCCTCCATCCGTTTCGACCTCCGTTCCCTTGCTGCCCAAGAATAGCACCCCTGATACGGGTTGTAAATACCGCATTTGCACCCCTGATAAGGGCGGTTCTTCCTTGACAGGGCCGCGCCCGGCGGAGTATAATCCTTCAAAGAAAGCAGCGGAAGGAGAGCGCGCGATGGCAGGGCAGGGAAAAAAGACGCCGGAGCGTCTGTATCCGGGGGATTACGACGCCGGGGCGGCGGCCGCCGCCAACACCGTGGGCCGCCGTCTGGCGGAGGGCCGGCGGCGGCTGGGGCTGAACCAGGCGGCCTTCGCCCGGCGTCTGGGGGAGCTGGGGGTGGAGATCGGCCTCCGGGGCTACGCCAAGTGGGAAACGGGGGAAACGGTGCCGGGGGCCTATCAGCTGCTGGCCGCCGCCCGGCTCCTGGGGGAGGATTCCCTGGATTATTTCACCGGGGCCGCGCCGGAGCTCAACGAAGAGGGGCTCCGCCGCCTGCGGGACTACCGGGAGGACCTGGTGGCCTCCGGGCGCTATCGGCCTTTCCCGGCGGCGAAGGAGGCCGTCCCCCTGCGGGAGATGCTCTTCAGCCGCCTCCGGCCCTCCGCCGGGCCGGGGAACACGCTGGACGAGGAATTTTTCGAAAAGCGCCTCTTCCCGGCGGACGCCGTGCCCCCCGGGGCGGATTTCGCCGTCTGCGTGGACGGGGACAGCATGGAGCCCGTCTACCGGGACGGGCAGCTGGTGTGGGTGCAGCGCTGCGCCCGCCTCCGCCCGGGGGAAACGGGCCTCGTCTGCTACGACGGCAGCAGCTACGTCAAGGTCTACGGGGAGCGGGAGCCCCCCGCCGGGCTCCGGCCGCTGTTCACGGATTCCGAGGGCGTCGTCTATCCCCAGCCGGTGCTGATCTCCTGCAACCGGGAGAAATACCCGCCCGTGCCCGTCCATCCGGAAAAGGGCTTCGCCGTGGTGGGCCGGGTGCTGTGAAACCGTGGTCATCCTGCACAGAGGAGAAGCCCGGCGGGGGAAATAACTGTGCCATTTCCCGGAAAATGAAATTGATACTTCCGTTTTGCGCGTTTTCAGAGTAGAATATCCGATATTCATTGCCGGGACCCGGCGGCCGCCGCCGGGGCATATGGGAGCCTAGAGAGAAAATGTCAGCAGAATTCACCAAAGAAATGAAGCGCGGCTACACCATCATCGCGCCGGATATGTTCCCCACCCACATGGAGCTGCTCCAGGCCATTTTCCGCCTCAGCGGCTACAACGTGGAGGTGGTGCGCTACGAGGGGAAAAAGGTCATCGACACGGGCCTGAAATACCTGCACAACGACGTGTGCTATCCCGCCGTCTGCGCCCTGGGCCAGCAGATCTACGCCCTCACCTGCGGGGACTACGATCCCCGGAGAAGCGCCCTCATCATGTTCCAGACCGGGGGCGGCTGCCGGGCCTCCAACTACATCATGCTTCTTCGCAAGGCCCTGGAGAACATGGACATGGGCTACGTGCCCGTCATCTCCCTGAGCCTGGGGGGCGTGGAGAAGTCCTCCGGCTTCCGCTTCACCCCCTTCATGCTTCTGGCGGGCATCCGGGCCGTCCTCTACGGGGACATGCTCCTCCTGCTGAAGAACCAGACCCTGCCCTACGAGGTGAACCCCGGGGACACGGAGGCCGTGGTGAAGAAGTGGATCGGCCGGCTGACGGAGCAGTTTGCCCGCCGCCGGGGCCTGAGCGGCCGGGCCGTGCGCCGGAATCTCCGGGCCATGGCGGAGGATTTCCACCGCATTCCCCGGGAAAAGCGGGAGGTCACCAAGGTGGGCATCGTGGGGGAGATCTACGTGAAATACGCCGCCTTCGGCAACAACGGGCTGGAGCGCTTCCTGCTGAGCCAGGGCTGCGAGGTCATGGTCCCCGGCGCCCTGGGCTTCTTCCAGTACTGCTTTGCCAACATGGAGACGGACCACGCCTACTACGGCGCGCCCCGGCGGAACGTCTGGGCGGGGAACCTGGCCCTGCGCATCTCCGAGCGCTGGGAGAAGGAGATGCTGAAGGCCCTGGAGGACTATCCCGAATTCGTGCCCCCCGTCTCCTTCGACCGGGTGAAGGAGCTGGCCGACGAGGTCATCGACCGGGGCGTGAAGATGGGGGAGGGCTGGCTCCTGCCGGGGGAAACGGCGGCCCTCATCGAAAAGGGCTATACCAGCGTCGTCTGCGCCCAGCCCTTCGGCTGCCTGCCCAACCACATCGTGGGCAAGGGCACCGTGCGGCGGCTGCGGGAGAAGTATCCGCGGGCCAACATCTTCCCCGTGGACTACGACGCCGGGGCCTCCCGGGTCAATCAGGAAAACCGGATCAAGCTGATGCTGGCCATCGCCAGGGACGGGGAAGCCTTCCCCGCCGGGGCGGCGGCCGGGACTACATAAAGGGATATCGCATGATGAAACTTGGCATCGACGTCGGGTCCACCACCCTCAAGTGCGCCGTACTGGATGAAAACGGCGCGCTTCTGTATTCCGAATACATGCGCCACTATTCCCGCATCGCGGAGAACCTGGGGCAGATGCTGGGCAGGCTGGCGGAGCGCTTCCCCGGGGAAGAACCGGCCCTGTCCCTCTCCGGCTCCGCGGGGATGGGGCTGGCGGACGAGCTGGGCCTCCCCTTCGTGCAGGAGGTCTACGCGGAGCGCGTCGCCGTGCGGAGGCTCATGCCGGGGACGGACGTGGTCGTGGAGCTGGGCGGGTAGGACGCGAAGATCCTCTTCCTCACCGGCGGCTTCGAGATGCGAATGAACGGCACCTGCGCCGGGGGCACCGGCGCCTTCATCGACCAGATGGCCTCCCTGATGCAGGTCTCCGCCGAGGAACTGAACGCCCTGGCGGAGAAGAAGGAAAAGCTCTATACCATCGCCTCCCGCTGCGGCGTCTTCGCGAAGTCCGACGTGCAGCCCCTGCTGAACCAGGGGGCGCGGAAGGAGGACGTGGCCGCCAGCATCTTCTACGCCGTGGTGAACCAGACCGTGGCCGGTCTGGCCCAGGGCCGGGAATTCAAGGGGAACATCCTCTATCTGGGCGGGCCCCTCACCTTCCTGGGCGCCCTGCGCGCCGCCTTCGACGACGTGCTGGACACCGTCGGCGTCTGCCCGGAAAACTCCCTTTACTACGTGGCCATGGGGGCCGCTATGGCGGGGGTGGGCACGGCCCGGAGCCTCCCGGCCCTCATCGAGCGGCTGAAAAAGGGCACCGGCAGCGGCAATTACGTGGCCTGCGAGCCGCTTTTCACCTCGGAGGAGGAATACGCCGCCTTCCTTCGGCGGCACCGCCGCGCCTCCGAGGGGATCGTCGAGATCCCGGCCCCCGACGGCCCCATGTACCTGGGGGTGGACGCGGGCTCCACCACGGTGAAGGCCGTCCTCTGCGACGGCGAGGGCCGCCTCTTCCGCCCCTTCTACGCCTCCAACCACGGGAATCCCGTGCCCCTGATCCGGGGCTATCTGGAGGCGCTCTACCGGGATTTCCCGGCGATCGACATCGCCGGGAGCGCCGTCACCGGCTACGGGGAGGAGATCATCAAGGCCGCCTTCCGCCTGGACCGGGGCCTGGTGGAGACCGTGGCCCACTACACCGCGGCGAAGCGTTTCCGGCCCGACGTGGACTTCATCCTGGACATCGGCGGCCAGGACATCAAGTGCTTCCAGATCCGGGGCGGGGCCATCGACAACATCTTCCTCAACGAAGCCTGCTCCTCCGGCTGCGGCTCCTTCCTGCAGACCTTCGCCGAGGCCCTGGGCTATACCGTGGAGGAATTTGCCCGCCTGGGCCTCTGCGCGAAGAAGCCCGTGGACCTGGGCTCCCGCTGCACCGTCTTCATGAACAGCTCCGTGAAGCAGGCCCAGAAGGACGGGGCCACCGTGGAGGATATCGCGGCGGGCCTCTCCATCAGCGTGGTGAAAAACGCCCTGTACAAGGTCATCCGCTGCGCGAGCGGAGACCGGCTGGGCAAAAGCATCGTGGTGCAGGGCGGCACCTTCCTGAACGACGCCGTGCTCCGGGCCTTCGAGCGGGAGACGGGGGCGGAGGTCATCCGCCCGGCCTTCGCCCCCCTCATGGGAGCCTACGGCGCGGCCCTCCACGCCCTCAGCCGGGGGCGGGACGGGAGCCTGCCCGGGGTGCTGAAGGCCCCGGAGCTCATGGCCTTCACCCATAAGGTCGCCGCCGTCTCCTGTCAGGGCTGCACCAACCGCTGCAGCCTCACGGTCAACGATTTCGGCGACGGGCGGCGCTACGTGGCGGGCAACCGCTGCGAGCGCCCCGTGAGCGGGAAAAAGGGCGGGGAGGCCCGCAATCTCTACGACTATAAGCTCAGCCTCCTCTCCGCCTGCATGAAAAACGAGCGGGAGCCCGGGAAGCGCACCGTGGGCCTCCCCATGGGCCTGAATTTCTACGACCTGCTGCCCTTCTGGCACGCCTTCTGGAAGGCCCTGGGCTTCAACGTGCTGGTAAGCCCCCTCTCCACCCGGGACCTCTACCTCAGAGGCCAGCATACCATCCCCTCCGACACGGTCTGCTACCCGGCCAAGCTCATGCACGGGCATATGGAATGGCTCCTGGAGCAGAAGCCGGACGCGGTGTTCTACCCCAACATGAGCTACAACACCGAGGAGGGCCTGGGGGTCAACCACTTCAACTGCCCCGTGGTGGCCTACTATCCCCAGGTGCTGAAGATGAACATGCCCAACCTGCGCGACGCGGTCTTCATCGACGATTTCGTCAGCGTGGCGGAGGAAAAGCAGTTCGTCCGCCGCATGGGGGAGATCCTGCGGAAGACCTGGCCGGACCTGGACCGGAAGCGGATCAAAGCCGCCGCCGGGGAGGCCTACAGGGCCTACGGGGAATACTTCGCGGCCCTGCGGGCGAAGGGGGAGGAATACCTCCGCTCCGCCCGGGCCGAGGGGAAGCCGGTGATCGTCCTTGCCGGCCGCCCCTACCACGCGGACCCGGAGATCAACCACGGCATCCACGAGCTCATCGGCCGCCTGGGGGCCGCCGTGATCACGGAGGACAGCGTCAGCCATCTGGTGGAGCCCTTCCCCGTGGCCGTGCGCAACCAGTGGACCTACCACGCCCGCCTCTACGCGGCGGCGAAGTGGGTGGCCGCCGCGGATCCCGACGTGAACCTGGTGCAGCTGGTGTCCTTCGGCTGCGGGGTGGACGCCATCACCACCGACGAGGTGCGGTCCATCCTGGAGCGGGCGGGGAAGATCTACACCCAGATCAAGATCGACGAGATCTCCAATATGGGCGCGGTGAACATCCGCCTGCGGAGCCTTTTCTCCGCCGTGGAGGATAAGGCGAGGGCGGCGAAGGCCGAAGGATGAGGGCGCCGTGCAGTTCCGAACCGGACAGGACGGGGTGACCGCAAGAGAGCAAGCGCACCAGGACCGGGCGGACACCCCGCCATGACCTCAGGCGGGCAACCGCGGCGACCCCCCGGCGGACACCCCGTCATGCCCCCCGGCGGACAGGACGGGGTGACCGCAAGAGGGCAAGCATCCTTCCCCCTAATTAAAACTATATAATAAAAACAAAAGATCTATCAGGAAGGAAAAATAGAAACAGGCTTTTCCCGCCCCGGCTTCTCCGAAGCCGCCTGCCTGAGCAGAGCGTTTTTTCTTTGGGGAACGGACGGGGGCTCTCCGTCCGCCCGCAGGCGGCGCAAAAGCGCGGGCCCCCGGGATCGGCCCGGGGACCGACGAACGAAAACTCCCGACCGGCGGCTTGCCGGTCGGGAGTTCAGCGTGTTTGCCGGGGCTCAGCCCGCAGCGATGCGCAGGACCTTGTAGTCCTTGGCCTCCACGGCGCTCTTCAGGGCTTCGTCGGCCACGGGGGCAGCCAGGGTCACCACGGCGGTGCCGGCGCTGTGGCTGACCTCGGCTCCGCTGACGCCCTCCAGGGCCTCCAGGGCCTTCTTCACCGTGTTCTCGCAGTGATTGCACATCATGCCTTCGATGGTCAGGGTCTTCTTCATTTCCGTTTCTCCTTTCGTTTCGCTGCCGTTTTCCTTCTGCCCGCCCGGGAGCGTTCCGTCCGCCGCCGGGGTCAGGGCGTTTTTCAGCTTCCGGTCTCTGGAAGCGTCGTGTACGTTCATCAGATTCAGGCGCAGGGCGTTCGTCACCACGCAGAAGCTCGAGAGGCTCATGGCGGCGGCTCCCAGCATGGGGTTCATGGTGATGCCCAGCCCTGTCAGGACCCCGGCCGCCAGGGGGATCAGAAGCGTGTTGTAAATGAGGGCCCAGAAGAGGTTTTCCACGATGCCCCGGTAGGTCCTGCGGCTGAGGCGCACCGCCGCCGCCGCGTCCGTGAGGGAGCTCTTCATCAGCACGATTCCCGCCGCGTCGATGGCCACGTCCGTCCCCGCGCCGATGGCAATGCCGATGTCCGCCCGGGTGAGGGCGGGGGCGTCGTTGATGCCGTCGCCCACCATGGCCGTCCTGCCGTGCTCCTTCAGGGCGCGGATCACCCGCTCCTTCCCCTCGGGCAGGACCCCGGCCACCACCTCGTCCACCCCGGCGGCCCGGCCCACCGCCCGGGCGATGCGCTCGTTGTCCCCGGTGAGCATCACCACGCGGATGCCCATGTTCCGCAGCTGCCGGATGGCCTCCGCACTGTCGGGCCGGATGGCGTCCGCCACGGCGATGATGCCCAGCAGAGCCCCGTCCCGGGTGAAGAAGAGGGGCGTTTTGCCCTCCTCCGCCAGGCGGCGGGAGGTCTCCTCCAGGGCCGGGGAGACGGAAGCCCGCTCCCGGATGAAGCGGCCGCTGCCCCCCGCCAGGGAAAGCCCGTCCCGGGAGGCGGTCAGCCCGCCGCCGGGCACGGCCCGGAAGTCCTCCACGGCCCGGGGCTCGTATCCCCGCTCCCGCGCGTGCCGGAGGACCGCCTTGGCCAGGGGATGCTCGCTCCTCTGCTCCAGATCGGCGGCCAGGGCCAGCAGCTCCTCCGCCCCCACGCCCTCCGCGGGGAGCACGTCCGTCACCTCAGGCTCTCCGGCGGTGATGGTGCCGGTCTTGTCCAGGGCCACGATCTGCACCTGCCCGGCCTCCTGCATGACCTCCGCGTTCTTGAAGAGGATGCCGTTTTTCGCGCCCATGCCGTTGCCCACCATGATGGCCACGGGGGTGGCGAGACCCAGGGCGCAGGGGCAGGAGACCACCAGCACGCAGATGCCCCGGGCCAGGGCGAAGCCCAGGGGCCGTCCCAGCAGCAGCCAGACGGCGACGGTGACGGCGGCGATGCCGATGACCACCGGGACGAAGACGCCGGAGATGCGGTCGGCCAGCTTCGCCACGGGAGCCTTCGTCGCGGCGGCGTCGCTCACCATCCGGATGATCTGGCTCAGGGTGGTGTCCTCGCCCACCCGCGTGGCCCGGCAGGTGAGGAAGCCGGACTGGTTCAGGGTGGCGGAGGAAACGGTATCCCCCGGTCCCTTGTCCACCGGCAGGCTCTCCCCGGTGAGGGCGGCCTCGTTCACGGCGCTTTCCCCCTCCGTCACCACCCCGTCCACGGGGATGTTCTCCCCGGGGCGCACCGTGAAGAGATCGCCGATGGCCACGTCCTCCACGCTGACGGTGACCTCCCGCCCGTCCCGGAGGACCGTGGCGGTTTTGGGGGCCAGCTTCATGAGCCCCTTCAGGGCGCTGGTGGTCTTTCCCTTGGAATAGGCCTCCAGCATCTTCCCCACGGTGATGAGGGTGAGGATCATGGCGGCCGACTCGAAGTAGAACTCCATCATATAGGACATCACGGCCTCGCCGTCCCCGTCCAGCTGGGCGCGGGTCAGGGCGAAGAGCATGCAGACGGAATATACGAAGGCCGCGGCGGAGCCCAGGGCGATGAGGGTGTCCATGTTGGGACTGCCCCGGAAGAGGCTGCGGAAGCCGCTTGTGAAGAAGCGCTGGTTGATCACCATCACGGCGGCGGCCAGCAGCAGCTGTACGAGCCCCATGGCCGCGTGATTGCCGTCGAAGAAGGCGGGGAGCGGCCAGCCCAGCATCCCGTGGCCCATGGAGAAATACATGAGCACGATCAGGAAGCCGAGGGAGGCCAGCAGCCGCCGGCGCAGCTTCGGGGTCTCGTGGTCCTCCAGAGCCTCCTCCTGCTCCGCCAGGCGCGCCAGGCTGCCGGAGGCGGCGGAGGCCCCCTTCAGGGAGGCGCCGTAGCCCGCGTCCGTCACCGCCCGGATGATCTCGGCGGGCTTCGCCGTCCCCTCCACGCCCATGGAATTGGTCAGCAGGCTCACGCTGCAGGCGCTCACCCCCGGGACCTTCGAGACCGCCTTCTCCACCCTCGCCTGACAGGCGGCGCAGGTCATCCCCGTAACGATATACTGTTCCATCTTTTCACCTCGCGCTCCGGTTTATTTCATCAGCCTCTGCAGGGTGTTCACCAGCTCCTCCAGCTTGTCCTCCCGCCCCTCGCGGACGTCCTCCGCCACGCAGCTGCGGATGTGGCTGGCCAGAAGCACCTTCGTGAAGCTGTTCAGGGCGTTCCCGGCGGCGGAGACCTGGTTCAGGATGTCGATGCAGTAGGCGCTGCGCTCCACCATCCCCCGGATGCCCCGGATCTGCCCCTCGATGCGGCTGAGCCGGTTCAGCAGATCCCGGTATTCCTCCTCGCCGCGTTCCTTGCTCCGCTCGCAGCAGGCCGCCGCTTCGGCGGGTCTGTCCCTGTCCATGACCTGTCCTCCCCTCCATATACCCCCGGGGGGTATTTACGCCTATAATATACTCCCCGGGGTGTATGCTGTCAAGAGGGAAGCCCGTATTTTTCTTCCGGGGAGAGAAGAGCCTTTTCCGGAGGCCCGGAAAGGCAAAGTTCCGAAAACGAGCAAAAATCCAAGGATATCCAATACAAAAAACGAAAAAAGTTATGGAAAACCGCTTGTAATTCCGAAAAGCCTTAGGTATAATGAGTAAGATTCGAGATAGTATGTACTCAATGATAAAATCAGGTATGCTATCCGGTTTTGCGGATGCCGGGAAAAAACAGGTCCCCGGGCCGCTCCGAGGCAGACAATCCCGCCGCCCGGCGTATCTATGGAGAGAGCTATGACCGAAAAAACGGAAAACATGGAAATAGACCTGAGAGAGATGCTCGGTGTCCTTCTGCACCGCATCTGGCTCATCGCCCTCGCCGCCGTGGCGGGAGGCGTCATTGCCCTGGCATATACATATTTCATGATCGACCCGCTGTATAAGGCCAGCGCCCTGATGTACGTCAACAACTCCGACATTTCCCTGGGCAGCACCAGCTTCAGCATCTCCAACGCGGATCTGTCCGCCGCGCAGAAGCTGGTCAACACCTACGTGGTCATCCTGAAATCCCGCACCGCTCTCAACGAGGTCATCGAGAAGGCCGAGCTGCCCTACACCTATGATAAGCTGAAGAGCATGATCTCCGCCAACTCTGTGAACTCCACGGAGGTGTTCGAGATCGTGGTCACCAGCACCAGCCCCACGGAGGCGGAGAAGATCGCCAACACCATTGCCAACGTGCTGCCGGACAAGATCGCCGACATCGTCAGCGGGAGCGACGTGCGCATCGTGGACTACGCCGTGGTCCCCTCCCATCGGGCCTCCCCCAGCTACACCCGCAACACCGCCATCGGCATCCTCCTGGGCATCATCGTCAGCGCCGGCGCGCTGATCCTGGCCTATATCTTCGATGAAAACATCCACTCCGAGGATTACCTTACCCAGGCCTACCCCGATATCCCGCTGCTGAGCGTCATTCCGGACATGGCGGCGGCGCGTCAGCGCTCCGGCGGCTACGGATACGGATACGGCTACGGCTACGGATACGGATACGGCTACGGGCACCATCGGAAGCAGAGCGCCGCGTCGGAGGGCGCCGCCGGGGAGGCCGGGTCCGGTGAAGGGAGGGCCGCGGGATGAAGCTCTTCAGCCGCTCCGTTTTCCGGCGCTTCGGCAGGGCCAATGAAAAGAGAAAAAGCGGCAGCCGTCTGGACAGCGGGACCGAGCGCGAGTTCATGATCGGCCCCAGCATGAATTTCGCCTCCTCCGAGGCGTACAAGCTGCTGCGGACGAATCTTCTCTTTTCCTTTTCCGGCTCCTCGGAATGCCGCATCATCGGCATCACCAGCTCCTTCAGCTCCGAGGGCAAGAGCCTGACCTCCATCAACCTCTCCTACACCATGGCGGTGGCGAAGAAGAACGTCCTGCTGATCGAAGGGGACATGCGCCTTCCCACCATGAACAAGCGCCTCGACCTCCGGGCCAGCCCGGGCCTTTCCAACATGCTGGTGGGCATGAACACCGCCGCCGAGGCGATCCAGACCTACAGCGCCGTGGGCGAGGACGACATCCGCGTCAATATGGACGTGCTGGTCTCCGGCGATATCCCGCCCAACCCCTCCGAGCTGCTGGGCAGCGAGCGGATGCAGTCGGTGCTGGAGGTGCTGCGGCAGCACTACGATTTCATCATCCTCGACCTTCCCCCCGTCACGGCGGTGACGGACGCCCTGGTGGCCTCCAAGCTGGTGGACGGGATGGTGGTGGTGGTGCGCAGCGACCACGCCATCCGCGGGGCCCTGGCGGAAACGATCCGGCAGCTCCGCATGGTGGAGACCCGCATCCTCGGCTTCGTGTTCAACGGCGCCCAGGAGGCCGGCGGCGGCTATTACCGCGGCAAGGGCTATTACAAAAAGCATTACAAGTACAACTACTACTACAAAAAGAAGGAAGACTGAAAAGAAGGATGACTGATTTCCACGCGCACCTTCTTCCCGCCATAGACGACGGGAGCGACAGCGTGGAGACCTCTCTGGCCATGCTGGACATCTGGCGCGCCCAGGGAATCGACCGGGTCTGCGCCACCCCCCATTTCTACGCCGAGCGGACGACGCCGGAGAGATTCCTCAGCCGCCGCGAGGCGGCCCTGCAGGCGCTGAAGGCCGCGGGGGGCGGCGGATCGAAGGGACCGGAGATCCGCTGCGGCGCGGAGGTCCGCTTCTTCGACGGAGTCGGCGCGGCGGAGGCCCTGCCCGCCCTCTGCCTGGAGGGCAGCGACCTGCTCCTGCTGGAGATGCCCTTCACCCGCTGGACAGACCGCATGCTGGGCGAGGTCGCCGAGATCCGGCAGCGGGGCCTTCGCCCCGTAGCCGCCCATCTGGAGCGCTATCTCGACCTGAATCCCGGGCAGACGATCCGCCGCTTCCTGGATATGGACGTGCTCATCCAGTGCAACGCGGAGTTCTTCCTCTCCCGCCGCACCGCCCGCAGGGCGCTGCGGATGCTGCGGGAGGAGCGCATCCACTTCCTTGGGTCCGACGCGCACAACGTGAGCTCCCGGGCGCCCGACCTGGGACCGGCTCTGGACCTGATCGAGAGAAAGCTGGGTCCCGCCGCGATCGACCGGCTCCTGGCCCTGGAGCGGCTGGCAGAAGCGCGATAAGAGGTAAGCAAGCAATGAAAAAACGGCTGCCGCTGATCATCTGCGGCATTCTCCTGCTGGCGGGCGGCCTGTTCTTCGCGGTGAAGGCCATCATGGCCAGCTATGCGCCCCGGGGCGAACGGACGGAGGCCCTGGCCCCCACGGCGCCGCCCCCTCCGGCGACGGCGCGTCCCGTCGAGACCCCGGCGCCCGCCACGGCGGCGCCCGCCACGGCGACGCCGGAGCCCACGGCGACCCCGGAGCCCTACGTGAGCCCCGTGGATTTCGAGGCCCTCTGGGAGCTCAACACGGACATCTACGCCTGGCTGGAGATCGAGGGCACGGACATCAGCTATCCCATGCTCCAGAGCAGGGAGGACGACGCCTTCTATCTGGACCACAACAGCGACAGGCAGTATTCCGCCAACGGCTCCATCTACTCCGAATCCGCCTACAACGGCACGGACATGAGCGACCCCGTGACCATCCTCTACGGGCACCATATGAAGTCCGGCGCCATGTTCGGCAACCTGCAGATGCTTTTTTCCGATCCCGCCTTCTTTGAGGAGGATCACATCCTCCGGGTCTATACCCCCACGGCCACCCTGGAATACGGCGTTTTCGCCGCCGTGCCCTATCCCGGAGAGCACATCCTGTATTACCACGATTTCAACGACGAAGCGGTTTTCGAAAAATTCTTCGCGGACATCCTCAAGACCCGGGACCTCAGCGCCCGCTTCAACGAGGAATACGCGCCGGAGCCGGGGGACAAGGTGCTGATCCTCTCCACCTGCCTCATCGGCTACAACAAGAATCGCTTCCTGGTCATGGGGACTCTGCTTCCCTGACCGTTCACATAGAGGCGAAATATGAAGGAAAGGAGGTTATTCCGATGAAGAAATTTCTTGCCATCGCGGCTGTGCTCATCTTGCTTTTGACGCTGAGCGTTCCCGCCTTCGCTGCGCCTTCTCCCGAGTATAACGACGAACAGGAGACCGTTGCGGAGGACGGCACCGATGTCCTGGTGAAGGAGGGCACTGCCCCCGAGGGTGTCGATGGAGAGACTCTGCAGGACGCCATGCGTGAGGATGGTCGCCTTGAGAACGCGGAGGTCAGCGGCTATGATTTCTTTGAAATGGTCGCTCTCGACGAGAACGGGAATCCCGTGAACCGCGATTACCCCATTGCGTTCACCTTCTATTACGCCAAGGCTGCGCAGGTCATTGCTGCCTACGTGCAGAACGGAGACCGGTCCTGGTCCAAGATCGATTTCAAGAACCTTGGAAACGGGATTCTGTGGCTGGGCGCTCTGCACCTGACTCCCGTGACGCTGGTGCTCGGCACCGCTACCGAGGAGCCCGCGCCTGCTGACACCACTCCTGCGCAGGGCGGCGTCACCCCCGGCGGCACCACCCCCGGCGGTTACGTTCCCTCTCCCCAGACCGGCTACAGCATCGCTCTTTGGGCGATTCTTGCGGTCGCGATGGTCGCCTGCGCCGGCTACTGCTTTGTCAGTGCCCGGAAAAAGACTGCCGAGTAATTCGGCCGTTCCTGATGGGTATCCGGCCTTATGACTGGATACCCATCTCTTTATATTCTCACGGCTCCGGTCCCGTCGGCCGGGAGGGAGGTGCGGATCATGCATGAGCATCGCGGCAGAGCCCGGCGGCTGGCGCTGACGGTGATCGTCCTGGCGGCTGCCGCGGCGCTGGTCGTCGGCGGACTGCTCTTTTTTTCCTGGCTGGAGAAAAAGAACGACCCCGTGCCGGCGGGAGCCGGCGAAGCGCCGACCCGTATCGATCCCGGGGAGGAACCGGGCGGGGACGGGGGTCCCGAGCTCCCGGCCCTCTTCTACGGGGGGAAGCGGTACGTCTACAACGACAGCCTCGAAACGCTGCTGATCCTGGGCATCGACGACGATACGCCCACCGACAGCGGCAAGGGCCGCAACAGCGGCCAGTCGGACTTTCTCCTGCTGGCGGTTTTCGACCCGGCTTCGGAGAGCTGCACCCTTCTGCAGCTGGACAGGAACACCATGTGCGAGATACCCGCGCTGGATTACTACGGCGCGGAGATCGGCACCGAATACGCCCAGCTGGCGCTGGTCCACACCTACGGCAACGGTCTGGAGCGGAGCTGCGAGAACACGGCGGCCGCCGTGTCCAGGCTGCTGTACGGCATTGAGATCGACAATTACTTCGCCCTCACCATGAACGCCATCCCGATCCTGAACGATCTGGTCGGGGGCGTGACGGTCAGGATTGAGGACGATTTTTCCGGTATCGACGACAGCCTCGTAAAGGGGGAGACCGTCACACTCACGTCGGAAAACGTGGAGCATTACGTCCGCTCCCGCATGCGCATGAGCGACGATCCCACCAACCGCGCCCGGATGCGCCGGCAGCGCACCTACATGACGGCGCTCTTCTCCGCCCTCTCCGCGGCGATGCGCCGGGATTCGGCCTTCGCCCTGGACGCCTATGCCGCCGTCGCCGATTCCCTGGTCACGGACTGCAGCGTCGATGGGCTGACCGATTACATGCAGCGCCTTTCCGACTATGCGCTCTCCGGCGTCGTCACCCCCGAGGGGGAGACCGTGCTCGGGGAAAAGCACGAGGAGCTTTACCTGGACGAGGCGGAGCTGCAGCGCCTCGTCATCGAGACCTTCTACCGGGAGGAGCCCTGATTTGAAGAGAGTGATGCTGGTCTTCGGCACCCGGCCGGAGGCGATCAAGATGTGCCCCCTGGTGAAGGAGCTGCGGTCCCGGCCCGGCCTGGAGACCCTGGTCTGCGTCACCGGGCAGCACCGGGAGATGCTGGATCAGGTGCTGCGCACCTTCGACGTGACGCCGGACTACGATCTGGACATTATGAAGGAGGGGCAGACCCTCTTCGACATTACGACCGCCGTGCTGTGGGGCCTGAAGCCCGTTCTGGAGGAGGCGAAGCCGGACGTGGTGCTGGTCCACGGGGACGTGAGCACCGCCTTCGCCGCCGCCCTCTGCTGCTTCTATATGCAGATCCCCGTTGGCCACGTGGAGGCGGGGCTCCGGACCTACAACGTGGACTCCCCCTATCCGGAGGAGTTCAACCGGGAGGCCATCGGCATCCTCAGCCGCTATAACTTCGCCCCCACCCCCTGGCGGCGGCGAATCTCCTGCGGGAGGGGAAGGACCCGGCCTCCGTCTGCGTCACCGGAAACACGGTGATCGACGCCATGCGGCACACGGTGCGGGCGGACTACAGCCATCCGGAGCTGGACTGGGTGGGGGAGGACCGGCTCATCTTCATCACCGCCCACCGGCGGGAGAACCTGGGCGCGCCCATGCACCGCATGTTCCGGGCCATCCGCCGGGTGCTGGAGGAGCACCCGGACTGCAAGGCCGTGTATCCCATCCATATGAACCCCGCCGTGCGGAAGGCGGCGGAGGAGGAGCTGGGGGATTTCGACCGCATCCACATCATCGAGCCCATCGGCGTGTTCGACTGCCACAATTTCGAGGCCCGCTGCTATCTCTGCCTCACGGATTCCGGCGGCATCCAGGAGGAATGTCCCTCCTACGGGAAGCCCGTGCTGGTCATGCGGGACACCACCGAGCGGCCCGAGGGCCTGGCGGCGGGGACCCTGCGACTGGTGGGCACGGAGGAGGAGAGCATCTACCGGAATTTCCGGGAGCTGCTGGAGGATCCGGCGGCCTACGAGCGCATGAGCCGGGCCTGCAACCCCTTCGGGGACGGGCGCGCCTGCGAGCGCATCGCGGACGTGCTGGAGAAGGGGAGCTGCAGCCCCTGGGAGCCCGAAGGGGCCTGACGGACGCTCTTCCCCCGACCGTCAGATCACTACGATAACGACATAACGACACGCAGGCGGCGGGGCCGAAAGGCCCCGCCGCCTCAGACTGTCAAATCCGTACGGTAACGATCTGACGACACTCCGGCGGGGCCTTCGGCCCCGCCCTCCGTTTCCGCTCTTGAACGGCGGCGAAGCCTGTGGTAGAATCATGGCATAATAATATACGGAGGCAGAGCCTCCCCTGGAGGGAAACGTATGAACGCGAAGACCTATCTGGAACCGGAAACCCTGGTGCCCGTATACGACGAATGCGACGTGCTGGTGGTGGGCGGCGGCAGCGCCGGCCACAGCGCGGCGGTGGCCGCGGCCCGGGCGGGCTGCAAAAACGTGATCCTCATGGAGCGCTACGGCTACTGCGGGGGCGACGTCACCGGCGGCTACGTGCTGCTGATCCCCAGCCTCTCCTTCCATGAGAAGACCTACGTGCGGGGCATCCAGGAGGAATGGTACACCCGCCTGTCGAAGATCCCCGGGGCCGTCCGGGGGCCGGACGCCTCCCTGGCCGGCATCACCGATCCCGAGGAGGTGCGCAAGTGGGCCGACGTGGGCGGCGCCACCCACATCCCCCCCGCCCGGGTGGAGCACGGCTTCATGCTGGATCCCACCCAGCTGAAGATCGAGATGGACATCATGCTGGACGAGCTGAAGGATTCCATCCGGGTGCTGTACCACTCCTGGGGCGTGAAGCCCATCATGGAGGGCAATGTGTGCAAGGGCGTCCTCTTTGAGAGCAAGGAGGGGAGAAAGGCCATTCTGGCCAAGGTGGTGATCGACGCCACCGGCGACGCGGACCTCTGCCGCCTCTCCGGCGCGCCCACCTCCTCCGCCATCGACGACGACTGCCGCTGCTCCTCCACCGCCCTGGTCTACCGCATCGGCGGCTTCAGCAAAAACGCCTACAACGCCTGGAACTTCTCCCACCGGGAGGAGGCCCAGAAGCTCAGCGAGGCCCTCTACAAGCTCCACGGCTTCCGCACCGGCATGATCACCGGCCCCACGGACGACGTGAGCTGGGTCAACAACTGGCAGCCCAAGCGGGACTGCTCCAAGATCGCCGATCAGACCGCCACGGAGATGGGCACCCGCCTGGTGCTGCGCCAGGTGCTGGAGGCCTACAAGACCTACGCCCCCGAGATCTTCAAGGACGCCTTCCTCTACGACGTGGCCCCCCAGCTGGGCACCCGGGGCTCCCACCGCATCGTGGGGGAATACGTCATCTCCTCCAACGACTGGGCTTTCCCCGTGGAGCATGAGGACTGCATCGCCTGGCACTGCACGGTGGACACCCTCAACGACAACGCCCCCATCGAGATCCCCTACCGCTCCATCCTGCCCCAGAAGGTGGAGAACCTCCTGGCCCCCGGCCGCCACATCTCGGCGGACCGCATCGCCATCGACAACGTGAACCTCATCCCCCAGTGCGTGGGCACCGGGCAGGCCGCGGGCGTGGCGGCGGCCGTCGCCGTGGCCGACGGGAGCAGCACCCACACCGTGAACGTGGCCAAGGTGCAGGACATCCTGGCCGGGGAGCAGGACGTGCCCCTGCCCCGCAACGCCCATACCGACAAGAGCTACACCGAGTGCCTGGTGGAGCACGAATACGGGCTCTATACCCCCGCGGCCAAGGCCGCCCGCGCCTCCGGCGACGCGGCGGGCTCCTACCGCCACTGGACCCTCAGCAAGGGCGCGGGAGACCCCTCCAAGTCGGGGAAGTAAAAGCAGACGAACGGCGCCGGGAGCTTTTCCCGGCGCCGTAGACCGTTATGAAGGAATATGAGCGCCGTCCTTCCGGGCGAAGGACGGCGGAACGGAGGAAGCATGAAGATCCATTCGGTTTTCGACCCTGAGTTCAGGCCCTACGGCAAGGTGCTTGCGGGCTACGATACGGCGGAGCTCCTCTCCGCCATGGCCGCCGTTCCTCTCCCCGCGGCGGGCACCGCCTACGAGCCGGCCATCCCGGCCCTGGAGGCCTGCGCCGTCTTCGCGGAGCTGGGGGAGCGGGCCTACGGGGGCATGCCGGTGCAGTTGGGCATGTGCTGGGGGCGCAACACCCGCCTCAACTGCCTGGAGTACCACCGGGACAGCGAGATCAATATCGGCGCGGAGGATTTCATCCTCCTGCTGGCCCGGCAGGAGGAGATCGAGGACGGGGCGCTGGACACGGCGAAGGTGCGGGCCTTCCGGGCCCCTGCCGGGGCGGCGGTGGAGGTCTACGCCACCACCCTGCACTACGCCCCCTGCCATACGGACCCTTCCCGGGGCTTCCGGGTGGCGGTGGTCCTCCCCCGGGGCACCAACACGGAAAAGCCCGCCATCCGGGAAAAGGATCCCGAGGACCGGCTCCTGCGGGCCCGGAACAAGTGGCTCCTGGCCCACCCCGAGGCCTCGGAGGCGGCCGACGGGGCCTACGTCGGCCTTCGGGGAACTAACATCGACATCGGCTGAGAAAGACGGTTTCCGGGTTTTTCATAAAAATTTTCCCGAATTCTGAGTGTTGTCCGGTTTATCGGACAGCCTTCCCGCTAGGATGGAGACATCAAGACAAGCAAGGCTTGGGGAGGTGCTCGGAATGAAGAAAAAGTGGTATGCCGCGGGGCTGGGCTTCGTGCTCTTCCTCTGCGTGTCCGCAGAATCCATCGTGAACCTGCTTTTCTGATCCCCGTTCCGGGGCCGGGACCATTCGGTCCCGGCCCCGGACAGACTGTCAAAAGCTCAAAAAACAGAGTTTCGACAAGCCTGGGGGGATTGTGCGGGGGGACGGGAATCCCCCCGCACGTTCAATCCGTGCAAATCGGAAAACACTTTCTGATTTTTCCGCCGCCTTGCCGAAATGGGGTAGGAACGGCCCGGAAAAAACAGGTATTTCGTGCAAGTTTGCGGTTTACAGCTTGCATCGGGCATGATATCATTATGGCTATCTATCGAATAAAATCGCCATCAATGCTCCGGGCAAATAATTAAGGAGGTCCCTCTATGGCACGCAAGCTGAAAACCATGGACGGCAACACCGCCGCTGCACACGTGGCCTACGCATTCACCGAGCTCGCCGCGATCTATCCCATCACCCCCTCCTCCGTTATGGCCGAGCTGGCGGACGATTGGTCCGCCCACGGCCGGAAAAACATCTTCGGCCAGCAGGTCAAGCTGGTGGAGATGCAGTCCGAAGCCGGCGCGGCCGGCGCGGTCCACGGCTCCCTGCTCTCCGGCGCCCTGACCACCACCTTCACCGCATCTCAGGGCCTGCTCCTCATGATCCCCAATATGTACAAGATCGCCGGCGAGCTCCTTCCCTGTGTCATCCACGTTTCCGCCCGCACCGTGGCGTCCCACGCCCTCAATATCTTCGGCGACCACAGCGACGTGATGGCCTGCCGCGGCACCGGCTTCGCCATGCTGGCCTCCGCCAATCCCCAGGAGGTCATGGACCTCTCCGCCGTGGCCCATCTCAGCGCCATCAAGGGCAGCCTGCCCTTCATCAGCTTCTTCGACGGCTTCCGCACCTCCCACGAGATCGCCAAGATCGAGACCTGGGATTACGACGAGCTGAGGGAAATGCTGGATATGGACGCGGTCCGCGCCTTCAAGGACAGGGCCAACCTGCCCTCGCACCCCGTCCTCCACGGCTCCGCCCAGAACCCCGATATCTTCTTCCAGAACCGCGAAGCCTCCAACACCTGGTTCGACAATCTGCCGGACATCGTGCAGGGCTATATGGACGAGATCAACCGCCGCAACGGCTCCCACTACAAGCTCTTCAGCTACTTCGGCGCGCCGGACGCGGAATACGTCATCGTGGCCATGGGCAGCGTGTGCAACACCGCCCAGGAGATCATGGAATACCTCAACGCCCGGGGCGAGAAGGTGGGCTGCATCAACGTGCACCTCTACCGGCCCTTCAGCGCGAAGCACCTGATCTCCGTTCTGCCCGACACCGTGAAGAAGATCGCCGTGCTGGACCGCACCAAGGAATCCGGCGCCCTGGGCGAGCCCCTGTATCTGGACGTGGTGGCGGCGCTCCGGGGCTCGAAGTTCGACGCCGTCCCCGTCTACGGCGGGCGCTACGGCCTGGGCAGCAAGGACACCACCCCCGGCAGCGTCATTTCCGTCGTCCGCAATCTGCAGCGGGACGAGCCCGTGAACGGCTTCACCATCGGCATCGTGGACGACGTGACCCACAAGAGCCTGCCCATCGAGGAGGAGCCGGACACCACGCCGAAGGACATCAAGTCCCTGAAGTTCTGGGGGCTGGGCTCCGACGGCACCGTGGGCGCCAACAAGAACAGCATCAAGATCATCGGCGACCATACGGACATGACCGTGCAGGCCTATTTCCAGTATGACTCCAAGAAGTCCGGCGGCGTCACCATCTCCCATCTGCGCTTCGGCAAGAGCCGCATCAAGTCCAGCTACTACGTCACCAAGGCCGACTTCGTAGCCTGCCACGCCCCCTCCTATATGGAGAAGTACGACGTGGTGCAGGACGTGAAGCCCGGCGGCGTGTTCCTGCTCAACTGGCCCTGGGGAAAGGAGACCCTGGACGAGCGCCTGCCCCGGGCCGCCAAGAAATATATCGCCGACAACGGCATCCGCTTCTATATCGTGGACGCCGTCCACAAGGCCCAGGAGCTGGGCCTGGGCGGCCGGACCAACACCATCCTCCAATCCGCTTTCTTCAAGCTCAGCGAGATCCTGCCCATCGAGGACGCCGTGAAGTATATGAAGCAGGCCATCGTGGATTCCTACGGGCGCAAGGGCGAGAAGGTCGTCAACATGAACTACGCCGCCGTGGACGCGGGCCTGGATTCCTATGAGGAAGTGACCGTGCCCGAGAGCTGGCATGATCCCGCTCCCGACGAGCCTCCCGTGCGCCTTCCCTGCGACCGGCCCGAGCTGCTGGATTTCCTGCGGCGCGTCATGAAGGACACCGACCTCCTCCGGGGCGACAGCATCCCCGTCTCCGCCTTCGTGAAGAATGCCGACGGCTCCATGTCCCTGGGCACCGCGGCCTATGAGCGCCGCCACAGCGCCGTGGATATCCCCAGGTGGGTCCCCGAAAACTGCATCCAGTGCAACCGCTGCTCTCTCGTCTGCCCCCATGCCGCCATCCGCCCCTTCGTCTACGACGCGGAGGAGCTCAGCAAGGCCCCGGAGGGCACCGTCACCGTGAAGATGACGGGCAAGGGCTGCGAGGGCTACGCCTTCGGCATCCAGGTGGACCCGGCGGACTGCCTGGGCTGCGGCAGCTGCGTGAACGTCTGCCCGGCCAAGGAAAAGGCCCTGGTCATGGCCCCGGCGGATCAGCAGCCGAAGCAGCAGGCCGCCTACGACTACGCCTACCGCCACGTCTCCGCCAAGGAGACCCCCTTCGATCCCAGGAGCGTGAAGGGCAGCCAGTTCGTGAAGCCCCTCTTCGAGTATTCCGGCGCCTGCGCCGGCTGCGGCGAGACCCCCTACGCCAAGCTCATCACCCAGCTCTTCGGCGAGCGGATGCTCCTGGCCAACGCCACGGGCTGCTCCTCCATCTGGGGCGGCAGCTCGCCCATCGCCCCCTACACCGTCAGCAAGGCCGGCCGCGGCCCCGCCTGGTCCAATTCCCTCTTTGAGGACAACGCGGAGTTCGGCTTCGGCATGCTGAACGCCATGAAGCAGCGCCGCGCCCTCATGGCCGGGAAGGTCACCGCCCTGCTGGACGAGCCCGCCCTGGCCGACGCCGCCCGGGGCTGGCTGGACGCCATGAACGACAGCGCCAAGGCCCAGGCCGCGGGGGACGCCCTGGCGGAAGCCTGCAAGGGCAGCAGCCGGGAGGAAGCCAGATTCGTCCTGGAGAACACCGATCTCCTGCCCAAGCCCAGCTTCTGGTGCTTCGGCGGCGACGGCTGGGCCTACGACATCGGCTACGGCGGCCTGGACCACGTCCTGGCCTCCGGGGAGAACATCAACGTCTTCGTCTTCGATACCGAGGTCTATTCCAACACCGGCGGTCAGGCCTCCAAGGCCACGCCCATCGGCGCGGTGGCCCAGTTCGCCGCCGCGGGCAAGTCCGTGAAGAAGAAGGACCTGGCCCAGATCGCCATTTCCTACGGCTATATCTACGTGGCCCAGGTGGCCATGGGCGCTGACTACAACCAGTGCATCAAGGCCCTGGCGGAGGCCGAGAGCTTCGACGGGCCCTCCCTGGTCATCGGCTACGCGCCCTGCATCAACCACGGCGCCCGGGCCGGCATGGGCAAGAGCATGAGCATCATGAAGGCCGCCGTGGACGCGGGCTACTGGAACCTCTTCCGCTACGATCCCCGGCTGGAGGCCCAGGGCAAGAACCCCCTGAGCATCGACTCCGGGGCTCCCTCCGGCAAGTATGAGGACTTCCTCATGAGCGAGGTGCGCTATTCCTCCCTGGCCCTGTCCTTCCCCGAGCGGGCGAAGGTGCTCTTCAAGGAGGCCGCCGAGAACGCCGAGGTAAAGTATAAGAAGCTGCTGCTCCAGAAGCAGATGTACGATCTGGAAAGCAAGTAAAAACGGACCGGGGACGGCGGCAGTCGTCCCCGGGTTTTCATGCCTCCGAATCGGACAGAGCGGCGGGCATGGCAGAGCCAAACCTTGAATACACGTCCTTTCGGAAAGGAGCATCAGCATGGCATTGGAAAAAAAGAGCTTCGTGTTTGAGACGCTGCCCGGGAGCCTGGAGGAGCTGAAGGCTCGGCCGGAGGCGGCGCTGAAGGACCCCTTCGCCGTGGCGGCCCTCTTTGCCGCCGTCCTCTGCGTGTATCCCGGAGACCGGGACGCGGCCCTGGAGATGATCGATTTCCTGCGGGGCCCCCGGCCCCAGTCCCCCATGGACAAACAGTTCATCCGCGACCGGTTCTCGGACGGGAAGGACTACCTGGGCCGCTCCTACTTCGCCGGGGCCCTGCCCTCCAACGACTATACCCCCGCGGAGCCCTGGACCGTGACGGTGGAGGAGCAGGCCCACAGCCGGGACCAGTTTTCCGAGGGCTACCTGCGCCTCGCCCTGGTCTCCGGCGGCGCGGACAGCCCCCGCCCCATCACCCTGCGCACCAAGCCCAGCACCGGGGAGTGGTTCCTCTGGGAGTATTCCGGCCTCCTGGCCGGGATCCGGGTCCCCGCGTCCCGGGACGACTGGGCCTGAGACCTTGTCGGAGGAAAAACGTCTGGCCGCCCTGCGCGCCTTCCTGCCGGAGGGCCGGGGCGGCCTTCTCCGCTGGCCGGAGGAGCTGGCTTCCACCAACGCCGCCCTGAAAAAGCTGGCGGCGGCGGGAGCCCCGGCGGGCTCCGCCGTGCTGGCGGAAAGGCAGACGGCGGGGCGGGGCAGGCTGGGGCGGCGCTTCGAGTCGCCCCCCGGCGGCCTCTATCTCAGCTTTCTCCTGCGGCCGGAGGAGGCCCCGGAGGCGCTGGGAACCGTGACGGCCCGGGCGGCGGTGGCCGTCCGCCGGGCCGTGGGCCGCTGCTGCGGCCTTTGGCCGGAGATCAAGTGGGTGAACGACCTTCAATGGCAGGGGCGGAAGCTCTGCGGCATCCTCTGCGAGGCCGTGCTCCTGGGCGGCCGGGCGGAAAGCCTGGTGATCGGCGTCGGCGTCAACGTCCGTACCCCGCCGGAGGCCTTCCCCCCGGCGCTGCGGGCGAAGGCCGCCTCCCTGGGGGACTTCTGCCGTCCCCCGGAGAAAACGAAGCTGGCGGCGGAGCTGCTCCTGGCCCTGGACGGGCTGGCCCGGCAGCAGCCGGCGGAGCGGGCGGCGTATTGGGAGGAATACCGCGCCTGCTGCGTCACCCTGGGGAAGACCGTCACCCTCCCCGACGGGAGGGAGGCCCTGGCCGAGGGGCTGGGAGAGGATTTCGCCCTCCTGCTGCGCCTGCCGGACGGCAGCCGCCTCCGGCTGCAGAGCGGGGAAGCGACGCTGCACGGGGAATGAACGCGGGCCGCTGCGAGATGCAGCGGCCCGTACGGTTTCTCGGTTTCAGCCCCAGAGGGTCGGGGGATAGACGCCCGTTTCGTGGAGGTGGGCGATCTCCGCCTGCACCAGGGGATGGTCCTCCTTATAGGTCATGCCGAACCAGCGGGCGTCGGTTCGCAGCACGTCCACGATGAGCTGCCCCGCCCGGATGCGCTCGTCCACCAGGGCGGGCAGCAGGCACTCGCTCTTCATATCGTCCGGCTTGAGGCCCTTCAGGAAGCGGGTGAGATAGTCCTCCAGCGTCCCGAAGACGGAGGGGTGGAAGCCCCAGAAATTCATGCTCACGGGGCTTTCGGGATCCAGCAGCCGCCCGGCGGGATCGTCGGCAGTGTCCCGGATGCTCCCGTCGGGGAAGACGGCGATCTTGTAGGTTTCCGTCACGCTCCGGAGCGTGCCCGCCTCCACGGCGCAGACGCCCCGGGTCACGGTGCCGTTTTCGCTGACGGTGTTGCGCAGCTTGTAGCCCACCATGCAGGCCCGGCGCTCGTCCAGCCCGGCCAGGGCGCCGAAGATGGCGGAAAAGGCCTCCGTCCCGTAATAATCGTCGGCGTTGATGACGGCGAAGGGCTCCTGCACGGCCCCGGCGGCGCAGAGCACCGCGTGGGCGGTGCCGTAGGGCTTCACGCGGCCCTCGGGCACCTTATGGAAGGCGGGCAGGGAGGAATAGTCCTGCACGGCGCAGACCGCCTCCACCCCCCGGCGGGCCAGGGCGTCCCCGAATTTCTCTTTGATCCCCTCCGCCAGGGCGGCGGTGACGATGAACACCACCTTGTCGAAGCCGGCGCGGAGCGCGTCGAAGATCGCGTATTCCATCAGGATCTCGCCGTGGGGGCCCACCCCGGCGATCTGCTTGACGCCGCCGTAACGGGAACCCATCCCGGCGGCCATGATGACCAGACTGGCCTTGGACATAGCATATGCCTCCATCGATCGTTTTCCCCAGCATCCTACCATATCCGACCGGGCTCCGCAAGGAAAATCGGCAAAAACCGCCCCCGTTCTTGACAAGCTGTGCCAAAGACCGCTATAATGCGTATGCCTGAAATTTGCGCTTGTGGAGGTAAGGTAGAAAATGGAAGCTGAACAGCTGTTTCACACCGGTAATTACTTCGATAAGCTCGGCCTCATCCCGCTGCCCGGCTCTGAGGAGCTGACCGCGAAGATCGACCGCTGGCTGGTCAACTGGGCCGCCATGGGCCCGGAGGCGAGGGACACCTTCGTGATCCCCGCCGAATGCCCGCGGTTTCAGTCCGGGGACGGCAAGGCCCTGATCCACGACAGCGTCCGCGGCATGGACATCTACATCATCGCCGACGTCTACAATTACAGCTGCACCTACACCCTCTTCGGTTACGAGAACCACATGAGCCCGGACGACCATTTTGCCAACCTGACCCGCATCATTCAGGCCATGGGCGGCAAGGCCCACAGCATCACCGTCATCATGCCCCAGCTCTACGGCGGGCGGCAGCACCGCCGCAGCGGCCGGGAGAGCCTGGACTGCGCCTGCGCCCTGCAGGAGCTGCAGGCCATGGGGGTGGACAACATCGTCACCTTCGACGCCCACGACGACCGGGTGCAGAACGCGGTGCCCCTCATGGGCTTCGACAACCTGATGCCCCACTACCAGGTGCTGAAGGCCCTTTTCCGCAAATACCCGGACATCAATCCCAGCAAGGACGGCTTCATGGTGGTGAGCCCGGACGAGGGGGCCATGAACCGCAACATGTACTATTCCTCCGTGCTGGGGGTCAACCTGGGCATGTTCTACAAGCGCCGGGACTATTCCCGGGTGGTGAACGGCCGCAACCCCATCGTGGCCCACGAGTACCTGGGCGAGAGTGTGGAGGGGAAGACCGTGCTGGTGGCGGACGACATCATCGCCTCCGGCGAGAGCATGCTGGACATCGCCCGTTATATGGCGGATCACGGGGCGGAGCGCTTCTTCGCCACCGCCACCTACGCCCTCTTCACCTCCGGCTTCGCCTCCTTCGACAAGGCCTACGAGGAGGGGAAGATCACCGGCGTTCTGGGCACAAACCTGACCTACGTCAGCCCCGAGCTGCGGCAGAAGCCCTGGTTCGTGGAGGTGGACTGCTCCAAGTATATCGCCTATATCGTGGCCTCCATCAATCACGACGTGTCCGTGTCCATCCTGCTGGATCCCCACGACCGCATCATGAAGCTGCTGGAGCGCTACGGGAAGAACTGAGCCTTCGGCCAACGCCAACACCGCCCGCCGATTTCCGGCGGGCGGTGTTTGAGAATACCATAAAGGAGAAACGGATGGAGATCATCGTTTTCGGCAGCGGCGCCTGGGGCACGGCCCTGGCCCTGCTGCTCCACGCCCGGGGCCACCGGGTGACCCTGTGGAACCGGGATCCGGCCCGGGCCGCGGCCATGGCGGAAACGAGGGAGAACCCCCGGCTGGCCGGGGCCGTGCTGCCCCCGGGCCTCGCCGTCACGGCGGAGGCCGCCGCGGGAGCGGAGGCGGAGCTGGCGGTCTTCGCCGTGCCCAGCTACGCGATGCGCGCTGCGGCGGAGGCGGTGGGACCCTTCCTGAAGCCCGGCTGCCTTTGCGTGTCCGTATCCAAGGGCCTGGAGGCGGGGAGCCTCCTGCGCATGACCCAGGTGCTCGGCGGGGTCCTGGGGGAAGGATACCCCACGGCGGCCCTCTCCGGCCCCTCCCACGCGGAGGAGGTGGCCCTGGGCATGCCCACCGGCGTGGTGGCCGCCGCGGAGGAACGGGAGACCGCCCTGCGGGTGCAGGACGCCTTCATGGGCCCCGCCTTCCGGGTCTATACGAATCCGGACGTGGCGGGGGTGGAGCTCTGCGGCGCGCTGAAAAACGTGGTGGCCATCGGCAGCGGCGTGGCCGACGGGCTGGGCTTCGGGGACAACGCCCGGGCCCTGCTGATCACCCGGGCCATGAACGAGGCCGCGGCCCTCTGCCTGAAGGCCGGGGGGCAGAGCGCCACCTGCTCCGGCCTGGCGGGGACCGGGGACCTGATCGTCACCTGCTCCTCCCGCCATTCCCGCAACCGGCGGGCCGGGCTGCTGCTGGGCCAGGGCCTGGGGGTGGAGGAGACCCTCCGGCAGGTGGGGGCCGTGGTGGAGGGCTACTATGCCGCCGCCGCCATGCGCAGCCTCTCGGAAAAGCTGGGGGTGGAGATGCCCATCTGCCACGGCATCTACGAGGTGCTCTACGAGGGCCTGCGGCCGGAGGCGGCCATCCGCCGTCTCATGGAGCGGGACCGGCGGGAGGAGTTTTCCTGACGGCGCGCCCCGGACGCCGTAGATCGCCGAAAAAGAAACCCGCGCCGGGAACGCAGCTGCGTTCCCGGCGCGGGTTTGCGTTAAGAGTTCGGGTTATTTGAGGATCGTCATGGTCAGGGTATCGGTGCGCACGGAATTGCCCAGGGCGTCGGTGATGACGCAGTAGACCTGATTGCCGTCGCGGGCGGCGGTGAGCTGCACGCTGTAGGTGTCGCCGGTGATGGAGGATTTCGAGAACTTTCTGGCGGTGGGCTTCTTCACATACCACTGATAGGTGAGCCCTTCGCCCTCGGCCACCACGGAGAAGGAGGCGGTGCTGTCCTCCGCGCCGAAATAGTCCTCAGGCTCGGAGAGGATGGTGGGCGCAGGGACGGACATGGTGACGGTATCCGTCCGGGCGGTGTTCCCGTAGGCGTCGGTGACGACGCAGTAGACCTGATTGCCGTTGCGGGCGGCGGTGAGCTGCACGCTGTAGGTATCGGTGGTGATGGAGGATTTCGAGAACTTCCTGGCGGTGGGCTTCTTCACGTACCACTGATAGGTGAGCCCTTCGCCCTCGGCCACCACGGAGAAGGAGGCGGTGCTGCCCAGGGCGCCGGAGTAGTCCTCAAGGGTGCTCGTGATGACGGGGGATTCCTCGGCGGTCAGGGTGACGGTCGCGGTCTTCTTCTTGTTGCCGTACTGGTCCTTCACCAGGCAGTAGAGCTGGCGGCCGGCGCTCTTGCTCGTGACCTTCGTGCTGTATTCGGGCGTCTGCACGCTGCTCTTGGTGAAGACGGTCGCCGTGGTGTTCTTCACGTACCACTGGTAGGTGAGCCCGGCGCCCTCGGCCTCCACGGAGAAGGTGGCGGTGCTGCCCATGGGGCCGCTGAAGTCCTCGGGCTGCTCCAGGATGGTGAGCTCCTCGGCATAGACGAAGGTGACGGCATAGATCAGAGCGCTGTACCAGGAAGCGTCATAGGGGGTCTGCACCAGGACGTAGTCGATCACCCCGTCCGCCGGGAGAGATTCTGTGCCGTAGTCCAGGGGGCACTCCGCAGTCAGGGCGCCGGTCATGTACGTATCGCCGGGATAGAATCCGTACAGATAATTGCCCTCTGAATCGTAGTTGTAGGCCAGCCGGTTCTCGGCGAAGGTGAGGAGCACGCTCTCCGTGCCGGCGGGGACGGTGACCACGTAGAGGTCCGCCGGGAGCGGGCCGGGCACGTAGGGATTGTCGGAAGTGTAGCCGCCCTCGATCAGCTCGATGTCCTCCGCGGGGACCACGTAATCGCCCACGGACACGGAGAAGGTGCGGTCGTACTCCACGGGGGCCTGTTCGAATTCATAGACGACGAAGAAGGTTTTGGCTTCATAAGACTGGTCCCAGATGCAGAACCCGTAGCAGTTTTCAAAGGCGTAATCGGCATAGTTTGCATTAAGCTCCAGGTTTTCCTCATCGATGTCGTGTTCCGCGTCCTCCGCCGTGTAGACAAAGAGATCGCTGAAGGGGGCGACGGTGGTGTCGGAGAGCGCGGTGTTGGTTCCCGTCATCGACGTGATCATGCTGATATCTTCCACTGCAAAGTCCTCAAAAAGCACCTGCAGGGTTCCCTCGGGAACGGTCCCCTCATAGAGGTAGGCGGGCCCGTACATGTATTCGCCGATCACGACGCAGTCGTCGGCGCTCAGCGCGAACACGTCGTCCGTCGCTCCCGCCGCCATGGGCGCCAGCCCCAGGACAAGGGTCAGCGCCAGCAGCAGCGTCAGCAGCTTTTTCGTTTGCTTCTTCATGTTTTTTCTCCTTTCGTTTTTTGTTTTCTTCTTTTGCTCGGAAGCGGGCAGGTCCCGGCCGCTTCCGGAATAAACAAGGCTGCGACCTCATCGGTCGCAGCCGTTATTCCTGCGCAATGCGCCACGGACCCGGCGTTTCCATGCCGGGTCTGGGCAGCGAATGCCGATCAGTCTTCTGGCTCATGCGGTCCCGCGTCCCAAAGGGACGCCGCGCCCGGCTCCCAGCCTTCTCAGGTTTCCCCAATGACCGGCTTGCGCCGCGGGGGACGGGCTCCCGCATATACAGCTTCGGGTAAAGCGCCGGATTCGCACCGGCTTCCTCCATGCCCGCCTCCGGCGTTCGGAGGGGGGCAATCGGCCTCGCGGATTCAGTTTTCGGACGCCGCGGCCCTCCACCCTTCGCGAAGTCGGCCGCGGGCACTGTGATTATAATCCGGTCTGCATAAAAATGCAACTCATTTTGCTCAAAAACGAGAACTCGGTGTGCACAGGGCCCGGATCAGCGCCGGCAGCGCCTCCGGCGTCTCCGCCAGGGCCCCGGCCCCCGCCGCCGCCAGCTCCTCCCGGCTGCCGTAGCCCCAGAGGACGCCGACGCAGGGGAGCCCCGCCTGCTTCGCCCCCAAGACGTCGTGCTCCCGGTCCCCCACCATGAGGACCTCCGCCGGGGAAGCGCCCAGGGAGGCCAGGGCGTAGCGGATGACCTCCGCCTTGTCCGTGCGCGTTTCGTCCATGGCGGCGCCGAAAACGCCCTCGAAGCAGGGCGTGAGACCGAAGCGGTCTGCGATCTGCCGGGAATAGAGCTCCGGCTTGGAGGTGGCCACGGCCAGGCGCAGCCCGTCGCTCCGAAGCGCCGCCAGGGCCTCCGGGACGCCGGGATAGACCGCGTTTTCAAACATGCCCCCCGCCGTGAAATACTCCCGGTAGCGGCGGACGGCCTCCTCGCACCGGGCCTCGTCAAAGCTGCAGTACCGCCGGAAGCTCTGCTTCAGGGGCGGACCGATGAAGCGGAGCAGCCCCTCCGGCGGCAGGGGCTCCGCCCCCATTTTCTCCAGGGCGTAGGCCACGGAGCGGGTGATGCCGGGGGCGGAATCCGTCAGCGTCCCGTCCAGATCGAAGAGGACGAGGGAAATGCTCACGCCGCCCTGCTTACTTCTTCCAGGCGTCGTCCTGCCAGTCGGCCTCCATGCAGGCGCGGCAGGAATCGCACTTCTTGCCGGGGAAGAGCTTGCACTGGATGGGGCCGTTGTACCACATCTCGCGGCTGCCGCCGGGGAAGTCGTAGATGCCGCCGAACATGCCCTGCATCAGGGCGGCCTGGAAGAACACGGGCTTGTTGATCTCCATGAAGTTCAGGGGACAGTGATAGACGCCGGCGGGGACCCGGATGATGGTGGGCTCCTCGATGACGAAGGTCTCGGCGTCCTTGCCGATCTCGCCCAGGGTGAACTCGATGTGGGCGTCGAAATCGAAGAGGTTGGGGAAGGAGCCGCCCAGGAAGATCAGGTACTCGTCCACCTTGTGGCGATGGGGGAACCGGTCGAGGAAGAAGGGCTTTACGAAGATCTGGAAGCCCACGTTGTACTGGGCGCCGGGGAGCTGGCAGGCGCCGCGGAAATAGGCCTGGGGGGATACGACGAAATCGGCGTCGGCGTTTTCGGGCTTGGCCTCGTTGTATTCGGGCTCGAACTTGTGGATCAGCTTCTCGTACATGTTTCGACATCCTTTCTGTTGTTTGGTTTTTCCGTTTGCCTCATTATACACGCTTTTCCCGGCCATTACAACGGAGACTTTGCCGCGTTGACAAAATACCGGAATGGGATATACTGATTGAAAAAGCGCACCGGCCGCGCTGTCCGCGGCCGGTTCTGCGAAATCACACGAGGGCCGCGCGCTTCTTCCAGAAGCCCCCGTAGTAGTAGATCATGCTGATGGCGGTGTTCACGTAGGCGGCCATGCCGTAGCCGAAGAACCAGCCCATGAGTCCCAGGCGGAAGCCGTAGGCCAGGATGAGGCTGATGGCGATGCGGCTCACGAAGCCGTCCAGCAGGGCGATGATCAGGGTCAGCCGGGCGTTGCCGATGCCCTCGATGAAGCTCTGATAGGGCCCCATCATGGAGGTGGCGGGGATGGAGCAGGCCAGGGCCAGCATGAATTTCGGGCAGAGCTCCAGCACGTCCGCGTCGGTGGTGAAGAGGGAATAGATCTGCCGGGGGAAGACGAGGAAAAGGGTCACGACCACCGCGGCGGTGACGGCGCAGATGAGCGCCCCCACGGTGACCACCCGGCGCATGCGGTCCGGCTTTCCGGCCCCCATGTTCTGCCCCACCATGGTGGCGGAGGCCACCATGATGCCGTTGATGATGATCCAGGGAAATTCCTCGATGCGGGTGCCGGTGCCGAAGGTGGCGGAGGCCGTGACGCCGTAGGAATTGACGAAGCGGTTGACGAAGAGCATGGAGATGGAGATGGCCGCGTTCTGGAAGGCGAAGGGCACGCCCAGGCGCACCAGCCTGTGCAGGTTCTCCCGGTCGAAGCGGAAGCTCTCCCGGCGGAAATCGAAGCCGAACTTGTCCCGGTGCCGGTAGAGGTAGCCGGAGGAGATCACCAGGCTCACCGCCTGGCCGGAGACGGTGGCCAGGGCCGCTCCCGCCACGCCCATGCGGAGCACCGCCACGGCCAGCAGGTCCAGCACCAGGTTCACCGAGGCCGCGATGGCCACGAACATGAGGGGATGGCGGCTGTCGCCCATGCCCCGGAACATGGCGGAGACCAGATTGTAGCCGAAGGTGAAGACCGTGCCGATGAAGGTGATGGTGAGATACTGCACCGCGCCGGGGTAGGATTCCGGCGGCGTGCTCAGCAGGCGGAGGATGGGCTTCGTCAGGCTCAGGCCGAAGACCGTGACGAAGAGGGCCACGCAGAGCACCGTGAGGATCAGGGTGCCGATGGTCTTCTGCAGCTCCTGCCGCTTCCCCGCGCCCACCAGCTGGGCGATGAGGATCTGCCCGGCGTTGGTGAAGCCCATGCACAGGGCCGTGGTCATCCAGGTGACCTTGGTGGAGATGCTCACCGCGCTGAGGCCGGCGGAGCCCACCACCTGGCCCACCACCATCATGTCCACCATGCCGTAGGCCGTCTGCAGCAGGGTGGAGAGCATGAAGGGCAGGGCAAAGGTCAGCAGCTTTTTCGGAACGCTGCCCACCGTCATGTCGTTGATGATTTCCCGGGATCCTGCCATTTGCAATCGTTCAACTCCGTTTCTCAATCACGCTAACCTTTACTATATCAGTTCGCAGGGAGAGGTGCAAGATGGAAAAAGCCGTTCCTCTGGAGATCGAACGCCGTTATCTGATCCGTCTGCCGGACGAGGGCCTGCTGGACAGCCTGGCCCGGCGGCGGGACTGGATCGAACAGACCTATCTCAGCGCGGAGGCGGGGGTCGCCGAGCGCGTCCGCGTCCGCCGTCCGCCGGGGGGCGAGCCGGGCTATACCCACACGGTGAAGCGCCGCCGCTCCGCCCTGGTGCGGGAGGAGACGGAACGGGAGATCGGCCCGGAGGAATACGCCGCCCTCCTCCTCCGCCGGGACCCCGAGCTGCGCACCGTGGTCAAGACCCGCTGGTGCGTCCCCTTCGCCGGACACACCCTGGAGATCGACCGCTTCCCCTTCTGGAGCGACCGGGCCCTGCTGGAGGTGGAGCTGGGGGAGGAGGGGGAGAGCGTGACCCTGCCTCCCTGGCTGGAGGTCCTGCGGGAGGTGACGGAGGACGGGCGCTACACCAACAGGTCCCTGGCCCGGGAGGTCCCCTGGGAGGCCCTGCCCGGCAGTCTCCTCACCGGCACCGCCGATCCCATGAAGCGGAGCTGGGCGGAGATCCGCCTGGACAACATCGAGCACAATTATCGCGCCCTGGCCGGCAGGCTGCCGGCGGGCACGATCTGCCTGGGGGTGGTGAAGGCGGACGCCTACGGCCACGGCGCTCTGCCGGTGGCCCGGCGGCTGCAGGCCCTGGGCTGCGGCTATCTGGCCGTGGCCACCCCCGACGAGGCGGCGGAGCTGCGCCGGGGCGGCGTCTCCCTCCCCGTCCTCATCCTGGGGCCCAGCCCCGCCGAATGTGCGCCGGACCTGGCGGCCCTGGGGGTGACCCAGGCCGTGGGCAGCCTGGAGCAGGCCCGGGCCTTCGCCTCCCGGCTGCGCCCGGGGCAGCTCCTGCGCTGCCACGCCAAGCTGGAGACGGGCATGGGCCGCACCGGCTTCCCGGCGGTGGGGGAAGGGGTGAAGGACCTGGTGACCGCCATGGCCCTGCCGGGGCTGGACTTCGAAGGGGTATTCACCCACTTTGCCATGGCGGACGTCCCCGGCGATCCCTGGACGGCGGAGCAGTACGCCCGCTTCCGGGCCGCGATCGCCGTGGCGGAGCGGGGCAGCGGCAAGCGCTTCCGCCTGGTGCACTGCGCCAATTCCGGGGCGGTGATCCACACCCCCGCGGAATACGCCGAGGACATGGCCCGGCCCGGCATCGCCCTCTACGGCTCCTTCCCGGACGAGGTGACGGAGGGCATGGACCTGCGCCCCGTCATGGCCCTGAAGAGCCGGGTGGCCGCCGTCACCTTCCATAAGAAGGGCGACACCGTCGGCTACGGCCGCACCTACACCTGCCCCCGGGACATGCGGATCGCCGTGCTGCCCCTGGGCTACGCCGACGGGCTGCGCCGAAACCTCTCCAACCGGCTGGAGGTGGAGCTCTGCTCCCGGCGGGTGAAGCAGCTCGGCCGCATCTGCATGGACCTCTGCATGCTGGACGTGACGGACGTGCCGGAGGCGGACGTGGGCAGCGTGGCCACGGTCTTCGGCGGTCTCGTCTCCGTGGACGAGCTGGCGGCGGCGGCGGGCACCATCTCTTATGAGCTCTGCTGCGCCGTGAGCCCCCGGATCCCCCGGGTGTACCTGGGCTGAATCAGAGATAGGCCAGGGCCTCCACGGCGATGCGCACGGCGCCGTCCGTGTCCGGGGCGTTTTCCTCCCGGATGCCCAGGGCGGCCCGTTCCTGGTTCCACACCGTGTGGAGCACCGTACCGCAGCGGACGCCCAGGTGGGCGGCGGCCACGAAAAGGGCGGCGGACTCCATCTCGCTGGCCAGGACCCCCAGCCGCTTCCAGGCCTCCCAGTATTCCAGGAGCCTTCCGGCCACGGGCATGGCCTCGGGACGGTGCTGCCCGTAGAAGGAATCCTTGCACTGCACCACCCCCACGCGGCAGGGGATGCCCAGGGCCTCCGCGGCTGTTTTCAGGGCCAGGGTCACGCCGAAATCCGCCGCGGCGGGAAACTCGATGGGGGCGTATTCCCGGCTGGTGCCCTCGAAGCGCACGGCGGCGGAGGCGATCACCGCGTCCCCGGGGCGGACAGACCGGGTGATGCCGCCGCAGGTGCCCACCCGCAGGAAGGTGTGGGCCCCCAGCTCCGCCAGCTCCTCCATGGCGATGGCGGCGGAGGGGCCGCCGATGCCGGTGGACACGGCGGACACCGTCTTGCCGTGCGCCCGGCCGGTGACGATGCGGTATTCCCGGTTCTGCCCGATGAGCCGGGGCTCCTCCAGATAGCGGGCGATCGCGTCGCAGCGGGCGGGATCCCCGGGCAGGAGGCAGTAGTCCCCCACGTCCCCCTTCCCGCAGCGCAGGTGGTATTGCAGTCCGTTTACCAGCATTTTCCTTCTCCTTTTCCGGTATGACGCGGAATTTATGGTTGCATTCTCCGGCGGGACGGGTTATGATACCCGTACTTGGGGAATGGAGGCATTCCCCGCGCGTTTTTGCGCGATCACGGAGGGCCGCCGGTCCCTTCGGACACACGCGAGGTCGAAATGAAAAAACAGCTGATGAATCTGGTCTGTCTGCTCCTGGGCGTCCTCCTGGGGGTGGGCGGCTGCCTCCTGGTGCTGGCCCTGTCGGACGGGGCGGCCCGCCGCAGTTCGCCGGAGCCGGTCTCGGTGACCGGGGCGGACCCGGGCCGGGAGGATCTGGCGAAGCTGGCCGTTTCCGTGGCCGACTGCCTGGCCGCCGGGGATTACGAAGCCCTGGCCGCCTGCGTCCATCCCGGCTACGGTCTGGTCCTTTCCCCGTATTCTACCATCAACCTGGGCGCCAATCAATGCTTCACGCCCCAGCGGGTGGCCGTGACGGCGAAGGACCGGACGGTGTACGTCTGGGGCGTGAAATACGGGACGGACGAGCCCATCCAGCTCACCGCGAAGCAGTTCTTTGAGGAATACGTCTACGACAGGGACTATGCGAGGGCCCCGGTGATGGGCTTCAACACCGTGCTCCGCAGCGGGAACGCCCTGGAGAACGTGACGGCGATCTTCCCGGACGGGCAGTTCGTGGACCTCTGCTTCCCCGCCGCCTCGGCGGAGGCCGACGACTGGCGCATCCTGCGCATGGTCTTCGAGGAATACGAGGGAGAGCTGAAGCTCAGCGCCCTCATCCACAGCGAATACACGGAATAAGTAATAAGTAATAAGTAATAAGTAACGGCGGCGCTTCCCGGAGGGGAGCGCCGCCGCTCAGCGTGTCGACAAAGTGTCGGCACGCTGAGCGGCAAAATCAGAAAATGTTTTCTGATTTTGCATGGATTATAACGTGCAGGGGGATTCCCGTCCCCCTGCACACATCCCCCATGCGCGTCGAGGCCCTGAATCATAGGTTTGTCTAGCTGCGTTTTTGTTTTCAGTCCTGCTTCAGCGCGTTTTGCTGCCAGCGCCAGGAATCCCGGCACATGTCCGCCAGGCTCTTTTCCGCCCGCCAGCCCAGGACGGCTTCGGCCTTGGAGGCGTCGGCGTAAAACTCCGGCAGGTCCCCGGGCCGCCGGGGCGCGAACTCGAAGGGGACGGGCTGCCCGGTGGCTTCCCCGAAGGCGCGCACCACCTCCAGCACGCTGAAGCCCCTGCCGGTGCCCAGGTTGAAGATCTCCGTTCCCCGGTGCGCTTCGGCGAAGCCCAGGGCGGCCAGGTGGCCCCTGGCCAGGTCGGTGACGTGGATGTAGTCCCGGACGCAGGTGCCGTCCCGGGTGGGGTAGTCGTTCCCGAAGACGTTCAGCCGCGGCCGCAGGCCCGCCGCCACCTGGGTGATGTAGGGCATCAGGTTGTTGGGGATCCCGCTGGGCTTTTCCCCGATGAGGCCGCTTTCGTGGGCGCCGATGGGATTGAAATAGCGGAGGAGCACCACGCTGAGGCTGCCGTCCGCCGCCGCGGCGTCCTTCAGGATCTCCTCGATCATGTATTTCGTCCGGCCGTAGGGGCTGGAGCAGTCCCCGGCGGGCATATCCTCCCGGTAGGGGACGGGGCAGCGCTCCCCGTAGACCGTGGCGGAGGAGCTGAAGATGAAGCGGCGGCAGCCGAATTCCGCCATGGTTTCCAGCAGGCTCAGGGCCGAGTCCAGGTTGTTGCGGTAGTAGGCCAGGGGCCTGGCGGCGGATTCTCCCACCGCCTTGAAGCCCGCGAAGTGGACGACCGCCTCGATATCCCAATCCAGGAACACCCGCCGCAGGGCGCGCCGGTCCGCCGCGTCCGCCCGGACGAAGGGCGGCTGCCGCCCGGCGATCCGGCCGATGCGCTCCGCAACGCCCGCCTCGCTGTTGGACAGATCGTCCAGCAGCACGACGTCCCGCCCCGCCAGCAGCAGCTCGACCGCCGTGTGGGAGCCGATGAAGCCGGTGCCCCCGGTGAGAAGAACAGATCCCATTTTCTTTCCCCTTCCTTCCGCGGCGCTCCCGCGCCGTTCAGCGTGTCGAATGTCGACGCGCTGAACGGCAAAATCAGAAAATGATTTCTGATTTTGCGTGGATTCGACGTGAAGGGGGATTCCCGTCCCCCTTCACGGATCCCCCGTGCTTGTCGGAACGCCGCCATCGTACTTATTTGACAGTCCGCGCGGCGCTCCCGCGCCGCTTCGTCCAGTATACGGGAAAACCCGGGCCCGCGCAAGTAAAACCGCCGCCGCAGAGCCCTTCGGCTTCTGCGGCGCAGCGATTCGGGAAGAAAAGGAGTGATACGCGGCCCTCACCACTGCCGCGAACCGGTGTTCCGGCCCGTTCCGCACCCCATATGGAACGCCCGGAACTTTATTCTGAAATGAGAATAACACAGGGCGGAAAGGGTGTCAAGCGTTTTTTCGTTTTTCAATGGATTTCTCAGCCCCGGCAGCGCATATTTCCCGGCGCGGGCATTGACCGGGGCGGCGGCGGGGGGTATAATCATACAATCAGGAAAAACGGGGGACCCGTCGGCGCGCCGTGCGCCGGGAGAGGAGGCGCGCCGCGTGCCCACAGCCATCGTATATTTTTCCCTCACCGGAAACACCGCCTGGGCCGCCGGGCGAATCGCCGAAGCCCTGGGAGCGGAGACGCTGCGGCTCGAGCCGGAGAAGGCCTATCCCGCCCGGGGCGCCGCGAAGTTCCTCCTGGGGGGTAAGAGCGCCGTTTTCGGGGAAGCGCCGCCCCTCCGGCCCTACAGCTTCGATCCGGACGCCTTCGACCGGGTGATCTTCGGCTTCCCCGTCTGGGCCGGGAGGCCGGCCCCGCCCCTCCGGAGCTTCCTGAAGGCGGAGGGAAAGGCCCTGAAGGGAAAGACCTTCGCCGCCTTTGCCTGCCAGAGCGGCGCGGGGGGAGAAAGGGCCCTCCGGCAGCTGGAGGAAGCCCTGGGGGCGGAGCTGAAGGCGAAGCTCATCCTCATCGACCCGGGGGACAGGCCCTCGGAGGGCAACGAAGCGCGCATCGCGGCCTTCTGCGGGGCCTGTCGCTGAGAAGCATGCGTCCCCGCCGCCGGCGGGACGGGAGGTAATCGTATGGCAAACAAGATCATCAAGGGGCTGTGGGACTGCCCCTACTGCGGCCAGAAGGGCATCGACGGGCTGGTCAAGAGCTGCCCCAACTGCGCCCATCCCCAGGACGCGGGCACCAAGTTCTACCTGGGGGAGAAGAAGGAAGTCCTGGACGAGGAGAAGGCGAAGAACTACGGCAAGGGAGCCGACTGGACCTGCGCCTTCTGCGGCAGCCTGAACCGCTACGGGGAAGCAAACTGCGTCAACTGCGGCGCGGAGCGGGCGGATTCCTCCGGGGATTATTTTGAAAACCGGCGGAAGGAGGAGGCCGCGGCCAAGCCTCCCGAGCCTGCCCCCCGGCCCCCGAAGAAGAAGCGGACGGGGCTGATCGTCGGCATCCTCATCGCCCTGATCGCCGTCGTCGTCTTCGCGGTGCTGCCCCGGAGCCGGGCCACCACCGTGACGGACAAGACCTGGCAGCGGACCGTCGCCGTGGAGGCCCTCACCACCGTGCGGGAATCCGGCTGGTCGATCCCCTCCGGCGGCACGATGACGGGCAGCAGCCAGGCCATCCACCACTACGATCAGGTGCTGGACCACTACGCCGAGGAGGAGTATGAGGTCCCCTACCAGGTGCTGGACGGCTACGATACCCAGACGGATTACAAGGACAACGGGGACGGGACCTTCACCGAGGTGGAGACCGAGATCCCCCGCTACCGCACGGAATACCGCACGGAGACGAGGACCGTGCCCGTCTACCGGCAGGAGCCGGTCTACGCCACGTTCTACGAATACGATATCGACCGGTGGGTGCCCCAGCGGCAGGAGGCGGCCCGGGGCAGCGGCTACGAGCCGAAGACCGAGGGCCTGAGCCGGGACCTCCCCGTGGACCCGGAGCCCTACTGGCCCGATACCCGCCTGGGCGGCAATGAGCGGGAGAGCGGCCGCAGCGAGGAATACGTCCTCTGGTTCACCGACGCCAAGGGCAACGTCTACTCCGCCGCCGTCAGCCAGGAGGTCTGGACGAAATACGCCCGGGGCGACGCCGTGGAGCTGGAGGTCCAGGGCCGCCGCGTCGTCACCCTGGACGGCATGCGGATCTACGGATAAAAATGTGCACGCTCTCCCCCGCCGCCCTGGGCGTCGGGGGAGCGCCGTTTTTGGTGCCCCGCCGCCCCGGCGGACCCGGGCGGGCAATGGTAACGGTTGCCAGGGGCCGCCCGGCGTGGTATAATCGGGACAGGAACCGGGATCCGCGGGATCCTTCGACCGGGAATCATCAGAATAAAGGAGAGTGCGACCATGAAGCGAAGCAAGCGGCTGCTCAGCCTGCTCCTCGTCCTGCTGCTGGCCCTGGGCCTGCTGCCGGGCGCCGTCCTGGCGGACGAGGGCGAAGAGTACATCACTTCTCTCAACGTCACCTACGATACCTCCGTGCTCGAGCTGCTCAACACCCAGGTCACGGGACGTCAGGTGAGCGAGGCCCTCTTCCGGGCCGTCACCTGTCCCAAGACGGGTGCGTTCGCGGATGAGGACGACTGGTACGTCACCGGCACCCCGGGCGACGTCAGCGATTTCGTCAGCATCTGCTTCCGGACCGGCGAAGATCTGGATCCCGAAGACTACGCCGTGGGATTCAATTCGATGTATAACGACGTAACTCCGATTCCCGCCGACGGGGAATACTATTTCTGTTTCCTGATCACCGCGTGCGCGAAGAGCTTCGACCCGGACGCCCTCCCCGCCGTCACGGTGAACGGGGAAGCGGCGGACTACGTCTACCGCTGGGAAAACGCCGTCATGGTCTATCAGCGCGTGGAGGTAGCCCAGGTGGAGGATTTCTGCGCCGTTCTCCGCCAGCCCATTGATTTCAAGGGCGAAATAGGCGCCACGGCGAGCTTCCGGGTGGAGACCCTGGGCACGGTGAAGGCCTGTCAGTGGCAGGTGAGCACCGACGGGGGCGAGACCTGGGCGAATTCCTCCTCCTCCGGCAACAAGACGGACACCCTCCGCGTCGGCATCACGGAGACCCGGCTGGCCTACCGCTACCGCTGCAGGATCACCGCCTTCGACGACCGCCTGCTGTATACCGTCCCGGTGCGCATGATCTCCATTGCCCCCGTGGACGGCGTTCTGAACGCTGCGGGCGGCGCGCTGCATTTTGTGAACGATTCCGTCTATCCCTGGACGCCGGAAACGGAGAACGGCGTTTCCTTCGCCAGGAGCGGCAACGGCGGCGCGCACTGTACCGAGTCCGCCCTCACCCTCTCCTGCACGCTCACGGAGACTGCCGTGCTGTCCTTTGAATACCGCGTCTTCGGCGAGGGCGGCATGTACGACTACGGCTCGTTCCTGGTGGACGGGGAGGAGATGTTCGAATGCGCCCATAAGGAAGAATGGGAACTCTACGCCACGGACCTGGAGGCCGGGGAGCACGTCCTGACCTGGGTCTATCAGAAGGACGTCAGCGTCAGCCAGGAGGGCGACTGCTTCGAGGTGCGGAACGTGGCCCTGGGCGCGAGCGTCTTCGCCGTGACGGAGCAGCCGGCGGATTTCACCGGCGCCGTGGGCGAGGACTTCATCTTCCATACGGAAGCCATGGGCACGCCCTCCTTCCAGTGGGAGGTGAGCACCAACGGGGGCAGCACCTGGAAAAACAGCGGCCACGCCGGGAACGCCACCGACACCCTGACGGGCGAGATCACTGTCGCCCGCCTCGGCCATCTTTTCCGCTGCCGGATCACGGGCGACGACGGCACCGTGATCTATACGAATACCGTGCGCATCCTGGAGATGGAGCCGGTGATCGTCGAATGGCCCGAGGACGCGTCCGCCCTTCCGGGAGAGAGCTTCACCTTCCAAATAGAGGCCTACGGCAGCAATCTCAGCTATCAGTGGCAGATCTGGGACGACTCGGCCTGGGCGGACTGCACCCTGGACGGCGCGCAGACCGACACCCTCACCGGCGTCGCGACGGAGGATATGATAGGCAGCTCCTTCCGCTGCGTCGTGACGGACCGGCTGGGCCGCACGGTGGACGCCGAAGTGAATCTGTGGTGTCCGCCGCCGGAGATCGTCAGCCAGCCCCGCCCCTTCGCCGGCGCGCTGGGGGACGCCTTCACCCTCGGGATCGAAGCCACGGGCTACCGGCTGAGCTACCAGTGGAAGGTGAGTACAGACGGGGGAGAGAGCTGGACAAACAGCGGCCACAGCGGCAATAAGACCCCCGTCCTCACCGGCAGCATCACCGACGCCCGCCTGGGCTATCTCTACTGCTGCGAGGTGACGGACGGCACAGGTTCTGTGCTCACCTCCGACGTCACGTTCCTCTGCCTGACCGGGGCTGTGGACGGCGCAGTCAACGCTCCCGGCTGCCGCCTGACGTATGAAAACGACGGGGATTATCCCTGGGTCATCGCCAAGCTCGACGGGGAGTTGGCGGCCAGGAGCGGCAATTCGGGGATCGACAGCTCTACCTCCGTGCTGGAAGCCGCCGTCACCCTTACGGAGAGCACGACCCTCAGCTTCGACTATTTCGTGGAGGCCGAAGAAAACTGGGATACCGGGTACTTCTTTGTGGACGGAGAGACGGTATTCTCCACCAGCAAGACCAGCGGCTGGGAGCACATGGAAACGGAACTTTCCTCCGGGGAACACCAGCTCAAGTGGCGGTTCAGTAAGGACACCAGCTACAGCAAAGGCCTGGACGGCTTCTATATCAAAAACCTGATGGTGGACCTGGGCGCGCCGCTGACCCTCGACGCCGACCTGGAGGACTACGCGGGTCCCCTGGGCAGCACGGCCGCCTTCACCGTGGAGGCCTCCGGCGAGGGGCTTACCTATCAGTGGTACGTGAAGAACCGCACGGCGTCGAAGTTCTCGAAGAGCAGCGTCACGGGGCCGACCTACAGCGTGGCGCTGACGGAGGCGAATTCCGGCCGCCAGCTCTACTGCGTGGTGACGGATTCCCACGGCGAGACCGTCCGGACGAGCACCGTCACCATGAGCATCGCCCAGTCCCTGGTCATCTTGAATGATCTGGAGGACTACGCCGGGCCCGAGGGCAGCATGGCGGCCTTCACCGTGGAAGCCTCCGGCGACGGGCTCAGCTACCAGTGGTGGGTGAAGAACCGCACGGCGTCGAAGTTCTCCAAGAGCAGCGTCACGGGGCCGACCTACAGCGTGGCGCTGACGGAGGCGAATTCCGGCCGCCGGCTCTACTGCGTGGTGTCGGACGCCCGCGGCAATACGCTCCAGACGAACACCGTGAGCATGTCGATCTTCAAACCGCTCACCGTTCTCAACGACCTTGCGGATTACGTGGGTCCCCTAGGCAGCACGGCCTCCTTCACCGTGGAGGCGGAGGGCGACGGGCTCAGCTACCAGTGGTGGGTGAAGAAGCCCTCGGCGTCGAAGTTCTCGAAGAGCAGCATCACGGGGCCGACCTACAGCGTAACGCTGACGGAGGCCCGGGACGGAAATCAGATCTACTGCGTGGTGTCGGACGCCCACGGCAGCACCGTGCAGACGAATACCGTGAGCATGACCGTCGGCATGGAGCTGAGCGTCGCCGAGCTGGAGGACTACGTGGGCGCCGAGGGCAGCACGGCCTCCTTCACCGTGGATGCCCTTGGCGACGGGCTTACCTACCAGTGGTGGGTGAAGAAGCCCTCGGCGTCGAAGTTCTCCAAGAGCAGCATCACGGGCCCGACCTACAGCGTGACGCTGACGGAGGCCCGGAACGGAAATCAGATCTACTGCGTGGTGATGGACAGCCACGGCAACGCCGTGCAGACGAATACCGTCACCATGAGCATCGCCGAGCCTCTGGTCATCACCGCCGAACTTGCGGATTACGTGGGTCCCCTGGGCAGCACGGCCTCCTTCACCGTGGCGGCCGAGGGCAGCGGGCTCAGCTACCAGTGGTACGTGAAGAAGCCCAGCGCGACGAAGTTCTCCAAGTCCTCCGTCACCAGCCCCACCTACGCCGTGGAGCTGACGGAGGCCCGGAACGGGAATCAGGTCTACTGCGTGGTGACCGACGCCCTGGGCAATACCGAACATACGAACACCGTCACCATGAGCGTCGGATAAAGGCGCGGGACGGAAAGCATACGCCGCCGGGAGCAGTTTCGTCTGCTCCCGGCGGCTCTTTTCACCGGCCCCTCCGTCCGCCCGGAAGGGAAAAAGCGCGAAAACCGCACATCTGCGCTTCCTATTCCGGGCGGGAATGTGGTAGAATAAAAATGGCGGGTCCCGTCAGCCTTCCTTCCGCTTTTCCTCCAGCCAGGCCAGCACGTCGGCCCAGACCCGGGCCTTGTCCTTCTCGTTGAGCACCTCGTGCCGGTCCCCGGCGTAGAGCTTCAGGCTGACGTCCCGGAGCCCCGCTTTTCTGAAGGCTTCGCAGCTCTGCTTCACGCCCCTGCCGCAGGAGCCCACCGGGTCCCGGTCTCCGGCGATGAAGAGCACCGGCAGGTCGGGCATCTTCGCCAGGTTCTCCTTCCGCTGGTTGCGGCCGAGGCCCTCCAGCATGGCCAGGACCAGGCCCGTGGAGGGGACGAAGCCGCAGAGGGGGTCTTCCCCGTAGCGCGCCACCACCGCCGGATCGGAGCAGATCCAGGCGTCCGGGGAGGTCTCCCCGGGAAACTGCTTCCCGTAGGCCCCGAACATCAGCTGCTGCAGCTTCGGGCTGGGCTCGTCCGCCCCCTGCTTTTTGATCTCCCGCCTTGTCAGGAGCTTCCCCGCCGCCAGCACCGGCTCCGGCTGCCACGCCGTGCCGGAGAGGACAGCCCCGCGAAGGCCCTCGGCGGGATAGGTGTAGAGGAAGGTGCGGGCCAGGAAGGAGCCCATGCTGTGCCCCAGCAGGAAAACGGGCAGGCCGGGACGCCGCTCCTTCAGCAGCAGCGTCAGGCCGTGCACGTCCGCCGTCATTGTGTCCCACCCGCCCCGGACGCAGCCCCGGGGGCAGCTCTCCGAAACGGTCTCCCCGTGGCCCATGTGGTCCTCCGCGGCGGCGAGCCAGCCGTTTCCCGCCAGGTATTCCCCGAAGGCCGCGTAGCGCCCGGCGTGCTCCGCGATGCCGTGCACCATCTGTACGATCCCCTTCGCCGGACCCTCCGGCTCCCAAAGATACCAGCGGATCTCCCCGCCGCCGGCGGAAGGGTAGCTTTCTCTGCGCATGGCCGCGCCTCCCTTGTTTCCTTTTTTCCCATCATACACCCGGAACGGCGGAATGAAAAGGCAATTCCGGAAGGAGGAGCACGATGAACGGTTATATCCTCGCCCTGGACCAGGGTACCACCAGCTCCCGGGCCATCCTCTTCGACACGGCGGGCAACGCCGTGATGAAGGCACAGTACCCCCTCACCCAGATCTATCCCCGGCCCGGCTGGGTGGAGCACGACCCCATGGAGATCCTGGCCACCCAGTTCCACGCCCTGGCGGAGGTCTATGAAAAGAGCGGCGTTTCCCCCACGGAGATCGCCGCCGTCGGCATCACCAACCAGCGGGAGACCACCGTCCTCTGGGAGAAGGAGACGGGAAAGCCCGTGGGAAACGCCATCTGCTGGCAGTGCCGGAGAACGGCGGATATCTGCGCGGAGCTGGAGGCCCGCGGGCTGGGACCCTATATTCAGGAAAAGACGGGCCTCATCATCGACCCCTATTTTTCCGGCACCAAGCTGAAATGGCTCCTGGACCGGGACCCGGATCTCCGCCGCCGCGCCCGGGACGGGGAGCTCCTTTTCGGCACGGTGGACAGCTGGCTCGTCTGGCAGCTCACCGGGGGGAAGGCCCATGTCACCGACGTGTCCAACGCCTCCCGCACCATGCTCCTGGACACGGAGAAGCTGCGCTGGGACCCGGAGATCCTGCGGGAGCTGGATATCCCGGAGCAGCTGCTGCCCCGCCTGGTGTCCAACAGCGAAGCCTATGGCGCCGTGGCCCATCACCCCGGCTTCCCGGACCTGAAGGGGATCCCCGTCTGCGCCGCCGTGGGGGATCAGCAGGCGGCCCTCTTCGGCCAGGGCTGCCTCCGCCCCGGCATGGCGAAGAATACCTACGGCACCGGCTGCTTCACCCTCATGAACCTGGGCTCCCGCCGCGTCCGCTCCGGGAGCGGTCTCGTCACCACCGTGGGCTGGCAGCTGGGGGGAGAGACGACCTACGTGCTGGAGGGGAGCGTGTTCAACGCCGGCTCCGCCATCCAGTGGCTGCGGGACGGGGCGGGGGTCGTCACCACCGCCCATGAGACGGATATCCTGGCGGAGAAGGCCCCGGACAATCAGGGGGTGTACTTCGTCCCCGCCTTCACGGGCCTGGGCGCGCCCTACTGGGACCCGGCGGCCCGGGGCTGCTTCTTCGGCCTCACCCGGGGTACGGACAGGGCCGTGCTCTGCCGCGCCGTGCTGGAGGCCATCGCCTACGAGGTGGCCGACCTGGTGCACACCATGGACGGGGACACCGGCGCGCCCATCACCGAGCTGCGGGTGGACGGGGGCGCCAGCGTCAGCGATTTTATGATGCAGTTCCAGGCCGACCTGCTGGATATCCCCGTGGACCGGCCCCAAAACGTGGAGACCACCGCCTTCGGCGCGGCGGCCCTGGCGGGGCTGGCCGCGGGGATCTACAGCGGGCCGGAGGAGCTGGAAAAGCTGCGCCTTTCGGAGCGGGTCTTCACGCCGGAGATGGAAGCGGCGCGGCGGGACGCCCTCTACGGCCGCTGGAAGAAGGCCGTGGAGCTGTCCCGGGCCTGGGGCAGGGAAGAATGAAAAATCATCTTTGATCGGAGGGATCGGATATGAACTATACGTCCGCAGAGGCAGCCAAGCTGCTGCGCAGGCTGAAGGAGGAGTACGACGCCCTGCTGGAGCTGGAGAGCCAGAGCTTTGCCTTCGTGGCCGCCGTCAGCGAGGATATCGAGAGCGTGCGCCCCGCCTATGATTTCGCCGCCGTGCAGGCGAAGCTCGGCGAGCTGGAGGAGAAGATCCGCAGGGTGAAGCACGCCCTCAACGTCTTCAATTCCACCCACGAGGTGCCCGGCTTCGGCATGACCATCGACCAGATGCTGGTCTACATCCCCCAGCTGAACCAGCGGCGGGTGAAGCTGCGGGACATGGCGGGGGCCCTGCCCAAGTCCAGGGTGAAGGGGCGCAGCGCGGCAAACAGCGCCGTCATCGAATACAATTACGCGAACTACTCCGTGGAGGAGGCCAAGGCCGCGGCGGACGCGGCCTCCGAGGAGCTGGCCAGGGCGCAGACGGCCCTGGACAAGGTGAACAGCACCGAGACCATGGAGATCGATTTGTAAAAAGAAAACGCGCCGCCGGTCTGCGGGGCCGGTTTTTGGCGGTACTTCGGTATCGTTTTTTGGAAGACGTCCGGGTTCAGCGTTCAGGTTTTCCGTTATTCTTTTTTGTTATTGCTTATCGGTCAGCGTCCGGCGTCGAACAGATCGTTTTTATAATCGCCGTGTCCCCGCAGCCGGAAAAACTTGACCCGGGGAGGGAAGTTCGGTTATACCTCCCCTTCGTCGGAGCTCGTGAGAATATCGGGTATCCGCGCGAGCGCGAATACCCGAAAGATTCTCCCGGCTCCTCCTCTCCGAAACGCAGCGCAAGGCTGCGTTTCGGGAACGGGGGAACAAGGTAAAACATTATTACGCTATAAGGAGGAAACGCCATGTTCACGCGCAAGCCCTTCGAGACCGCCGCCCCGGAGGCGGTGGGCATCCGCTCCCTGGACATCCTGGACTACATCGCGGCGCTGGAGGCCTCCGACGCGGAGATGCACGGCCTCATGATCATGCGCCGGGGGAAGCTCTGCGCCCAGGGCTGGTGGGCCCCCTTCGCCCCCGGTCTGCGCCACGGCCTCCAGAGCCACACCAAGACCTACGCCGCCACGGCGGTGGGCATCGCCTATACCGAGGGCGTCCTTCGCCTGGACGAGCGCATCATCGACATCTTCCCCGACGAGAGCCCGGCGGAGCCCGGCGAGAACCTGCAGCTCCTCACCGTGCGGGACGTGCTCTGCATGGGCTGCGGCATGGACACCATGCCCGGACCGGGCAGGGACTGGATCCGGGACTTCCTGCACACCCCCGTGAACCACAGGCCCGGCACGACCTATATGTACAATTCCACCGGCTCCACCCTCCTGGGGGCCATCGTGCGGAAAAAGACGGGCCTGGGCCTCCACGACTACCTGACGCCCCGGCTCTTCAACAAGATCGGCATCGACCCTTCCAACCTCCGCTGGGCGTATATGCCCGACGGCATGGAGGTGGGCGGCGGCGGCCTCTGGGCCACCACCGAGGACAATCTGCGCCTGCTGAAGCTCTATGCCGACGGCGGCGTCTGGGAGGGGGAGCGCATCCTGGCGGAGGACTACGTTCGCCTGGCCACCACGAATCAGAACGATTCCGCCTCCGAGGCGGCGGTGAATCCTCCTGCCACAGACAACTTCCTGGGCTACGGCTTCCAGATTTGGATGTGCAAGCCCGAGGGGGCCTATCGGGCGGACGGGGCCATGGGGCAGTTCACCATCGTCCTGCCGAAGCAGGATATGATCATCGCCATCACCGAGACCGCCCCCGGCGCACACTGGGCCCAGAATACCCTGGACCTCACCTGGGACTTCGCGGCGAAGGTGACGGCGGACGGCCCCCTGCCGGAGGACCCGGTGGGCGAAAAGCTCCTGGCGGACGTGCTGAGCAGCCTGAGCATCGGCAATCCCCCCTACGGGCCCGACAGCCCCACGGCGGAGAGGATCAGCGGCAGGACCTTCCGCATGACCTCCGGCGTCTTCGGCCCCTTCGGCGGCAACTTCATGAGCGGGGAAGGGCCGGATCCCATCAAGGAATTTTCCTTCACCTTCGATGCCTACGGCTGCATCTGGCGCATGGCCGCCGCCTCCGGGCGGCAGGAGACCGTCCGGGTGGGCACCCGGGGCGTGCGGATGACGAACGTGCTGGGAAAGCCCGAGGACTGCACGCAGCTCTATCTGGCCCACGGCGCGTGGACGGCGGAGGATACCTTCGAGCTGCGCTGCCGCTGGCTGGAGACCTGCCTGGAGGACGTATACACGATGAAATTCGAGGGGAAGGGCGTCAGCATCACCGCGGCCAACAATTCCCCCTTCCAATTCGGCGGCCAGCCCCCCGCCATCACCGCCGAAATGGCATAATCAAATCGCAATCGGACCCGTTTCGCAGCGGGTCCGATTTTTCTCAAAATCCCTCTTGACCTTGCAGTTTGCTTCAATGATAGGGTGAGGGCGAAAGGAGGAGGGAAGCATGCTGACGGTGGGAAATTTTGCGATCCTCTGCGCCTGCACGCCCCAGACCCTGCGCTATTACGACCGGGTCGAGCTGCTGAAGCCGGCGAAGGTGGACGAGTGGACGGGCTACCGCTATTATGAGGAAAGCCAGCTCCCGGTCTTTACGCGGATCCGCTGCCTGCAGGAGGCGGGGTTCACCATCGGGGAGATCCGCAGACTGCTGGACGCGCCGGCGGAGGAGCTGCGGGAGGCCGCGGCCCGGAAGCAGGCGGCGCTGGAAACGCGCATGCGGCTTTTGCGGGAGCTTCAAAGCGGCTTCCCGGAAGAAAAAAACATGGAAGAAGTACGGATCAGGGAAGCGATGGAGGCCGTCGGGGACATCCTGGGAAAGCTCGGCCCGGAGGACCTGGCGGAGGCGGGCCTGGGCCCGGAGCAGCTGCCTGAGCTGCGCGAGAGGCTCACGGCGTATTGGACCGGGGTCTTTCAGGGCGTCGGCTATCCCGTGGCAGGGGAAGGCGAGAAGTGGACGGACACCGGCTGGCGGGCGTCGGGCTGGGCGGACGCGGGGGAGGCCCTGGCCTCGCTGCCTCCCCTGGAGGACGGGGGAAGCTATCGCCTGGAGCTGACCTTCGCGCCCCGGCAGAAGCCCTTCCGGGAGCGTTTCATCATGGTGCTGACCGGCGCCGTCCTGCTGCGGAACGAGGGGAAGAAGCTCCGCTTCGCCGTGGAGATCGACGCCGAGACCATGGGCCTGGGAGAGGAAAACAGCATGCGCCTCTCCCGCCTGGCGTAAAACCGAAGAAAGCAAGGCTCCCCGGCGCGGAAGCGCCGGGGAGCGGAGTGTAAGCCTGTTCAAAGCACAACCCAGCGAAGCGGTTGTGCTTTGATGGTTTATATCCCCTGCTCCTCCAGCCATTCGGCGCAGAGGGAAGCCCAGCGGGCCACGTGGGGGAGGTCTGCGCTCAGGTCGTTGTTCCCGTCGGCCAGGGCCAGGCCGTGGACGCCCTCGGGGAAAAGGTGCATTTCGAAGGGGATGCCCACGGCGGTGAGGGCCTGTCCCAGGGTGAAGGAATGGCGGGGATCGTCGCTGTTGGTCTGCCAGATGAAGAAGGGGGGCGTGGCGCGGGTGACGTTCACCTCCGGCGCGAAGTATATGAGCTCCTCCTTGTCGGCCACATAGGGGTTCATGATCCGGTCCCCGAAGGGGTCCAGGAAGAAGCCGCCGGGCAGCCCCGCGAAGGCGAAGGCGCCGTAGCCCAGCACCGCCGCGTCCGGGCGGCAGGACTGGCGCTCGACGGGGTCCGCCGCGCCGGGATCGCCGAAGTCGAAGTGGGTGGCGCAGTTGGCGCTGAGCATGCCCCCGGCGGAAAAGCCCATGGCCGCCACCTTGTCCGTGACGCCGAGCGCCTCCTTCCGGGCCCGCAGGAGGCGGATGGCCCGCTGCATGTCCGCCATGGCGTCCCGGCGGGAATAGGGCTTCAGCCGGTAGGTGAGGATGGCGGTGTTGAAGCCCGCCTCGGTGAAGTATTCCGCCGCGTGGAAGCCCTCGCAGCCGGTGCGGGTCTCAAAGCCGCCGCCGCAGGCCACGATCACCGTGCCCCGGGGCGTTTCGGCCTTCGGCGCGGGCACGAAAATGATGGAGGGGGGCGGCTGCAGGGGATCCCGGCCGTCGTAATCCGGGGCCCCGTCCTCCCAGAGCAGGGTCACGCGGAAGCGCTCCAGGGCGTCGTTCCAGAGCTTCAGGTTGCCCTCCCGGTCGATGCTGCCGTCCGCCTTGCGGTGCTTCGATACGTGGCGGATGACGCTCTTTTCCGCGCAGACCTGCTTCAGAATGTCGTAATTCTCCCGGTAGTCTGTCACTTTTTCCCTCCCAGCAGAGTGTCCACGGCGCCGCTGAAAAGGGTGCCCAGGATGCCGCCTTCCGTCTTTTCCCCCTTGAGGAGGCTGACGGCGGCCTTCTTCGTGTCGGCGTCCGCCGCCCGGTAGAGCTCCACGAGCTTCTTCTCCGCGGCGGTGAGCTTCAGTTCGCCGGAGGCCTTCCCGGAGGAGCCGGTCTTCCCGGAGGAGGTCTTGCCGGAAGCGCCCTTGGGGGCGTTCAGGAGGGAAGCCTGGGTGACGCCGGTGGCCTTGGCGATCTTCTTCAGGACCGCCTGACTGAGTTCCTTCTCCCCCCGCTCCGCCTTGCTGATGTCCGAGGCGGTGACATCCGCCTTTTCGGCCAGCTGGGCCTGGGTCAGCCCCGCGTTCGTGCGGGCTTCCCTGATGAGGTCTCCCACTTTTTTCGCTGCCATGATATCCTCCTTACTCCGCCAGCATCCAGGCGACGGCCTTTTCCAGATAGGGGTCCCAGAACCTCCAGTTGTGCTCCCCGGGGGTGAAATATGCCTCGTGGGCGACGCCCTTTTCCGTCAGAAACGCGGAGAAGGCCCGGTTCAGGGGGCAGAGCATGTCCTCCGTGCCGCAGGCGATGAAGATGCCCGGCAGCTTCTCGCCCCCGGCCAGCTTCTGCTCCACCAGCACCTCGGGATTGGCGTCGCTCTCCAGCACCTTCTTCGGGTCCCCGAAGGTGGCGGCGTAGTAGGCGTAGTTGGCCACCATGTTCCCGTTGGGCGGCGTCATCTCCGCCACCTCCCGGTAGATCAGCGCGCCGGAGAGGTCGGCCAGCTTGGAATAGTTGTGGGTGTATTTGAGCCCCGTGCGCAGCGCCCCGTAGCCGCCCATGGAAAAGCCGCAGATGAAGGTGTCCTCCGCCTTGTCCGAAAGGCCGAAGGTCCTGCGGACGTAGCCGATGAGCTCCTCCCCCACGAAGGCGCCGTAGGCTTCGCCGGTGGCCTCCCGGTCGAGATAGAAGCTATTGCGGCAGCCGGGCATGACGGCGGCGAGGTTAAACTGGCTGCACAGGTCCTGGATGCTGCTGCCCGCCAGCCAGTCGATGGCGGTGCCGCTGTAGCCGTGGAGCAGGACGAGGGTCTTCGCGGGCCGCTGGAAGGCGGGATTGGGGCCCGCCACGGCCATCATGGGCGGCACGTCGTTGGGCAGCACCATGTAGAATTCGCTCTGCCCCGACAGGGCCTGGGAATAGTAGGTGACGTGAATGGTCGCCATGCTCAGATCTCCTTTCTGTGTCCGGTATCGATCGGCGCGGGCCCGCGGGTCATCGGTCGAAGGCGTTGAGGGAGCGGTAGGTGATGCGCCCGTCCTCGCAGGCCTTCTGCAGGAGATTGAAAAAATCGCCCTCCGCGGCCCGGATCAGCTCCGGCCGGTCTCCGAAAAGCATGACCTTTTCGTTCCCCGCCGTATAGGGCTCCCAGGTCTCCATGGGCGTCCCGTCGGCGTCGGGGCCGTTGGGGTCGCCGGTGCGGGCGAAATTCGTCCAGTAATTGCAGATCTGCCGGGCCAGGTCGTAGTGCCTGCCGGTGAAGGGCCGCCAGCATTTGGCCAGGGTCTCGAAGGCGAACCACAGGTCCGAGGAGTGGAAGGCCCCGGGATCGTCCCAGCCGGGGATCTCCGGATCGAAGCGGTAGAAATACATCCGATGCCTGGGCCGGCGGGCGTTGTGGTCCAGCCAGAGCTTGTTGCCCATCTCGAAATTGTTGTAGCTTGCGTTCTCCTTCATCTGCCCCAGGGTGATGGCGCAGCAGCAGGCCTCCGACATGAATTCCTCCGCGATGCCCGGGTATTTCCGCCGGACGAAGGCCTCCAGAGCTTCGAAGCTGTCCCCCTCCGGCCGGACGATGAATTCGTCCCCCGTGTTGCCGATGATGATGTCCGCCTCGTTCTCCTCGCCCCGGAGGATGATGTTGGCCGGGGTGTCGGGCAGGAAGGCGTCGCCGATGACGCTGCCCCAGCTGAAGCCGCCCTGGCCCACGGCCGCGTCCCAGACCGTCCGGGCGTCGAGGGCCCTGGCTTCGGCCAGGGTCTTCACCCCCAGCTTCTCGAAGAGCTTCACGCCCTGGGCCTCCGCCTCTTCCAGGCGCAGGCTCAGGCTGCTGGGGGGCAGGAGGCCGCCGCCGGAATGGAGGATGGTCCGCTGAAACAGGCCCCTGTTCTGAGGGGAGACGAGCTGCACCATGCAACTGCCGCCCCCGGCGGACTGGCCGAAAATGGTGATGTTCTCCGGGTCGCCCCCGAAGGCGGCGATGTTGCGCTTCACCCAGGCGATGCCCGCCTGCTGGTCCAGATGGCCGAAATTCGTCGGCTTCTCCGGGCTTTCGGCGGTGAGCTCCGGGTGGGCCAGGAAGCCGAAGACGTTGACCCGGTAGTTGATGCTCACCAGGACGACGCCCCGGCGGGCGATGCGCTCCCCGTCCATCTCCATCTCCGAGGGGTAGCCCACCATGAGGCCCCCGCCGTAGATCCAGACCATCACCGGCAGCCTGTCCTCCGGGCTTTGGGCGTTCGTCCAGACGTTCAGCTGCAGGCAGTCCTCGCTCATGGGGACGCTGCCGTCCACGTGCCACTCCCGGGTATAGATGTCGTCGGGGTTCCCCCCGGGGATCTCCTGCATGGCGATGGGGCCGAACTCCAGGCAGTCCCGCACGCCCTCCCAGGGCTCCGGGGGCTGAGGCGCCCGCCAGCGGTTGGGACCCACGGCGGGGGCGGCGAAGGGGATGCCCTTGAAGGCCGTCACCCGGGGATCGGCGGCGGGGATGCCCCGCACCCAGCCGCTTTCCGTCAATACCTTGCGCAGCATGCTCAGTCCTCCTCTCCGTCCCGGAACAGCATCTGGAAATAGTCGTGGGCCGCCGCCCGCCAGACCCGCCATTCGTGGAAACCCGGATAAATCTTCTGAATGTAGTTCACGCCCTGCTCCCGGCAGAATTCCCGCTCCTTCTCAAAGAGGGGCAGGCTCACCTCCCGGTCGCCGATGGCGCCGAAGAAGGGATGCACCTCCCGGTTGAAGGTCTCCGCGTCCTTCAGCGCGTCCACCCAGGGCTGTTCCTTCGTGGGATAGCCGGGCATCACCGGCCAGGTGTAGCCGGTGAAGAGGCCCGCGGAGCCGAAGCATTCCGGGTGCTCCATGACGATCTGCCCCGAATACAGGGAGCCCAGGGAGAGCCCGGCGATGGCCCTGCTGCGCTTGCCGGGCTTCACCCGGTAGTGGCTTTCGATGAAGGGGATGCAGTCCCGGATCAGCATATCGCCGAATTGGTTTACGTCCTCCTCCCACTTCCCGTCCTTTTGCACCTGCATCATCAGATTGTTCATCACGATGAGGAAGGGCTCGCATTTCCCCTCGGCCAGGAGGTTGTCCATGATGAGGTTCACCTTGCCCAGATGCACCCAGCAGCCCTCGTTCTCGCCGCCGCCGTGCTGGAGATAGAGGACGGGGAAGCGGGTGTCCAGGCTGTCCCGGTAATGGGGCGGGGTGTAGACGTAGCAGCACTCGGTCTCCCCTGTGACGGCGGAGGGGAAGTATTCCAGGCTCACCGTCCCGTGCTCCACGTCCCGCATCAGAAGGAAGGGCTGGTCCTCGTCGGGGATCTCCACGTAGTTGATGGCGCTGCCGCTGCCCCAGCCGATGGGGGCCAGGGGGTTGAGCACCTTCACCCCGTCCATCACGAAGGCCAGCTGCTTGAAGCCCGGCTCGTCGTAGGGCAGGACGCCGGTCCACATGCCGATCCCGTCCTTCGTGAGCTCCACCCAGGTGTCCTCGTGCCCCGCCTTCACGCTCCGGGCCTCCGGCCCGTAGAAGCGCAGGAGCACGGTCCCGTCCGGGAAGACCTCCGTGCCCAGGGGCTTGTCCACGTGGGCGAAGGGGTCGGCGGTGTAATTCGGCGTCAGCTGGCGGTTGAAGGCCAGGGCCCGGGAATCGAAGGCCTGGTTATGCAGGAATCGCTCGGGAATGTTCATGCTGTTCCTCCCTTCAAAACAAGCGCGGCGCCGGGCGGCGCTTGTTCGTTCATTTATATCGTTACCGTTATAATTATAATACGGCCGCGGGGAATTGCAAGCGGGAAGGGGAGGGGCCGGACGAAATGCGCCGGGAGTACTTGCTTTTTTCCCCGTGGGCGGTTACAATGGCCTCACGGTCCGAAGGATACAGCCCCGAACGGCGGCCCGCGCCGCCTGCCGCAGACAGGATGGAGGACACAAACATGGCCAAGATCAAGATCACCTGCGATTCCACCTGCGACCTGACGAAGGAGCTTTACAGCAAATACGACATCGAGGTGCTGCCCCTGCAGGTCGCCCTCGGGGAACGGATCTGCTCCGACGGGGTGGACGTGGAGGCCGAGGAGCTCTACGAATACGCCAAACGCACCGGCGTCCTCCCGAAGACCAGCGCCGTTTCTGTGGGCGCCTATGAGGACCTGTTCCGGAAGTATACCGGGGACGGCTTCGCCGTGATCCATATCAATATCTCCAGCAAGCTCTCCGCCTGTCATCAGAACGCCTGCATCGCGGCGGAGGAAGTGGGCGGCGTGTTCGTGATCGACAGCATGAACCTTTCCTCCGGCAGCGGCCAGCTGGCCATCGCCGCCGCGGAAATGGCCGCGGAGGGCATGGAGGCCGCCGCGATCGCCGAACGCCTGGAGGAGATGAAGACCCGGCTGGACGTGAGCTTCGTGCTCCAGACCCTGGAATACCTCCACAAGGGCGGCCGCTGCTCCGGCGTGGCGGCCCTGGGCGCCAACCTTCTGAAGCTGCGCCCGGAGATCCTGGTGGCCGACGGGGCCATGACCGTGGGCCGGAAATACCGGGGCAGCATGGAGAAGACGGTGATGGACTATATCCGGGGCAGACTGGAGGGCAACGACAACGTGGAGCCCGGCCGCATCATGATCACCCACACGGCCATGCCCCAGGAGTTGGTGGACGAGGCCGAGGCCCTGGTGCGCTCCCTCCACCCCTTCCGGGAGATCTGCGTCACCTCCGCGGGCAGCACCATCGCCAGCCACTGCGGGCCCGCCTGCATCGGCGTCCTCTTCTTCCGGAAAAAAGCGTAAAGGCTAAAATGTTCCGCCGGGCGGCTGTGTGCCGCCCGGCGGTTATGCTGCTTCGGATAAGTTTTCTTAACCCTTGGGCCGGGCGTTCTCCCCGTCGTCGGAGCGGTCGTCCACGACCCGGTCGGTGCCGTAGGCGCTGCTGCTCACCAGGGAGTCGGAGGCCGCCTGGTCGAAGGTGCAGCCCCGGAAGAGCACGGAGGAATATTCGTCGGCATACAGCATTTCGCCGTCCAGGCGCTGGAAGTCGCAGCCGTAAAAGGAGACGCCGGAGCCGAAGAGATCCAGCATGGTATAGCCGGCGCAGTCGGTGAAGCGCACGCCGGTGAACGTGTCGCCGGCGCAGTCGATCAGGTATACGCAGCCGTAGGTGCAGTCGTGGATCCAGCTGTCAGTCACGTTCATGCCCCAGTCGTATTCGGCGGTGATGCCGTAGGTGCCGCAGCCGTAGAGGTCGCACCGATGGATCTCCGTCGAGCTGCAGTTGTAGAAATGCAGCACGGCGCCGCTGCAGGTGCCCCTGTCCGGGGTGTGGCCGACGGTCAGGCCCTCCAGGCGCAGATCGGAGCAGTGGGCGAAGGTGATCACGTTGGCGTAGCGGGGCTCGCAGACGATCGCTGCCGGATGGTCCGGATCGGCGGAGCGGAGAGTGAGGCCCCGGAGGCCGGCGATCATCAGCTCCGGCTCGTCGTCGAAGCCGGTCAGGTACAGGCCGTGGGCATAGGGGGGATATTCGCCGTATCCCGCGGCGGAGAGCTCCCCGTTCCCGGAAGAAGCGAGCCACTCGGTCACGTTGTAGGTGCCGGGGGCCAGCAGCACGGTGGCCCGGTCCCAGATCGCGTTCATCAGCTCGTCCACGGTGCTCACGGTCACGGGCTCCGGCGCCGTCATGCGCTCCACGGAGCCTTCCGCCGCGGGCACGAAGAAGCAGGACGTCACCGAGGGATGTTCGATCCCTTCGTCGGAATAGGTGTACAGGAGCAGCTCCAGTCGGTCCCTGCCCACGGGGGTGACATAGAATTCCCGGCGGCCGGCCTGCTCCATCGCGCTCAGCTCCGCGTACCAGTAGCCGTTGGGGCAGTCCGGGTAGAGGGACTGCCAGACGGGGAAGACCTGCATATTCTCCTCATAGAAGGAGGTCTTCTTCTCGCCGCTGTTCCAATAGAGCGAAGCGCCCTCCGGGCCGAACTCCAGGAAGACCCGCAGGCCCTCCTCCTCGGCGGAGAAGGCATAGCCTTCCGTTTCGGCGCTGTCCAGCCTCCAGGCGCCCCGGAGCAGCTGCGTGCCCAGGTCCTCCCCCGCGGGTGCGTCCCCGCCGGGTCCCATCACCAGGGTGCCGGTGTAGTATTCCAGCACCAGCTGCCCGTCCTGCAGGACGCCGTTCAGGATATAGCCGTTTTCCAACGCCAGGGTCACTTCCCCGTCCTTTTCGCTCCAGGCGAGGGGGCCGTTGTCCGAGTCGTAGACGCTCCAGAAGCTGCTGCGGAAGATGCCGGTCCCGCCGGGAAGAAGGCGGAGGCTGAAGACTTCGTCCCAGGCTTCAAACTCGCTCGTCCCGTAGTCCCGGCTTTCGTACCGGACGCCCACCCAGTAGCTGTCCGCCAGCGCCGGGTTCTCCGGCTCGATGTTGCCGGGGGTCGTGGCGGGAGCGGGGGTGATCTCCGCGCGGATGTTGCCGGGACTCGCCCCGGCGTCGGGCGCTTCGGTCTCCGCGGGCTGGGGGGCCGGGGTCGCGGTGGCGGGCGCCGCGGTCTCCCCCGGTGCCTGAGACTTCTGGCCGCAGGCGGCCAGCGCCAGGACGAGCAGCGCCGTCAAAAGCAAAAGAAACCGTTTCATACCGATCCTCCTTCGGATCAAGCCTGTTATCTTACATATCATAGCATACCGCCGGAGGAAATGCGACCGTTTTCTTCCGCCGGGCGGAAAGGAGCCGGCAATGAACATCGCCGTATTGGACGCCGCCACCCTGGGGGCGGATCTGGAGCTCTCGCCTCTCCGGGAGCTGGGAGAGGTCGCGGTCTACGACGCCACGCCCCCGGAGCTGGTGCGCAGCCGCCTCCTGGGCGCGGAGGTCGCCGTGATCAACAAGGTGCGCCTGAACGGGGAAAACCTGCGGGACAATCCGAGCCTGAAGCTCATCTGCCTGGCCGCCACCGGCTACGACAACGTGGACGTCGACTGGTGCCGCCGGGCGGGCGTCGCCGTGTGCAACGTGGCGGGCTATTCCACCGACAGCGTGGCCCAGCTCACCGCCGCCATGGCCCTGTACCTGGTGAACCGCCTGGGGAGCTACACCGCCGCCGTGCGCTCCGGCGGCTACACCCACGGCCCCACGGCCAATCTGCTCACCCCCGTCTACCACGAGCTCCGGGGCATGACCTGGGGCGTCGCGGGCTACGGGCGCATCGGACGGCGGGTGGGGGAGATCGCGGAGGCTCTGGGCTGCCGGGTCCTCGCCTGGCGGAAGCACCCCGCTCCGGGAGAGCCCTGCGTGACCCTGGAGGAGCTCTGCGGCGCGTCGGATATCCTTTCGGTGCACCTGCCCCTCACGGAGGAGACCCGGGGCCTCTTTTCCGAGGCGCGCATCCGCAGCCTGAAGGAGGGCTGCGTCTTCATCAACGTGGCCCGGGGGGCCGTGGCGGACGAGGCCGCCCTGGCTGCGGCGGCGGCGGAGGGCAGGCTGGGGGGCCTGGGCGTGGACGTCTACAGCACCGAGCCCTTCCCGGAGGACCATCCCTTTTACGCCGTGCGGGAGCTGCCTCAGGTCTGCCTCACGCCCCACGTGGCCTGGGGCGCTCTGGAGGCCCGCCGCCGCTGCCTGGCGGAGATCGCGGAGAACATCCGGGCCTTCCGGCGGGGCGAGCGCCGCAACCGGGTGGAGGGTCGGCCATGACCCGGAAACAATGGAACCATATATAATTCAGTATGGAAAAGCCTGGAATACGCTGGAATTTCATGTGCTTCGGATAAGTACGGCAGCATGAATTCGAAGTATGCAGAGGTTTCGGCGGCGGAAACGGTTGACAGTCGGCCCCAAAACCGATATACTGAATCAAACCTGCATAAGCAGGTTCGGTACCGCAGCGGGAAAGAAACCATGAAATCTATTTTGAGGAGGAACAGCATGAAAGCAAAGCGGATCCTGGCACTCGTCCTGGCGATCCTCATGGCGGCGGCCCTCTTCGGCTGCGCCAAGCAGGAGAGCGGCGGAAGCGGCGGCGGAAGCGGCGCGGCC
>JAFXUU010000012.1 GCA_017524845.1 Oscillospiraceae bacterium
AAAAGATCAAGTATCTCTTCCCCAAGGCCCACGCCGTGGCCTACGTCATGATGGCCCTGCGCATCGCCTGGTTCAAGGTACATATGCCTCTGGCCTTCTACTGCGCCTATTTCACCATCCGTTGCCCCGGCTTCGACCTGAAGATCGCCACGTCGGGGGTGGAGGCGGTGCGGCGCAAGCTGCAGGAGCTGGCGAAGAACATGAACGAGCTGAAGCAGGCGGAAAAGGACCTGTATACCGGCCTGGAGGTGGTCTATGAATTCTATCTCCGGGGCTTCCGCTTCGGCAGCGTGGATCTGAAAAAGAGCCACGCCACCCGCTTCACCATCGAGGGGGATAAGCTGATCCCCCCCTTCAACGCCATCGCCGGGCTGGGGGAGGCCGCCGCCTGGGACATTTATGAAAAGCGGGAGGGGGATTTCACCTCCATCGAGGAATTCGCCCTTGCCTGCTCTAAGGTCTCCAAGACCCACATCGATGAGCTGAAGTCCGCCGGGGCCTTCGGGGACATGCCCGATTCCGCCCAGATGTCTTTCTTTTAACGGGAGGGTTTATTATGGCTAATTTCGATCCCAATACCGGCTTGCCCCTGGCGCCGCAAAAGAAAAAGGGCGGGAAGACCGTCCTCATCATCGTCGGCGTGGTGCTCCTCTGCGCCCTGGGCTTCGGCTTCGGCGCGTCCGTCCGCGGCTTTGCCAGGGCAAAGATCGTGCCCAAGGACAGCGTCCCCGTCTATACGCTCCCGGAGCCGGACAGGAGCAAGGACGCCGCCCCGGAAGCCGCCTATACCGGCAATGAACTCTCCGCCGCGGAGATCTACGCCCTGCTGACCCCCGCCTGCGTGGGCGTCAGCACCAGCACCACCAGCACCAATGTCTTCGGCCAGATCACCAGAGGGGCCATCACCGGCTCCGGCTTCATCATCAGCGCCGACGGCTATGTCATCACCAACAACCACGTCATCGAGACCGCCCTGGCGGAAAACCTGGAGGTCAAGGTGATGCTCTATTCCGGGGAGGAATACACCGCCGAGATCATCGGGGGCGACAGCCGCAGCGACGTGGCCCTGCTGAAGATCCCCGGGCGCGACCTGCCCACCGTCACCCTGGGCACCTTCGAGGGCACCCGGGTAGGGGAGGCCATCTATGCCATCGGCAACCCCCTGGGCGAGCTGACCTATTCCATGACCAGCGGCATCGTCTCCGCCCTGGACCGCAGCATCACCATTTCCAACAACACCGCCATCGACATGTTCCAGATCGACGCCGCCATCAATAACGGCAATTCCGGCGGCCCCATCATCAACCGCTTCGGCCAGGTCATCGGCATCGCCTCGGCGAAATACGCCTCCTCCGGGGTGGAGGGCCTGGGCTTCGCCATCCCCATCGACGACGCCCTGAAGGTGGTGGACGACCTGGCGGCCTACGGCTACGTGAAGGGCCGCCCCCTGCTGGGCGTCCTGGTGGGCAACGCCGAAGCCTATACCTCGGACGGCACCGTCGGCGCCATCGTCATGGAGGTCAACGCGGGCAGCTGTTCCGAGAAGGCGGGCATCCTGGTGGGGGACATCATCGTGGAGGCCGGCGGCAAGGCCATCGCCAGCGTGGCCGACCTGCTGGACGCCCGCGGCAGCTGGCATGCGGGGGACACGGTCACCATCGTCGCCATCCGCGGGGACGAGACCCTGACCTTCTCCGTCACCTTGGACGAGGATCTGCCGCAAAAATCCGAATAAAAGCACGATACGCAAAACGCCCCAAGGCAGATTGCCTTGGGGCGTTTTGGTTTCTGTTCCCGCCTAGATCCTGCTGCAGATGAACTGGCAGACCGCGTTTTTCACCTCCGGGTCCTCCCCGAAGATGCCGTTGTTGTTGCACAGCAGCAGGCTCTTGACCCCCTTGCGGGTGAGGGCCTCGAAGAAGCGGAGGCTCTGGCCCATGGGGACCTGGATGCCGCAGTCGAAGATGCCGTGCACGAGGGCGGTGGGGGCGCTTTTCTCCGTCACGTGATACACGGGGCTGGCGTCCTTTGCCTTTTGGATCAGGGCCTGGTACTTGGGATCCGGGTCGAAGAGGTGGGCCTTCACATCCCCCATGCCCTTGCCCGGCCCCACATAGTCCAGCATGGAAGCCAGGGGCGCATAGGGCCCGTCGCCGTTAGCCACCTTCTCCGGCTGGTTGGGCCAGACCTTGCCGATGTCCTCCCCGAAGCCGAAGAAGTCCGTAGGGGCAAAGTAGGCCGCCGCAGCCTTCACGCTGCTGTCGAATTCCCGGTTGCCGCCGATGTCCCCTTCAAACCGGGGGTCGCCATTGCAGGCGGCGATCATGGCGGTGAGCTGGCCGCCCATGGAGCCGCCCAGCACCGCGAAGCGGTCCTTGTCCAGGCAAAGCTCCCCGGCATGGGCCTTCAGATAGCGGAGGCATCCCTTGGCGTCGTCGTCGCTGGCGGGCCAGGCGGAGGGGGGCTCCAGCCGGTAGTCGACGGTGGCCACGGCCACGCCCTTTTCCAGGAACAGGGCGTCGATGGAATCCCAGTCGTCGGGGCCGCCGCCGAAGCCGTGGATGTTCACCAGGCAGGGCCAGCGTTTCGTCCTGTCTGCGCCGTCGTCGGGCAGGGCGACGTTCACCAGCAGGTCGAAGGTGTTCACCCCCTGGGGGTTCATCTGCCCCTGTACCTCCCTGGGTACCGGCACGGTGGCCACCCAGAGGTGGCGGAAGGTGGGCGTCGGCCCCGGACGGCGGGGGAAGCCCATGTTGGGCTTCTTGACGGCGGGGGAGGTTTCCCCCAGCAGCGCCGTGTCCGGCAGGGTCCCGACCCCCTCAAAGCGCAATGCCGGGATGGTAAGGATCATCCTGTCCCCCTCCCGGCGGCGGATGGCGGTGAAGGACTCTGTAACGAAATGCACCTCGTCCCCCTTGGGATAGACCTGGCGGCAGTCGTATTTCCTCCATACCCGGCCCGGCGTCTCCAGGTAGACCGCCCGCTTGAAGGCATAGGCGTTCCTGTCCTTCCCCACGAACTTCGTCACCGTGGGGGCGATCACCGGCAGCCGCAGGAGGGAAGCCGCCCCGCCCCCGGTGTAGACCGTGACGGTGGGCATTTCCGCCGGGAAGCCTTCGGGCTGGGTGAAGCCGTTGCCCCCGAAGGAGAGGGAGATGCGCAGCCTTGACCCCGCGCCTACGATGCGGCTGAGGGCTTCCAGGTTAAAGCTCACCAGGTTGGGCTTTCCGGGGACCAGGTCGCGGGCGTCGGAAGCCCGGCTGGCATGGTAGGGGATGCCCAGGGGGTCACGGGGCGTGCCCCGGCCCAGGGCCCGGTGGCTGGCGCGGGCTTCGCCCTCGGTGAGGAAGCGGCTGCGCCCGTCGGGCAGCACCTCCTCCAGGGCGGCGAAGATATTGCAGTCCGTGTGGGTGGAGTTGAGCCACAGTTCTATGACCGGCACGCCGGTGAGCTCGATGGGTTTCTCCAAAGGTGCGGAATCAAAGAGGAGGCATTTAACGTCATTTTCGTTCATATCCCCCTCGATGCGCCGGTTCAGGCGGCCGAAGCCGGGGAAGAGGCTGATGTCCTCGCGGGTGACGTATTCCACCTTTCCTTCCGGGGCCGCTCCCTCGGCCATGCCCCCGGCGGGGGTGAACTTCAGCTCCGGCTGGGTCTGCCCGTCCACGGGGAAGTCGGCGGCGTAGCGCCATTCCTTCCCTTCCGGCGCGCCCACGGTGTAGTAAAGGATGGGGGGCTCGTCCTTCGAGCCGTTGTCCAGGCCCTTCAGCACCCGGTCAAAGAAGCGCAGATGCTCCCCCACCCAGTCGAAGGACCCTCCCGGCAGGTCGCTGCCGCCGCCGTAGACCTCGCAGTGCCGCCAGGGGCCCAGGAGCAGCTTCCCGCCCCAGTGGGCAAAGGCCAAAATCTGTCCGGTGCAGCCGGGGTCGAACCAGGCGCCGCTGCTGTATACCTCGGCGTGGCCGTAGCGCACCGCGTCCATCCTCGACCAGACGGGGATATCCTCGTTGGGGGCGTAGCCGATCTTGGGATTCACCGTGTCCCGGAACATGTTGGGGTCGTGCTGCTCCAAAAAGCCCAGGTTCAGGCGATGCATTTTCGCCGCCTCCGCCGCCTGAGGGTAGTCCGGGGCGGGGTCGTCGTCCACGGGGGTGCCCATGCGCTCGTCCCCGCCGGGGCCGCGGGGGAGGCGGGGCAGGGCGGACACCCCATTGGGGAAATTCTGATAGTACATGTCCACGTGGCAGTCGCCGGGGACGGCGGCGAAGAGCCGTTCCGGCTGCTCCGCCAGGGTGATGTGCTGGATGTGGCCCTTGTTGGAACCGCCGAACATGCCCGCCCGTCCATTGCACCAGTCCTCTGCGGCGATGGCGTCGATCAGGGCCTTCATGTCCCGGGCATCCTTCCGGGAGAAGAAGCCCTCGCTGACGCCATAGCTCGCCCCGTGGCCCCGCGGCTCCACCAGGCAGACGGCGTAGTGAGCCTCCAGGAACCGCTCCAGGGCCTTCTTCTGCCCCTCGAAGCTCCTGCGCCGGTCCTCATAGCCCACGTTGAACAGCACCGGGACCTTCTCCTGCGTTTCGGGCAGGTACAGGTCGACGGCCAGCTTCGTACCGTCGCAGCCGGGGTAGTATTTGGATATGCGCCGGTATTCCATGCCGGGAACCTCCTTTGCTTGTTTTTTATCCGATTATACCAACCTGCCGCAGTGTTTTCCAGTCTCAGGAGCCAGGAGAGTCAACGGGGAGGGTTCTGACACCATTCCAACTTTATCGAATCGGGGAACGAGTCAAAAAGATCCGTCGCCGTTGACTCCGGTTTTGATTATCTCGCTGGCTGCGATTTTTGGTATCCATACATTCCGGCTTCAAATCTCTCATTTTCAACTTTGTTAGCAAGAATCAAAGGAAACTGAATTAACCATATAGCAATAAAAGAACGCTCGTAGTATAATTAAATGAATCAACAAGATATAAGGATAAATTAATAGATAATATCGTCTATGAGATATATTCTATCACAGAATACGAAGCCCCAATAATAGAAGGACAGTGAAAAAAGCTGAACAGGAAACTCCTTCAATTTCATCTATTTTATGTGAACTTATTTCCTTCGGCTACATGTAGGGTTCTCTTGACAAACTCCCTGCGACGCAAAAGCGCCCCGGACCTTCGTCCGGGGCGTTTCCTGTTTGGCTTCGATTTGATTTGTTTACGCCATCTGCTTGGCGGCGTTGATCTTGACGCCGGGGCCCATGGTGCTGGCGGTGACGCAGGAGCGGATATACTGGCCCTTGGCAGCCGCGGGCTTGGCCTTGATGACGGCGGCGATCAGGGTATTGTAGTTTTCCATCAGCTTCTCGGAGCCGAAGGAAACCTTGCCGATGGGGCAGTGGATGATGTTGGTCTTGTCCAGACGGTACTCCACCTTACCGGCCTTGATCTCGCTGACGGCCTTGGCGATGTCGGGGCTGACGGTGCCGGCCTTGGGACTGGGCATCAGGCCCTTGGGGCCCAGGACACGGCCCAGACGGCCCACCACGCCCATCATGTCGGGGGTGGCCACGACTACGTCGTAGTCGAACCAGTTCTCGCTCTGGATCTTCTGCACCAGCTCCTGGCCGCCCACGAAGTCGGCGCCGGCAGCCTTGGCTTCTTCCTCGCGCTCGGGCTTGCAGAACACCAGCACCCGCTTGGTCTTGCCGGTGCCGTGGGGCAGCACGACGGCGCCGCGGACCTGCTGATCGGCGTGACGGGAGTCGACGCCCAGCTTGATGTGGAGCTCGACGGTCTCGTCGAACTTGGCCTTGGCGTTCTTCACCACCAGCTCGAAGGCGTCCTGCGCGTCATACAGGGCGGCCCGGTCGATATTCTTCGCGCTTTCGCGGTAATTCTTGCCTCTGAACATTTCCTCAGCCCTCCTCTACGACGATGCCCATGCTGCGGGCGGTACCCTTGATCATGCGATAGGCGGCCTCGATGCTGCCGGCGTTGAGGTCGGGCATCTTCTGCTCGGCGATCTTGCGGCAGGCTTCCGCAGAGATGGTGGCCACCTTGTCCCGCTGGGGGACGCCGGAGGCGGTCTCGATGCCGGCGGCCTTCTTCAGCAGCACGGCGGCGGGAGGCGTCTTGCAGACGAAGGAGAAGCTGCGGTCGGCGTACACGGTGATGACCACGGGGATGGTCAGGCCCATATCAGCCTTGGTGCGCTCGTTGAATTCCTTGGTGAAAGCGGCGATGTTCACGCCGTGCTGGCCGAGGGCGGGGCCCACGGGGGGCGCCGGGGTGGCCTTGCCGGCAGGGATCTGCAGCTTGATGATTCCGGTTACTTTCTGTACTTTGGGTGCCACGGTACTGTTACCTCCAATTAAAATGTGGTGCCGCGCCGGTCCGAAACCGGCGGGCTTTTGGCGGAAGACACGCCCGACGGCGGTCCTCCTCCCACTGTGTCTGCGTCCGCATCCGCGTCCTTATTCTGCAGAACGGTTCGCATCGCCGCTTTGCGGCCATGCTCTCAGCCTCTGCCGAAACGTACCCGCTTCGCCGGGCTTCATTTCGCCGGAACGGGAAACGGAGGGGACGCTTTCCGAAACGAAACCCGGTCTCGTCTCGGTCTGCGGGGCTTCTTTCCCGCGTTTAACGGTTGCTTACTTGTTGATTCCTTCCACCTGATCCAGCTCCAGATCCACGGGGGTCTCGCGGCCGAACATGCTCACGGCCACGCGGACGCGGTTGCGCTCGGGCTCCAGCTCGTCCACGGTGCCGATGAAGCCCTCCAGGGGCCCTTCCAGCACCTTGACGCTGTCGCCCACCTTGAAGCCGATGGAGATCTCCCGCTTCTCCACGCCCAGGTCCAGGACCTCCTGCTCGGTCAGGGGGATCGCTTTCCCGTCGGAGCCCACGAAGCCGGTGACGCCCGTCACGTTGCGGACCACCTGCCAGCTCTCGTTGGTGAGCACCATCTTCACCAGCACGTAGCCGGGGAATCTCTTGCGCTCCTTCACGACGGTCTTCCCGTCCTCGATCTCGGTGACGGTCTCCATGGGGAGGTTCACGTCCTGGATCAGGTCCTCCATGTGCCGGTTTTCCCGGGCCTTGAGGATGGAGGCCTGCACGGTGTTCTCATACCCGGAATAGGTGTGGAGAACGTACCACTGCGCGATTTCAGCCATGATTCCCGTTCCTCATCAATGACCGATGGAGATCAGCGTCTGCACGATCAGCATGGCGATCTGGTCGAAGGCCCAGATAACGATACCGGAGGCGACCATCACGGTCAGCGCCACCAGCACGTTCTTCGTGGTGGCCTTCCGGGAAGGCCATACGACCTTTTTCAGCTCGCCCTTCATGCCGCGGAACCAGTTTTTCACGGCCTTCCAGGCCCGCTTGAACCAGTTCTCCTTGGTCTTTTCGTTTGCCACTTTTTACCCTCCAGCCTTACTTCGTTTCCGTATGCACGGTGTGCTTCCGGCAGAAACGGCAGTACTTGTTGAGCTCCAGGCGTTCCGTGGTGTTCTTCTTGTTCTTCACGGTGTTGTAGTTCCTCTGCTTGCATTCGTTGCACCGAAGGGTGACACGGACGCGAGCTCCGTTCTTCGCCATGTTTGCGGCACCTCCTTTTAGATTCGGCCTTGCGGCCACGTTGCCTCCCTGCGCGGCCGGGCTTTTGCGCGCAGCAAAATTAGCCCGTCTGCCGACAGGTAAAGGTACTATACCACACCCGGCAAGCCCCGGTCAAGCATTATTTCAACTTATTTTTCCGTCGCCGCTTGTCCCCCTCCCGGCCCCGTGCTATACTCGAAGGCGCGGGTACGGCGCGGGAAAGGAGCGGATCTCATGGAAGCCTTGCTTTTCGGCCTTTGTCTCTTTTCGTCTGACCTGATCGCCCTTCTGCTCCTGGTGCAGAAACGACCGAAGCTCAGCCTTCCTTTCGGCGTCCTCTCCCTGGCGCTCACGGGAGTGACGCTGTATTTCTGGCGCAATATGCTGCTCCAGAACGGAAAAAGCGCCGCGCTGCTGGGCCTGCGGGATTACCCCGCGGTCCCGGTCGTCGTCGGGCTCCTGGCCCTGGCCGCCCTGGTTTTCCTCCTCCTGGGCCTCGCGGGCGCCTTTTGTCAGCGCGGCCGGAAAAGCTGATGCCCATACCGGGCGCTGCGATCCGTCCCCCGAACGCCGGGGGACGGATTCTTTATTTCTGCGGAGGACGCGTCCTTTTTCGCCCATCGTTGACATTTGTTAACCTTTTGTGGTATATTTTCGCTGACAACTGTCAACTATATGGGCGAAAGGGGGCCTGTCCATGCGTCGAAGGGCGGAGCCGGATTGGGTACGGGCTGTTTCCTCAGCGGCGGTAGTGCTGCTGCACGCCTCCAGCAATTTCGCGCTGCGGCCTTCCCGCTTCACGCTCCTGGGCGTGACCCCGGCCTTTTTCTGCAATCAGCTGGCGCGCTTCGCCGTGCCCCTGTTTTTCCTGCTGTCCGGCCTGACCCTGGGCTTCGGCCGCCCGGAGCCGCTGCCCGGCTTCCTGGGGCGGCGGCTCCGGAGGGTGGGGCTCCCCTACCTGGGCTGGACCCTGTTCTATTTCCTTTGGACCCGGCGGTATCTCCCCGGCGTCCTGCTCTCCGCCGGAAGCCTCCGCCTTCTGGGGCGAGACCTGCTCCTGGGCGGCGCCGCAGCCCACCTGTGGTTCATCCCGCCCCTGCTGGAGCTTTATCTGCTCTATCCTTTCCTGCGGCGGCTCCTGAGGCGGCGGCCCCGCCTGACCCTGGCGTGCAGCCTGCTGCTTTCTCTTCTCTGTACGCTGACCGTATACGTCCCCCTGCCCCTCGCCGGCCGGTTTCGGGCCCATCTCTGGCGGACGTTCCCCTGCTGGCTCTTCTATTTCGTGCTGGGCATGGCCCTGGCGGCCTCCGGCTGGGATAAGCTGACCGCCTTCTGCGAAAAGCATTGGACGGCGCTCTTGGGGATCGGCCTCGCCGCCGCCTTCCTCTACAGTCTGGATTCCCTTCGCTGCGGTGATCCGGATTCCGTCAAGCCCCAGCTTTTCCTCTATGCGCCGCTGTGTCTCGCCGTGCTCCTGGCCGCCCGGAGGCCCTTCCGGCAGCTCCCCCGGGGAGAGGCGGCGGCCGCCTTCCTGGCAAAGCACAGCATGACGGTGTACTTCGTCCACGTATTCGTCCTGCAGGTCCTGCGTCTTGTGCCCGCGTTTCAGGGCAGCGCCCTGGGGATGCTGGGCCTCTTCGCCGCCTGCCTGCTCCTGAGCTGCGCCGCGGCCGTTTTTCTGGACGCACTCGCCGCCCGCCTCCGCCGGATCCCGTTCCCCCGCCGCGCCGCCTGAGCCCTCCTTCGACGGAAAACGCCCGCCGCGAACATTCGCGGCGGGCGTCGGCTTCGGGACCTCACACCTTTTTCGGCTTCTGATTCTTTTCATAGAGGATGCGCAGGCCGTCCAGCAGCAGATCCTCGTCCAGGATGATCTCCCGTCTGCAGTGGGGGACGATCTTGCCGCTGAGGCCGCCGGTGGCGATCACGGTGCATTTGTCCCCCAGCTCCGCCTCGATACGGTCGATGAGGCCGTCCAGCATGGCGGCGTTGCCGTAGATGAGGCCGGACTGCATGCTGTCCACGCTGGTGGTCCCGATCACCTGCTTCGGCTCGTCGAAGGAGATGCGGGGGAGCTGGGCCGTGCGGGAGGCCAGGGCGTCGAAGGAGACCATGACGCCGGGATAAATCACGACTCCCCGGAACACCCCGTCCTTATCCAGCGCGGAGAAGGTGGTGGCGGTACCCAGGTCCAGGATGATCTGGGGCCTGGGGTATTTCTGCAGGGCGGCCACGGCGGCCACCACCAGATCGGCCCCCAGCTCCCGGGGATCGCCGGAGGCGATGTTCAGCCCGGTTTTGATGCCGGGGCCCACCACCAGGGGGCTCTTGCCGGAAATGAGCTCCATCACCCGGATGAGCACGTTGTTCAGGGGCGGCACCACGCTGGAGACGATGCTCCCCTCGATGTTGTCCCGCTTTACCCGGTAGATCTCCAGGATATTTTTTATGAGGACGGCGTATTCCGCCTCGGTCTTGTTCAGGTCCGTGGCGACCCGGGTGAGGAAAATGGCTTTGTCCTTCTCGAAGCCGCCGATGACGATGTTGGTATTGCCGATATCGAAAGCCAGGATCACGGTTGAAAACTCCTTTCGCGCCTGTAGAATTCGGCCTCGGCCGGAGAGTCCTCCGGCCGGGGCCGCGGTTTGCTTATTCCTTGTTTTCTTTTTTGCCCAGCCGGATCAGCCGGACGATCACAGGGCTCAGAACGACGTTGAAGAGCAGCTCGAAGAGGAAGTTGCCTCCCACCAGGCCCAGGATCATGTATTTCCCCACGCTTTCAAAGCCCATGGCCGTGCCCCACTCCCGAACCGTGGGCAGGAAGAAGAGGAGGCAGCCCAGCAGGAAGATGCCCGTGTTCACCACCGGGGCCACGACGGCCGCCGCGATGACGGCGAAGGTCTCCTTCGCCTTCAGGGCCCTGTACACCGCCCCGGCGCAGAGACCGGCCAGCGCGCCCTTGAGCAGCACCACCAGGACCGTCCCCAGGGGATTGATGACCAAAAAGGCAGCCGCGTCGCCGCTGAGGAGCACCACCAGGCCGAACACGAAGCCCAGCCAGGCCCCGGCCCAGATCCCGTAGAGGGCGGCGCCCACCACGATGGGGATCAGCACCAGGCTGATGGAGAAGGGGCCGAAGCGGATGAAGGCCCCCAGGAACTGGAGGATGACGACGATGGCCGTGAACAGAGCCAGCCCCGTCAGCCTGCGGGTGTTGAAGCGCTTGTTTTCCATATTCAATTCCTCCTTGCTGTCGCCCCGCGCTTCGACGGGTGCGGCGCAAATTTCGGCCCCATTATAGCAGGCTTTTCCGATTTGTAAAGCCGCTGCGGAAGAAAATTCCTCCCGCAGCCGAAGCTGCGGGAGGTAAACCGCGCCCGATCGCCGGTCTCAGCGGAACAGAACGGCCCGCTTTTTGAAGCAGACGACGTTCAGGATCAGCATCAGAACGGAAAGGCAGCGGCCCCGCGCGACCTTCGCGAGCGCCGGCCCGGGGAACCTGTCATAGAGCGCCGAGCTGTCTGCGCCGCCCGGATTCACAAGGACGCTGAAATCTGCTTATTCAACTATGGTCGCAGTCCTTTCCGCCGATCCTGTCAAGGACCCGTTTTTTCTCAGTCCTCCGTCTCCTCCATGGCCTCGTAATAATCCGATTCGGAGGCGAAGAGGACGTATCTGCCGTCCACCAGTCCGTAAAATCCGTTTGCCGTGAAGTATCCGCGCATACCGTTTCCCTCCCGCGATCTTGTTTTCGATCTCAGGATAACACAGGAGTTGTCCCATAAACGGGACAGCTCTGCAGGCGTTTGCGCTATTTCGTTCAACTCACCGGACCAGGATCAGCTCCGCCAGGAAGACCACGGCGCAGCAGGTGCCCGCCACGGTGAGGAGGCTCCCGCCCAGCAGGGCGGCGGCGATCCCGGCCGCAAGGGCGAGCGCGCCCGCGGCGGGCACGGCGGTGGCCTCCACGATGGCCGGGAAGGTCATCACCGCCAGGGTCACATAGGGTACGTAATAGAGGAAGGAGCGGAGGAAGCGGCTGCGCAGGGGCCGCCGGATCAGGGTCAGGGGCAGGACGCGGATGGCGTAGATCACCCCGAAGGCGACGAGGATATACACGTAGTTACTGACCATCGCCCTCCTCCTTTCTCGGGAAGACAAGGGCGGCCAGGGCGGAGAGCCCCACCGTCAGGAGGATGGTTCTCGTCCCGGCGGAGAGGGTGCGCAGGGCGGGGAGCGCCCCGGCAACCCAGCTGCAGAGGAAGCCGGCCCCCACGCAGAGGGCCACGCTCAGCTCCTTTTTCGCCGGGGGGACGATGATGGCCAGGAACATCCCGTAGAGGGCGACGCCCAGGGCGCTCACCAGCCGGGCGGGCAGCACGGTGCCCATGAGGATGCCCAGGGCCGTACCCAGGGCCCAGGCGGGCACGGCCACCGCCATGGCCCCGTAGTGATACCGGGGCTCCAGCGGCCCCGGCCGGGCGATGCTGATGCCGAAGATCTCGTCCGTCACCGCCGCCCCCACCAGGAAGCGGTGTCCGTCGGCCATTTCCGGGGAAATACGCTGGCTCAGGGCGCAGGACATGAGGAAATAACGGGCGTTGGTGATGAGGGTCACCAGCGCCACCTCCCAGCAGGCTGCCCCGGCGCCGATGAGGGTGAAGAGGGCGTGCTCCCCGGCGGAGGCGGTGCAAAGGACGCTGGCGATGAAGCCCTGGAGCGGCGTCAGTCCCGCGTCCCGGGCGGCGATGCCCAGGGAAAAGGCCACGGCGAAATAGCCCAGGGCGATGGGGATCCCGTCCCGCACGCCCTCGGCAAAGGCGGAGCCCGCCCCGGCCTTCCGTTTCATCCGCTCCCCTCCCTTCGCCGTGCAATGATTCAAATTATAAGCATATTCCGGCACGGATGGCAAGCGCCTTTTTCCCGCGGCGGGGACGGCGGCGGCAGGGAGCGATATGTCAGCGCCTGTGCCGCCGCCTCCCCACGGGCCGAATTTGTAAATATTTTGTGAACAGATAGCGTTTTGGCCCTTCTGAATGTCTCCATTATGGAGGCTTTTTTTGCGCCTCCGGATTTTGAGGAAAAGGCGGGAGAGCATGGCGCTGAAATTTATGCAGGACATCGGATCGGGAGGGAAGCCGCAGAAGAAAAAAACGGAGACCGGGTACGGGAAAATCACCAATACGGCGGAGTTCATCAAAAGCCTCAGCCCCGAGCACCTGGCGGAGTACAGCCGCATGGACGAGAGCCAGCGGGAGTTTTTCAAGTACCTGGCCGGGGTGCCCGACGCGGACGTGTCCAAGATCGACCTCGTCGGGAAAAAGGACAAGCCACCGGAGGATAGCGGCGGAATCCAGGCTTCGGCCGGACGAAGCGGCAGTCAAAGCGGGACCCGGCAGGGAGGGGGCAATTCTCCCTTTTGGAACAAGAACGCCGGCAGGGAAGCGCAGACGGACGGATTCACCCATCATTCCGGCTCCTTCGCGTCCCCGGCGTCCGGCGGCGGGACGGCGGACCGGGCAGCCGACGACGCCCAGCCCCGCAGGGAAAGCAAGGCCCCGCTCCTTCCCGCGCAGGAGACAGTCTGGCAGAGAGCTCTGCGGACGATCACCGGCGGGGTAAAAAACAGCCTGGCGGGGTTCACCGACGCGAGCCGAGCTCTGTACGAGGCAGGTCAGGGCGGCAGGACGAGGGAGATGGAGGAGCTGCGGTACCAGGCCGCCCGGGAGACGGAGCGGGCGGAACAGCAGCTGGCATATCTGCTGGAGCATCCGGAAGCCGGGGATGCGGAAACGGCCCGGAATCTCGCGGACTATTGGAAAAGACAGCTGGACGCCTACGATATGGCGCTGGACGGAAATGTGCAGCAGCATGCCGCGCAGCAGACTGCGGCGCTGGCGGACGAGCTGCAGCATTCCTCGAAGGAGGATCTCGATCGGGCGAAGGCGGGCCTCGGATGGTTCGGAAGGGAACTGGTGGATGCCGGCGCGTCCCAGGTCCAAATGGCGGGGGATGCGCTCCTGGGCGCAGCGCTGGGACCGGGAAAAGGAACGGTGCCGCTCCTGCTCCGTACCTTCGGCAGCGGGACCATGGAGGCAAGGCAGAAGGGCGGGACGACGGATCGGCAGCTTCTTTATGGCGGCTTACAAGCGGGCGTTGAGCTGCTGACGGAAAAGCTGTTCAACGCCGCACTTCCCTTCAGGGCCGCCTACGGGCGGGGGAATCCCACGCTGGAGCAAACGCTGGACGATCTGATAGAGCTCGCGGTGCGCAAATTCTCTGCGAGCCCGACGGGGCAGCGGATCCTGGGCGCCGGACTGCAGGCCGGGAGGTCCTTCCTCACGGAGGGACTGGAGGAATTTGTGGGGGACTGGCTGGAATGGCAGCTTCCCCGCATCTACGGCGGAGACGTAAACAGCTTCAGCGATCAGCTTGCCGGTTCCCTGCACAGCTTCTTCTCCGGCGGCCTGAACGGCCTGTTCGGTGCGGTGATCGACCCGGGGACGTATGGATACGGGAGAGATGTTGATTACCAAGGTGATTACAGTCGATCAGAGGGCCTGGGACGCAGCCTTTTCATCAGGGAAGAGATAGCGGAGACCCCTTGGCAAAAGACGCTGAGAGATCATGAAACACTGCATTCCATCAATAATGAATTGTCAAGAGAAGGTAATAAGGGTATAATCAACGCCAGAGGTGTTCCGGAGGTTTTGAGTCTTCCGGATATTGGTATTGGCCGCTCAGTAGGGGCTAAATCAAGTAACTTCGACATTATGGATTTGAAAACCGGAGAACATTTTCAGCTCGCGGAGGGAAGTCGCCTGCAAAATGTCAAAGTGTTTGCAGGAAAGGGCGCCGCAGCGTCATATCGAAATGCAATCGCGTTTGCAAGAGAATATGGCGGAGAGCCGGAAAACTGGCAGCATGTGAAAGGAATCGGCTTCGTTGATTTCTACGGAGAGTGTCGAAAAGCCGAGCTTCATTGGTCTCAATGCGAAGGCGTCGGGAAGTTTGAGTTTTTCATAAAGGAATGGTTGGAATGAGAGTAAAGTATACCGGCAATTACTACAAGGTTGCTTTTGACAAGACAAAGGCCTACGACGTGATCTCTATTGAAAAAGGTTGGTTCAGGGTAAAGACAGAAACCGGTGAGGATTATTTATTCCCGCCGGAGTGTTTTGAAATTGTTGGGGATTTGTCAGAGGACGATGTGATTAGGAATGATTATATTTGACATACAGTGTGCAAAAGCGTACGATCGATAGCGACTGACCCATTTTCCGCCGAACACGAAACAATTTCCGCTTTTAAATCTTCACGGGGTGAGGTCTGGAGCAAAAACAAGAAGCGGAAATCATATGGAACACAGAGAAGTAACAAAACTGCTCATGAGTGACGGCGCGTTGTATCGGCTTCAGGGAATTTTCGAATGCCTCGATAATCACATCGTTGACGAGGACATAATCGATGCATTTCCGGGATGAAAACCAATCGGGTAATCGTTGCGGGAAGATTCATGTCAACTTACGCATATGCCGTCCTCGACGCTCTGGGTGCAGAGCCGTATAATGGAAACAAGCCCGACGTTCTTCGCCTGATCACAGACCTGAAAGACCGCGCTTGACGCGGTTTATTTACAGCTGCAAGCTGCGTTGACCGACCGAATGGACTTCCTCTTCTTTGTTGATTGGTTGATTAACGGAGCGATGTATTGTGTCTGTTGTGCTGACGGTAAAGGTTTTCGGAGATTCTTCTTGTACTGCTGATCCCCGTATGCGTAAACAGGATCCTGTTCTGCCGTTGGACCGGGGATTATTACCCGCTGTTGTTCGACGGCCGGTTCTGGATCCTTTTTGCCGTGTGCTTGTTCCGCTGGCTGACGGAGCGGCGGCAGCGACGGGAACGACCGGAGCTTATCTGGCTGCCTTGGCGAAAGCGCATCTGGCTGACGCTGATCCCCCTGCTGATCTGCGCCCCTTCCTGTCTGTGCTTCGGGCTCTGTTCATACGATATGGACGCCGTTCCTCTGCCCGGCAAAATCGCCCGCCTCGTCGTCTTTGCCGGTCCGCTCTTTTGGCTGAGCGCGTATACGACCGTCGTCCTCGTCCGAATCCTCGACAACCAGTTTTCTCACAGAAAAAGGGTCCGGCCTTCTGCGTCCCCGCAGGACGCGGGGACCGGAGGCGCGTGAACGGAACCGCGCAGAAAAAGCCCCGCCTTCTCCCTTCCCCCCGTTTCGCACGAAGACCCCGCGCCCGGAGAAAATTTCACGCCGGGGCTGATTTTTCCAAACGGCTGTGCTATGCTGTAGGAAAAAAGACGAGGGAGGCGCCGCCATGTCGGAGGAAAAACGCTACATCGTGTGCGCGGGCTGCGGCCGCCAGGTGGACCCGGCGCAGACGCCGGTGTACTACGACTTCAATTCCGGGAAGAACTACTGCGAGAGCTGCCATTCCGGCGGCGCCGCGCCGGTGAAAAGGCGCAGGCCCTGGGCTTCCGCCCTGCGGATCATCTTCGGGGCCCTGTTCGTGATCATCGGCTTCGACTTCATCAAGGACGGGGACGGCTCCACCGCCGCCTTCAGCCTGGTGGTCGGCCTGGTGCTGCTGCTGTGGCAGTTCTGGCCCCAGCTGAAGCGGCTGGTCGCCCGCTCCCGGCGGGACGCCGCCGTCCGCCGGAACGACGCCGCGGCCGCCGCCCGGGAGGCCGAGCGGGTGAAGATCTGCCCCCACTGCGGCGGCTCCGGCACGGGCAAGACCTGCCCCTACTGCGGCATGCCCTACGGCAGCGGAAAATGAGCGAATGCATAAAACAGAGAGAGGGACCCTCTCTCTGTTTTTTCAATGACTGCGGAACGAATCGTGAAAGGACGGCTGAGCCATGAGAAACAAAAAGCGCTACTACCGGAAGTTCGATCTGGACGTGAGCCGGGAGGAGGTGGAGCGGATCGTCCGGGAATACGCCGACCCGGAGAAATACAGCCACAGCGTCCTGGCCGGGCCCTATACCCCGCCGGATACCGATGCGCTGACGGGCCGCACCCTGGCCTTCCGGGGGGAGGAAAAGAATTATGATTTCCGCTTCACCGGCCTCAATGAGCTGTGGTTCCGGGAGGATGGCGCGGAGGAGAAGCGCTGCTTCTGCAACGTAAAGACCCTGGACGGGGAGGTCTTCCTCGTGAACTTCCTGGTCCCCGGCTACGCCGCGTCCCGCCAGGTGACGCTGATCCCGGACCTGAAAAGCGGCTGCGCCACGGTGGTGGACGCCCATATCGGCACGGAACACTCCAACATCGACGTGGACCGGGACTTCTACTTCGGGCGTCTGGAGGGGGACTTCGCCGGCGGGCCCCTCCACGGCTTCACCACGGAGCTGGTGGGGAAGTCCATCATCTGGGAATACAGCCCGGACATCATCAAAATCAAGCACATCTACAACTGCGACATCTACTATACCTACAAGAATCTGACGCAGTTCGGCACCTGGATGGCCTGCAACCCGGCGGACTACGTGAAGATCCGGGACGATCTTTTCCTGTTCAGCTTCGTGGAGGAGCGGCAGGTGGGCCTGCAGGCGATCTTCCTCATCGACCTCACGCGGATGCACGACATCGGCTGCTTCTACGGCATCAGCAGCGGCCATCTCACCAGCGCCTGCCTGGGCGCCGTGGGGGAAATGGCCGACCCCAACACCATCGCCTGAAATCACGTAATCGGAAAGAAGGAGGATCACTATGGGAAGTCTGAAGAATCTGGACGGCCTGCTGCAGGACGTATTGAAGATGGGCCCCGGCGGGGCGGGCCTGCGGGTCTACCGGGGGGAAGAGCTTGTCTATGAGAACTGCGTGGGCTACGCCAGCCGGGAGAAGGGCGTCCCCTTCACGGACAAGACCATCTGCCAGCTGGCCAGCATGACCAAGCCCATCGCCAGCGCAGCCTGCCTGCAGCTTTTGGAGCAGGGGAAATTCCTGCTCACGGACCCCGTGTCCGACTATTACCCCGAGTGGAAGGACCGCAAGGTCTTTTCCTACAGCCCCCGGGGGGACCTGCGGGTGGTCCCGGCGAAGAACCCCGTCACCGTGGGGCACCTCTTCGACATGACCAGCGGCGTCACCGTGGACTGGGGCTGGAAGAACCCCAACAGCGAGGCCCTGGCGGAGCGGATGAACGAAGCCAAGGCCCAGGGAAAATACAACCTGCAGGAGTTCGCAAAAGCGGCGGGCCAGGTGCCCGGCGCCTTCGAGGCCGGGGAGCATTACTACTACGGCCAGAGCCTGGACGTGGCGGCGGCCCTGCTGGAGCTCCTCTCCGGCCAGACCTTCGGGGAATACCTGAAGGAGCATATCTTCGATCCCCTGGGGATGGAGGACACGTATTTCCGGGTGCCGGAGGAAAAGAAGTCCCGCATTTCCGTGCAGTATCAGATCGGCCCCGACGGCGTGAAGGAGGGGGATTTCCCGCCCCTCTTCTACGATCCCACCTTCGAATCCGCCTGCGGCGGCCTCTTCGGCACCATGGAGGACTATTCCCGCTTCGCCCTGGCCATGACCCTGGGGGAATACCGGGGCGTGCGCCTCCTGAACGACAGCACCATCCGCCTCATGGCCATGAACCGCCTCTCGGACCAGGCCCTGCAGGATTTCACCAACCCCTATCTCAGCGGCTACGGCTACGGCCTGGCGGTGCGCACCCGCATGCATCCCGAGGCGGGAAGCAACAGCTCCGTGGGCGAGTTCGGCTGGACCGGCGGCTGGGGCTCCTGGGTGCTCATGGACCCGGCGAAGAAGATCACCATCGTCTACGCCCACCAGTGCGTCCCCAACCGGGAGGAATACGTCCATCCCCGCATCCGCAACATCGTCTACGGCGCCCTCGTCTGAGCGCGGAGTGTGTCAATGGTGTGTCAATGTGTCTGTCAATGGGGACGGTTCTCGTTGACATCAACACGTGTCAACGAGGGTGTCAATGGGGAGGTGTCAATGGGGACTGTCAATGGGGACGGTTCTCATTGACATCAACACGCGTGTCGGCAAGAACCGTCCCCGTCGACACGTGTAGGTCAGATAAGGAATTGGAATTATGACTGGTATGAGGGACTGTCGATATGTATAAACACACGGCCGCTTTTGTCGCTTTCTGTAAAAGCGAATTGTCATTTGAACTTAGTATACAGTACGGGTATCAATCGCTATCTGCTTGTATTCTCGACTGTGTTTATTCACTAAGAGCAAAGTATTATAGTGTGACAATTCCCGTTGTAGAACGATATGCCGCGAAGTATTTGAACAATGATAGATTTGCTTCCGGCGAAACGGTATCACAACTAATTCAACATATCGATAACGCCGGTGGACCCATGAGTTTTGCAGAAAAAGTATTGAGAAACAAGCAAAAAAGCGGAGGCATCTTAAAGGCGGAGATTTGTTATCAACTCGCCAAATATCTAGGATATTTACATATTGAAACCATAGATGATTTCAGAAGGTTTGAATCCGCTGAGCTGCTTGAGATCGTTATTCGCTCTGTAAAAGGCATTGGAGATGCTGGAACAAACTACCTGTTTATGCTGGCTGGCGATCCCGATCGGTGTAAGCCGGATGTTCATATACATCACTGTATTCGGGATGCGTGTGGCGAAGATATTCGCAACGAAGAATGCCAAGTGCTGTTCTCTGAGGCTGTTGCGGAGTTGCGAGACGGTTATCCCGAACTGACGGTTGCGACGCTTGACGGGATCATTTGGAATAAGTATCAGTCCAGCAGAAAGCGATGATTCTTGGTTATGCGTCTTAGATGACCCATAACTAAACAGCCGAATATTTGATTCTCCCTGTCAATGTCAATAGGGACGGTTCTCGTCGGCATGCATTCCATTTTCAGGCCGTATGCCTCCCGAAATCATACTGAAAACGCATGAGGCCAAATGCGAAGAAATACGAACAGTAAAACCCCCGAAAACAAAGCGTTTTCGGGGGTTTTGGAGTAATCGGTTAAAACACCTAACTCCTTCCGGAAACAAATCATCGTATACGGAAGGATCATGATTGATTATCTTTTGCCGTTTTAACCGACGAAATCAGCATAACTCTTATACTGGTACAAGCGGAATCAAGCGCCTTGAACTCCGATTCTTGTAAATACCCGGTACGGTAAAGTAATTCCAGCCAATAGTCGGTCTCATTTGCTTCTTTCAAGCGATCTGCAATTTGGCGATAAAATCCGCCTTTCCGTGGGCGTACTGTGCTTCGCGGATATTTGCACCGATGGAAGTCCCGGACCGGCCGACCTGGTTGGAGATCACCGTTTCATGCTTTACCTTCAATTCCTTAACCAGGTGGACGATCGAAACGGCAAAATCCATGGACTGCCTTGTCAGTTCGTCATTGCGCATGGTACGCCCTCCACCGTCGTTATGTTCAGAACCAAGGCGCAGTCAAGAGGCTTTCTACATATCGAGAGCGCTCCAATGAAGATGTGCTGCGCACGAATGAAGCCGCTCGCTGCGCTCGCTTATGAAGTCGGCGCGTTGCGCCTGATGAAGCGAAGCCGCCTTGATCCCCTGTTTATCCCACATTCATTTCTTCATCAGCGAAGCGGCTTCATTCCTTCGTCAGCCCCGTCAGGGGCGGCTTCATTGCAAAAAGCACTTGCTTTCGCAAGTGCTTTTTGCCTGGTGGAGACTACTGGACTCGAACCAGTGGCCTCATGCGTGTGAAGCATGCGCTCTAACCAGCTGAGCTAAGCCTCCATTGGTGACCCGTACGGGACTCGAACCCATGTTACCGCCGTGAAAGGGCGGTGTCTTAACCACTTGACCAACGGGCCGGGTCGTGCCCGCCGGACAGGCGGAGCCTCTCCGGCGGGCGTGGTAGCGGCGACTGGATTTGAACCGGTGACACTGCGGGTATGAACCGCATGCTCTAGCCAACTGAGCTACGCCGCCAAATCAGCGAAGATGAGTATATCAGACGAAAGCCCGCTTGTCAAGCATTTCTTTTCGCTCCGACGGAAAAAACCGCACGATCGGAAAACGCCGCCGGGGACGACCCGCCGCGCCGCGTCCCCGCTGCGCTCCGGTCCTGTCGGGGCTTGCCCCGGCGAGCCGGGGATGGTATATTGTTGCCAACAAATAACGTAAGGAGGAAACGCCTATGGCCTGGTTTCAAGTGAGCTTCTCTTCCGCCGTCCTCTCCCACCTGACGGTGCTGAACGTGCTGATTCCCCAGAACGCGAGCCCGGAGGAACCCTGCCGCACCCTCTATCTCCTCAACGGCTACCGGGGGGACCACACGGACTGGCTGCTGAACACGGACGTGAACGGCCTCAGCGGCCTGAGCCGCTGCGCCATCGTCATGCCCGGCGGCGAAAATTCCAGCTACACCGACCACACGCACTCCGGCGTGAAATACGGGGAATTCGTGGGGAAGGAGCTCGTGGAGTTCACCCGCCGCCTCTTCCCCGTGCTGAGTCACAAGCGGGAGGACACCGCCATCGCCGGTCTCAGCATGGGCGGCTACGGCGCCCTGCGCAACGGCCTCAAATATCACGACACCTTCGGCTGGGTGATGCCCCTTTCCTTCGGCCTGATGGGACCGGAGTCCGTGACGGACGAGGCGTCCAGGGTCCGCTTCGAGGCCCGCTACGGCCCCCTGGACAAGTGGGAGGAGAGCGACTGCAATCCCCGGTACCTGGCGAAATCCCTGCTGGCCTCCGGCGCAGAACTGCCGAAGCTCTACATCGCCTGCGGCTGGAACGACCGGCTCTGCGTCACCAACCGGGAATACCACCACTATCTGGAGGAGATCGGATTCCCCCACGTCTACGAGGAGGGCCCCGGCAGTCACGAATGGTCCACCTGGCGCTGGGCGCTGCCCCGGGCGCTGGACTTCTGCGGCTGGCTGGGGGAGAGCACCTTTGTCAATCCCATGTACGTGGAAATGCGGGACGAGCGCTATGTGGGCGCCCCCTGGAAGGAGGAAGGCTGAATGGCGATCATACAGGCCAGCTTCATGAGCGAAGTTCTGGAACGGCAGGTGGGCTTCACCGCCATCATCCCGGCGGACAACGTGCGCCTGGCGGGCCCGGGGGCCGGGAACGCCGCCAGCGACGAGCCCATGCCCACCCTCTATCTGCTGTCGGGCTATTCCGGCAGCGGCCTCTTCTGGCTTTACAACTACCCGGTGGCAAGCCTCAGCTCCGCCAACCGCCTGGCCATCATCATGCCCGACGCGGAAAACCATTTCTATACCGACGACGACACGTTCGGCTACGGCTGGGGCAAATTCATCGGCCGGGAGCTGGTGGAGTACACCCGGAAGATCTTCCCCCTCTCCCATAAGCGGGAGGACACCATCATCGGCGGCTTCTCCATGGGCGGCTTCGGGGCCCTGCTCAACGGCCTCACCTACCGGGAGACCTTCGGCCACATCGTGGCCGTGAGCTGCGCGCTCCTCACCGAGGGGGCCCAGCAGGGGCCGAACGGCTCCGACAACCCCTTCTTCCGGGGCATCTTCGGGGACCCGGCCAAGGTCGTCGGCAGCCATCACGATCCCCGGGCGGCCGCCGCCGCGGCCCTGAAGGAGGGCAACGCGCCCGACCTCTACATGGCCGTGGGCTACTCCGATTTCCTGCGGCAGCTGAACCTCTCCTGCGTGAACTATCTCAAGGAGATCGGCTACCAGCCCTTCCTCTTTGAGGAGGGCGAGGGCGGCCACGACAACAAATTCTGCGAGGACCACGTCTTCCGCGGCGTCCGCCGGGCGCTGGGCAAGGAGGAATAAGCCGAAGGACCGGAATCCGGGCCGGAGCGGGAAACCGCTTCGGCCCGGCGTTTTCTTCACCCCTCGCCCTCGCTGACGATGGCATAGTAGGCCCGGGCCGTGCCCCGGTAGACGAAGACGTAGAACAGGGCGAAGGCCAGGAAGCAGAGGACGTTCGTGAGGATGAGCAGGCGGGTATTCGTCACGCCGAAGAGACGAACGATCTTCTGCACGAAGGGGAAGGCGAAGGCCAGGTGCACCCCCGCCAGCAGCAGCGGCGCGAAGAAGACCGTGAGCACCTGGGAATCCACGGCGCTCCGGATCTCGACCCTGGTCATCCCCACCTTCTGCATGATGCCGAAGCGGCGCTGGTCCTCGTAGCCCTCGGAGAGCTGCTTGTAGTAGATGATGAGGGCCGCCGCGGCGACGAAGACGATGCTGAGGATGACGCCCAGGAAGAAAAGGCTGCCGTACATGCTGAAGAAATCGCTGCGATCGGCTGCCCGGGTCTTGCTGCTGAGGCTGACCCAGCCGCCGTCTTCCTTCCCGTCTGTCATCGCCAGGCCGATCTCCTCCGTCATACGGATCTGTTCCTCGTCCCCCACCCCCGGCAGGTCGAAATTGCAGACCTGCAGGATCTCCATGGAGATCAGCGGGTCCTCCAGGGCGTCCACGGCGCTTTTCAGCTCCGCCGTGTACGCCTGCCAGTCCGGGATCACGAAGCAGTAGGCGACGACGAGGGTATCGGAGGCAGAGAAGCGGAGGGGCGCTTCCGCCAGCGTACCCGCCACCCGGAGGGTCCGGCAGCCCGGGACGGTGAAGCCGCCGTATCCGTAGGTCCCCTTGCTTGCCCAGACCAGGGCCTCCCCCGGCGCCAGGCTCACTTCCCTCCCCGTGAGGCGCTCATAGTCCTCCAGGGGGAGGAAAAACACGCTCCGCACCCGGTCCAGCTCGGCGGCCGTGGAGGTGAGGTCGACGAAGCGGCTGAATTCGTCCAGGATCAGCGTACCGTCCTCGAAATAGCCGCTGGTGCCCGACAGGAGCGCTGCGGTCAGGTCCCGCTCCCGCCCGCCGGTGAGCTCGTGGGCCAGGGCGGACAGCCGCTCCCCGTCCTCCGGGCTGCAGGCCTCCGCCGAGGGATAGAGCAGGGAGAAGGACACGTCGTAGGGGCATTCGCTCCGAAGGGCGTCCTCCCCGCCGAAGTAGAGGCAGCTGGTGGAGGAGAGCATCACCAGCACCATGGTGGCCAGGATGCAGATGGAGGCGAGGCCCGCCCCGTTGCGCTTCATGCGGAAGGCCATGGAGGACACGGAGACGAAGTGGGCGCTCCTGTAGTAGTATTTCTTATTTTTCTGCAGCAGGCGGCACAGGGTCACCGACCCGGCGATGAACAGCAGATAGGTGGCGAGGATGACCATCAGCACTGCCACGAAGAACAGGGACAGGGCGGTGAGGGGCGCCTGGATGCTTACAGCCAGGTAATAAGCCCCGCCCAGGACGAGGACGCCCGCAAGGGCGAAGACCCAGTTCGCCCTGGGGGGCTTTTCCCCCGCCGCCTCGCTCTTCAGGAGATCCAGGGGCCTGGAGATGCCCACCCGGGCCAGGGAGACCAGCAGCAGCAGGGCAAAGATGGCCCCGAAGAAAAGGAAGGCCGCCGCGATGCTCCGGGGCTCCACGCGGAGGGCGTACCCCACCTCGCACCCCGACATATGCAGCAGGAAGAGCTCCGCCAGCTTGGCGAAGAGAAGGCCGCCCGCCAGCCCGCCCAGGATGGAAACGAGGGCGGAAAGGAGGGTCTCCCACAGAAGGATGCGGCCCAGGTTCCTTTTGTTCATGCCCAGAACGTTATAAAGCCCGAACTCCCGGTTCCGCCGCCGGGCCAGGAAGGAATTGGTGTAAAGCAGGAACAGCAGGGCGAACACGGCGATGACGACGGTGCCCAGCAGCAGGATCATGGCCATGACGGCGCCGCCGCGCATCTCCCGCACCACCGGGGAATAGGCCAGGCTGTACAGGATGTAGAACATCATCACCATGCCGGTGCAGGTGAGAAGATAGGGCAGATAAAGCCGCCTGTTCTTCTTCATGCCGTCCAGGGCGAGTCGCAGATAAAAGCCCGTCTTCATCCCAGGTCACCGCCCGTCGCCAGCACCGTGAGGGTATCGGATATCTTCTGATAGAGCTGCTCGTTCGAGTCCTTCCCCCGGTAGAGCTGGTGGAAGACCTCCCCGTCCCGGATGAAGAGCACCCGGGTGGCGTGGCTGGCGGCCTTGACGCTGTGGGTCACCATGACGATGGTCTGTCCCTCCCGGTTCACCCGGGCAAAGAGGCTCAGCAGCTCGTCCGTGGAGCGGGAATCCAGAGCGCCGGTGGGTTCGTCTGCCAGGAGCAGCTTCGGCCCGGTGATGAGGGCCCGGGCCACGGCGGCCCGCTGCTTCTGCCCGCCGGAAACCTCGTAGGGATACTTTTTCAGCAGGCCGCTTATGCCCAGCTTCTCCGCCAGGGGCCGCAGCCGCTGTTCCAGTTCGGCGTGACCCATCCCCGCCAGCACCAGGGGCAGATAGACGTTGTCCTCCAGGGTGAAGGTGTCCAGGAGGTTGAATTCCTGGAACACGAAGCCCAGATGGTCCCGCCGGTAGGCGGCCGCGTCCTTCTCCGGAATGGCTGAGGTATCGACCCCGTCCAGCAGCACCGTGCCGGAGGTGGGCCTGTCCAGGGCCGCCAGCAGGTTCAGCAGGGTGGTCTTGCCGCTGCCCGATTCCCCCATGACCGCCACGTATTCCCCCCGCTCCACGGAAAAGCTGACGCGCCGGAGCGCCTCCACCTGCTGGGTGCCGAAGCGGGAGGTATAGATTTTCTTCAGATCGCGTACTTCCAGAATGCTCATGCAGATTTCCTCCTTCGGGATTCTGCACATATCATAGCAGGCGGGAAAATGCGCCGCCATTTCTTCGGCTTACATTTTCCCGCCCGAATCTTACGGTTTCGTCAGGTTTATTCCGCACGCACCGGTTTCCGGCTCAGGTCCAGACGCACCGTGGTCCCCTTTCCCGGCTCGGATTCCGCGGAGATCCCGTGCCCCAGGTTTTTGCACACCCGGCGGCAGAGGTAGAGCCCCAGTCCGCTGGCCTGCTTGTCGTCCCGGCCGTTCCGGCCCGTGAAGCCCTGCTCGAAGATGCGGGGCAGGTCCTCCGGGGCGATGCCGATGCCTGTATCCGCGATGCAGAGGACGGAGGGCGCCTCGCAATAGACGGATATCGTTCCGGCGGGGGTGTATTTGAGGGCGTTGGAAAGCAGCTGCTCCAGCACGAAGGAAAGCCACTTTTCATCGGTCAGCACCCGCAGGCGGGTGGGCTGCAGGTCCAGCGCCAGCCTCCGCTGGATGAACTCCCCGGAAAACTTCTTCACCGCGCCCCGCACGATGGGGTCCAGCTCGCATTCCCGCAGCACGTAGTCCGTGGAATCCGCGTCCAGGCGCAGATAGGCCAGCACCATTTCCACATAGCGCTCCACCCGCCCCAGCTCCGCCGTCAGGCGGCGGGAGAGGGGGCTGTCCTCGTTCTGCAGGGTGAGGCGCATGGCCGCGATGGGGGTCTTGATCTGGTGGGCCCAGAGGGTGTAATACTCCGTCATGTCCGCGTATTTCCGCGCCGCGGCGTCCTCCTGCGCCCGCCGGGCCTCCTGCAGCAGGACGATGATGCGCCGGTAGTCCGCATCGTCCGGGGTTCGGACCTCGGGCAGCATTTCCGCCGTCATCGCGGCGGTGAGGGCGGCCAGATCCCGGTGCTTCCGCGCCGCCCTCGCGCTTCGCAGGAGCCCATAGACCAGCAGCAGAACGAAGCAGACGAGGGCCGGGTAGGCCACGGCGGCCAGGGGGAGGCCGTAGAGCCGGAAGGAGACGGCGAAGACGCCGAAGCACAGCGCGAGCAGCCCCAGGGCCGGAAGTACGCTCCGCAGCCGGAGCTTCCGGTACTCCCTCATTCGATCAGATACCCCACGCCGTGCTTCGTGCGGATGAAGTCCCGCAGCCCCGCTGCGTCCAGCTTCTTCCGCAGCCTGGCCACGTTCACCGTCAGCGTATTGTCGTCCACGAATTCGTCGGACTCCCACAGGAGCTCCATGAGCTTCTCCCGGCTCACGATCCGGCCCTTGGACTGCATGAGCGCCAGGAGGATGCGGTATTCGTTCTTCGTGAGCCCGATCTTTTCCCCGGCGCAGGTCAGGGATCCGTCGCCGGTGTTCAGCAGGGCGCCCCGGTGCTCGAAGACCCCGGCGGAGGCGCCGAAATCGTAGGTCCTTCGGAGAAGGGCGTTGATCTTCGCCATGAGCACGCTCTGGTCGAAGGGCTTGGCGATGAAGTCGTCCGCCCCCATGTTCATGGCCATGACGATGTTCATATTGTCCGCGGCGGAGGAGATGAAGACGACCGGCACCCGGGAGACGCTGCGGATCTCCCGACACCAGTGATAGCCGTCGAAAAAGGGCAGGGAGATATCCAGCAGCACCAGATGCGGCGCACAGGCGGAAAACTCCGCCATGACGGCGCGGAAATCCCGGACGCACACGGTCTCCATGTCCCACAGCGCCGTCTGCGCCGCGATGGCCTCCGCGATCCCCCGGTCGTCCTCCACCAGAAATATGCGGTACATGCTCTGCCCCCTCTCCCGCCCTCCGGCGGAGAGAGTATACCACCGGCGAGCGCGGAATACAAGGGCGGGCCCTAGCCGACGAGGGCCGTCACGTCCGCGGGACCCAGGTCGTGGAGGGCGAGATCGATGCCGTAGCCCAGGAGCCGGGCCACGGCGGAGAGCTTTTCGTCGATGTCCCTGGGCGTGACGATCATCTCTTCGCCGTGCTTCCCGAAATCCTCCGGGGCGGGGCTGCCGATGCCGGCCAGCTCCGTGAGATCGGCGGCCAGGGTCCCGGCGTCCACCACCGTGGGGACGCCCACGGCGATCACGGGGACCCCCAGGGTCTCCCGGTTGAGCTCGCTGCGCCGGTTGCCCGCCCCGGAGCCGGGGACGACGCCCGTATCCGTCAGCTGCACCGTGCGGCACACCCGTCCCAGCCGCCGGGCGGCCAGGGCGTCCACAGCGATCACCGCGTCTGGCCTCAGCTTCTCCGCCACGGCCTTCACCAGCTCCGCGCTCTCCATGCCGGTATTGCCCAGCACCCCGGTCTCCAGCACCGCCGTGGGCCGGAAGAAGCCGAAGCTCTCCGGCCGGGCCTCCACCAGATGCCGGGTGGCCAGGACGTGTCGGAGGGTCCTCGGCCCCAGTCCGTCCGGGGTCACGGCCTCGTTCCCCAGCCCCGCCACCAGCACCGAAGCCTCCTTTCCCAGCCCCAGCAGCTCCCGCAGCAGCCGCCCCAGGAGGACGGCTGCGGCCTCGAAGGCTCCCTCCTCCCGGCGGAGGAAGGCTTCCGGCGTCAGGGTGATATAGGTTCCTTCGGGCTTCCCCAGGGCCTCCGCCCCCTCCGGCGAAGCGATGCGCAGGGCCTCCACCCGGCAGCCCGCCTCCTCCCTTTCCTCCGCGGACACCCCCGCGGGCAGGCCGCCGCCGGCCCGCTCCCCCCAGAGCTCCCGGGCCTCCAGGGCCAGATCCGTGCGCTTCATGGGCTCCCGCCTCCTTCCGGGGCTATTCTGCCCCCTTTCCGGCGGTTTTTTCCGGGGTGTGAAATTTTCTGAAAAAAATCCTTGCACTTTTTCCGGAAAGGTGTTATATTGTCTATCCGCACGGACTGAGATGATGACTGAGGAGGTGAGTGTTTTGCCCAATATCAAATCGGCGTCCAAGCGCGACCAGCTGTCCAAGCTGCAGAATGCGGCCAACAAGGCCAAGAAATCCCGCATGAAGACCGAGATCAAGAAGTTCGAGCTGAAAGCGGAGGAAGGCGACAAGGCCGCTGCCCGGGAGGCCTACGCGGCTGCCGTCAAGACGGTGGATCAGGCCGTTGCCGACCATCTGATCCATAAGAACAACGCGGCCCGCAAAAAGAGCAGGCTCACCAAGAAGCTCAACGCCATCGGCTGACAGGCGAAATCACGCCCCCGTCCGGGTTTGCCCGGCCGGGGGCGTTTTCGCGTCTTCGTCCTCCCGTCCCCGCCACAGCGGAACGGAAACGCAAGACCGGCGTCTGCGTTTTGGAAAGGACGTTTTGCCGGAATCTGCAGGCATTGCAGCGCAGCGGCGATGCTTGCCATTCCGGCAAATAAGGACGCCCGCGGGGGCTTGCAAAGCCGCGCCGGGCATGGTAAAATTCCATGATAAATGTGGAAAAGTATCCATGCGGAATATCATGCCGGAGGCTGCCTGTGGAACCTTATGCCCAGATCCGGGAGCTGGCCGCCCGCGGCCGCCTGAGCCATGCCTGGCTGCTGCTGGGGGAGGACGGGGCGGAGCGGGAAAGGCTCGCCCTTTATGCCGCCAGGGCCCTGCTCTGTTCGGGGCAGGGCGAGAAGCCCTGCGGCCGCTGTCCCCATTGCCGCAAGGTGGAAGCGGATATCCACCCGGACCTGATCCGTCTGCTCCGAAACCCCGACAAACGGGACATCACCGTGGAACAGGTGCGCGAGCTGCGGCAGGAGGCCTGGGTGGCCCCCAACGAGGCCGGGCGCAAGGTCTTCCTCATCCCGGAGGCGGACGCCCTGAATCCCAGCGCCCAGAACGCGCTGCTGAAGGTGCTGGAGGAGCCTCCCGCCGCCGCGGCCTTCCTGCTTCTGGGAAAGAATCCCGGCTCTTTTCTGCCCACGGTACGCTCCCGCTGCTTCATCCTGCGGACCTCTCCCGGCCCGGAGGAGGACGCCGCCTCGGAGGACGCCGCGAGACTGGCTGAGGCCTTCGTGAAGCGGGACCCCCTGGCCTGGGCGGCCGCGGCCTTCCCCTGCGAGAAGCTGGAGCGGGAGAAGTTCGACGCGCTGACGGACGCCCTGGAGGAGGCCGCCGGACTGCGGGCAAAGGCCGCCGAGGGCCCCCTGCGGGAGCGGGCCCTGGCCCTGGCCGTCCTCGTGTCCCGGATGCGGGAGATGCGAAGGGTGAACGTGAGCCCCGGCCACTGCCTGGGCTGGCTGGAAAGCATGATTTTCGAAGAGCCGGAGACGATCCGGCGCATGGCGGATTGAGAGAAAGGACACGCAATGCCGAACGTAGTCAACGTGCGCTTCCGCAACCGCGGAAAGAGCTATTATTTCGATCCCGGCGAGCTGACGCCCGAGGAGGGCGCCGGCGTCGTGGTGGAAACGAGCAAGGGCCTGGAGCTGGGCGAATGCGTGGAGGGCGTCCACGAGGTGCCGGAGGAGCGGATCGTGCCGCCCCTGCGGCCGGTGGTGCGTCTGGCCACGGCCGAGGATCTCCGGGTGGCAGAGCTGAACCGCAAAAGGGAAAAGAGCGCCTTCACCCTCTGTGAGGAGCGCATCCGGGCCCACGGCCTGGACATGAAGCTGGTGGACGTGGAATATGCCTTCGAGGGCGGAAAGATCCTCTTTTTCTTCACCTCCGACGGGCGGGTGGATTTCCGGGAGCTGGTGAAGGATCTGGCCGGTCTCTTCCACACCCGCATCGAGCTGCGGCAGATCGGCGTCCGGGACGGGGCAAAGCTCCTGGGCGGCCTGGGCATCTGCGGACGGCCCTTCTGCTGCTCCACCTTCCTGGAGGAGTTCCAGCCCGTGTCCATCAAGATGGCCAAGACCCAGAACCTCTCCCTGAACCCCACCAAGATCTCCGGCACCTGTGGCCGCCTCATGTGCTGCCTGAAATACGAGCAGGAGGCCTACGAGCATCTGATCAAGACCCTGCCCAAGGCGGAGGCCTCCGTGGACACGCCCAAGGGCAAGGGCACCGTGACGGAGGTGAACCTCCTGCGGCGCACGGTGAAGGTGCGCCTGGCCGATTCCGCGGACAACAGTGTGCAGACCTATCCCGTCGACCGCCTGGGCTACACCCTCAACGGGGAGTATATCGAGCCCAAGCCGGAGGAGGCCGCGCCCGCGGTGTCCGACCTGCCGGATCTGAGCCTCTACGCGGGGGATCAGCCCGGAAGGCTGGGCAACCGCCTGGCTGAGGCCCTCATGGAGCCAAAGCCTGCCGAAAAGAAGGAGGGCCGCAGCCGCAGCCGCCGGAAGAACCGGGGCGGCGAGCGGAAGGACAGGCCCCAGGAGGCCGGAGCTCCCGCGGGCGAGAAGAAAAAGCCTGCCGAAGGGGAAAAGAAATTCGAGAAGAAGCAGGAATCCCGGCCCAGGCCGCCGAAGAACCAGAACCGCCCCCAGAACGCCGGGCCCAAGGCCCAGGCCGCCGCGGAGAAGGCGGAGGGCGGCGAAAAGAAGCACGGCAATTATCACCGCCGCTATTTCCACCGGGGCAACAAGAAGCCCGGCGGCGCTCCGAAAAGCGAGGGCTGATCGTCGGGATTCCCTGTGTGCCGGACTTTCTCCGAAAACCGAAGCGGGAGGCTGCCGCATTATTTGCGGCAGCCTCCCCGTTTTTTCTGCTTTCCTGCGCTTACAGACCCAGGGACGCCAACCAGTCCTTGAGCTTGTCGCCGGCGGCGTCCACGTCCACGCCCTTCACAGGCAGGGCGGGGAACACCTTCTTGGCGCCCTTGCAGGCGGCGGTGATATCGTCGCCCACGTTCTGCAGGCCGCCCATGCCGTGGGTGCAGAAGGGGGCCACGGTGCAGCCGGTCCAGTCCGCCCCGTCGATAAACTCCTTGACGGGCTTGGCCATGGTGGCGGCGTGGTTGGGCGTGCCGATGAAAATGAGGTCATAGGCTGAGAAATCGGGCTTGGGGTCCTTGATGTCCCGCAGCTCGCCGCCCACGGCGGCCTGGATCATCTCCGCCAGCTTCTTGGTGTTGCCGCTCTCGGAATAATAGAGGATGAGCTTTTTGTCGTACATTGGTATACCCTCCTTTTTTATTTGTCTGTATACCATCATAGCAGAGTTTTCCGCCCTGTCAAGAAGCCCCGGGGGAAACCGCAGCTCCTTGCCCGGAGGCGGGGGAAAAACCTTCCGTTTCCTGTCAAAAAAAGGGCTTTTCATTTGCTTTCCGGTGAGTTTTCTGCTATAATAAATCGAATAAACAGCACCATCGGGCGCCGCATCCTGCCGGCCTGCCGGAGAGAAGGGAGAAGACCCGTGAATTCCAACGCCGACCTTTGGAAGGAAATCAAAAAACTGATGGAGCGCGACATCTCCGGTACCGCCGTGGATACCTGGTTCGGCTCCTGCAGCATCCTGGAAGTACAGGAGAACATGCTCCTGCTCCACTGCCCCAGCGAGTACAGCCGGGACGTCATCTCCACCCGCTATGCGGAGCTGCTGAAGAAGGTGCTCCGGGAACTGTTCGCCGCCGATTTCGAGATCAGCCTCCTGACCACGGAGGAGATGGAGCGCTATCTGGAACGGAAGAAGAAGCCGGAGCCGGACCCCTTCGGCGGCAGCGACTTCACCTTTGAGAAATTCATCGTGGGCAACACGAACCGCATGGCCTTCGCGGCGTCCAAGGCGGTGGCGGAGGGCGCTACCCGGGAATACAACCCCCTCCTGCTCTACGGGGACTCCGGCCTGGGCAAGACCCACCTCCTCTATTCCATCGCCCACGTGCTGCGGAATAGGGGTCCCGAATACCGCATAGTGTATATAAAAGGGGACGATTTCACCAACGAGCTGATAGAGGCCATCAAGACGGGCCGAAACCGGGAATTCCGGGAAAAATACCGGCAGGCCGATCTGTTCCTGGTGGACGACATCCAGTTCATCGCCGGCAAGGCCGCGGTCCAGGAGGAGTTCTTCCACACCTTCAACACCCTGTACGAGGCCGGAAAGCAGATCGTCCTCACCTCCGACCGGCCTCCCAAGGAGATGCTGCGCCTGGAGGACCGGCTGAAGAGCCGCTTCGAGGGCGGCGTCATGATGGATATCCAGCCCCCGGACTACGAGACGAGAGTGGCCATCGTCCGGGCAAAGGCCTCCAGCCTGGGCATTCCCCTGTCGGAGGAGGCATCCTTCTACATCGCCGAGAATATCAAGGCCAACATCCGGCAGATCGAGGGCATCCTGAAAAGGATCCGCGCCCACATCAATCTCCAGGGCATCGACGCCATGAGCATGGACCTGGTGAAGGACGTCACCAAGGACATCATCGACAGCGAAAAGGCCTACGCGCCGGACTACATCATCTCCAAGATCGCCGACTTTTACAACGTCACGCCGGAGGAGGTGGTCGGCAAGGGGAAGACCCGCAACGTCACCGACGCCCGGCAGATGGCCATCTACCTCATCCGCAAGCTCACTGGCCTCACCCTGGAGCAGATCGGCGACGTGATCGGCCGCGACCATTCCACCGTCCTCCATTCCATCCGCAAGATCGAGGAAAGCATCGCCAACAATCCCTCCCTGGCCGACGCCGCCCGGGACGTGACCGCCAACATCACGAACAAGTGACGGTCCTTTCCTCTTTTCCACATTTTTCACCACTGTTTTTCCACAGGCCTGTGGACAACGTATCTGCCATTTTTTGCCTGTTTACAGCCCCTCCCGTTTTCCACATTTCTTTCCACAGCCTTTTTCCTTGTTTATCAAGGGCTTTCCCCTCTTTTCCACCGTTTTTCGTTCCTACGTACTACTATAACTAAAAATACCTTTTCTCCTATCCTGCGCAGAAAGGATGATCCTTATGAAACTCAACTGTGACCGCAGCCTGCTGCTGAACGCCGTTACCATCGCCAGCCGCACCGTGGCCCTGAAAAGCACCATCGGTGCTCTGGAGGGCCTCCTTTTCGAGACCGGCGGCACGGAGCTCACCGTTTCCGGCTACAACCTGAAAACCGGGATCCGCACAAAGCTGGAGGCCGACATCGTTCAGGAGGGCCGCCTGGTGCTGAACGCCCGCCTTCTGGGAGAGATCCTGCGGAAGATGCCGGAGGGCGTCGTCAGCTTCACTTCCGACGCGAGCCTGCTGGTGAAGCTCAGCTGCGGCATGAGCTATTTCGAGATCATGGGCATCGCCGCGGAGGAATTTCCGGAGCTGCCCAGCGTGGAGGCGCAGAAATCCTTCCGCATCCAGGAAAAGAAGCTGCAGTCCATGATCGGAGAGACGCTGTTCGCCGTGAGCACCAACGAGAGCCGCCCGGTGCATACCGGCAGCCTCTTCGAGATCGCGGACGGGGAGCTCACCGTTACCTCCGTGGACGGATACCGCCTGGCCCAGCGCCGGGAAAAGCTGGATGAGCCTACGGAGCTCACTACCTCCTTCGTGGTGCCCGGCGCCGCCCTCTCCGAGGCGCAGAAGGTGGCCGGGGACAGCGAGGAGGAGGCCGTGGTCAGCCTGGGCGCCCGGCACATCATGTTCTCCGTGGGGGATACGGAGATCATCTCCCGCCGCCTGGAGGGCGAATTCCTGGATTATCGGAAGTCCGTGCCCAAGGAGAGCAAATTCAGCCTGAAGGCCGACCGGAAGCTCCTTCTCAGCGTCTTCGAGCGGGTGAGCCTTATGATCAGCGAAAAGTACAAGAGCCCCGTGCGCTGCGTTTTTGAAAACGGACTTCTGAAGCTGTCCACCGCCACGGCCCTGGGCAAGGCCACCGACGAGTGCGCCCTGGAGGGCGACGCGGAAGGCCTGGAGATCGGCTTCAACAACCGCTATATGCTGGACGCTCTCCGGGCCGCGCCCACGGATCAGCTGCTGCTGCAGCTCTCCGGCCCCACCTCCCCCTGCGTCATTCTCCCGGAGAGCGGCGACGGGAGCTTCCTCTACCTCATCCTGCCGGTCCGTATCCGGACGGGAGAAGGCTAAGCAATAGTTAATAAGTAATAGATATGGAAGAAAACACGATTAAGATCGAAACTCCGTTTATCCGATTGGAAGCGCTGCTGAAATTTGCGGGCCTTGCCGGGACCGGCGGGGAGGCGAAGATCCGCATTCAGGAGGGAGAGGTCCTGGTCAACGGAGAAGTCTGTACCCAGCGGGGCAGGAAGCTCCGGGACGGGGACCTGGTGATTCTGGGGACGAAGGCGCTCCGGGTTTCCGCGCCATGCGGATAGACCGTATCGAGCTGCGGAGCTTCCGCAACTACCGGGACGCGGCCTGCGATTTCGATCCCAGGGTCAATGTGATCACCGGCCGCAATGCCCAGGGAAAGACGAATCTGCTGGAGGCGGTGTATTACCTGGTAGGGGCCCGCAGCTTCCGCACCCGGGCCGACCGGGACGTGATCCGGCTGGAGGATACGGAGGCGGCCCTCACGGGGCGCGTGGCCTCCGAAACGAGGGAGCAGCAGATCGACATCTATCTCAGCCGCCGGGAGCGGAAAAAGATTTTCGTCAACAGCGTGCGCATGAAGTCCGCTTCGGAGCTGGCCGGCCGCTTCGCCTGCACGCTCTTCTGCCCCGGAGATCTGGACCTCATCCGGGGCGGCGCGGCGGAACGCCGCAGATACATGGACCTGGCCATCAGCCAGCTCCGCCCAAAATACGCCGAGCTCCTGGCGGGCTTTCACCGCATCTATGATCAGAAGGTGCGCATCCTGCGGGACTACCGGGAGCGGCCGGACATGATGGACGTGCTGGACGAATTCAGCCTCAACCTGGCGAAATACGGCGCGGAGCTCATCCGCTACCGGGCCAGCTGGTGCGCCCGGGCCGCCGAAGCCGCCGGGGATCTGCACCGGGACATTTCCGGGCGGGAGGAGCGGCTGCAGCTCAGGTACCGCACGATCTCCTCCGTAGACGAGCCTCTGGAGCTGAGCGCCCGGGAACTGCTGGACGCCCTCCTCAGCCAGCAGGAGCGGCTGCGCCGGGCGGAGATCGACGCGGGCCAGTGTCTGGCCGGGGTGCAGAAGGACGATATCGCCGTCCGGATCGACGGGAACGAGGCGGGGCGCTTCGCTTCCCAGGGCCAGATCCGCACCGCCGCCCTCAGCATGAAGCTGGCCGAGTGGGCCATCTGCCGGGCCGAGCTGGGCTCCGCCCCCGTTCTGCTCCTGGACGACGTACTCAGCGAGCTGGACGCCGTACGCCAGGATTACGTGCTCAATTCCATTCAGGACGGGCAGGTCCTCATCACCTGCTGCGACGAGGAGGAGGTCTGCCGCCGCACGGGCGGCACGATCATCCGTGTGGAAAACGGTGCGATCGGGTAAGATACGGAGGGACGGGCAGTGGCGCAGGAGGACAGGGACTATGGATTCCGGGTGATCTCCAATCAGGTGCGCTTCGGCTGCGGCTTCCGCACGGCGGAGGGCAGGAAGCAGTATTTCGCCTGGCACGGGTATCCGAACCGGAACGACGATTATTTCACCACCGCGGAGATCAGCGAGGAAGAATACGGGAAGATCGAAAAGGAATACCCGCGGGAGATCGTCGCCGACAGGGAAACGGCGGAGGTCTTCCGGCAGAAGTATGTGGAGGGGCATCCCGTGCTCCTGGAGGGCTGGAACCGGCTGCTGTAGCGGCCGTCCGGGAATAGAAGTCAGAGGTTTTATGAAGCAGAGCACCTATCTTTTCCTGGGTCAGGACGTGGTCGTGCCGAAAAAGAGCGTCGTCGGCGTCTTCGACCTGGACAACGCCAGCACCTCCCGCATCACCCGGGAGTTCCTGGCCGGAGCGGAAAAGGCCGGGCAGGTGGCGGACGTATCCGGCGAGCTGCCCAAGTCCTTCGTGCTTACGGAGAGCGGGGGAAAGCGCACCCTCTGGCTGAGCCAGCTCAATTCCTCCACCCTGCTGAAGCGTTGGGAAACAGGGATAATCAACAGTTGAAATTTTGATTGGCTACTACCTGTTATGTTAACTGTTTTGGGACTTTAAGGAGAAAGAGCATGTCGGAACAGATGGAAGACCTGAAGAAGCTGCAGGAAACACAGGGCGCCTACGACGCGTCGCAGATCCAGGTGCTGGAGGGCCTGGAGGCCGTCCGGCTGCGGCCGGGCATGTACATCGGCTCCACCTCCTCCTCCGGCCTGCACCATCTGGTCTATGAGATCGTGGACAACGCCATAGACGAAGCCCTGGCAGGCTACTGTCATCATATCGCCGTCGCCATCGAGCCGGGAGACGTCATCCGCGTGGAGGACGATGGCCGCGGCATCCCCGTGGACGTGCAGGAGCAGACGGGAAAGCCCGCCCTGGAGGTGGTGTACACCGTGCTCCACGCCGGGGGCAAATTCGGCGGCGGAGGCTACAAGGTCTCCGGCGGCCTCCACGGCGTGGGCGCCAGCGTGGTGAACGCCCTCTCCGAATGGCTGGAGGTGGAGGTCCACCGGGGCGGCAGCATCTATCAGATGAAGTTCAGCCGGGGGGACAAGACCCAGGACATGAGGATCGTGGGCCAGACCGACCGGACGGGCACCACCGTCCGCTTCAAGCCGGATCCGGAGATGTTCGAGGACACGGTCTACGATTACGAGACCCTCCATGCCCGTATGCGGGAGCAGGCCTTCCTGAACGCGGGCCTGCGCATCACCATCGCAGACGAGCGGCCCGGCAGCGCGGAGGGGGAGGAAGCCGAAAAGCGGGATTCCCTCTGCTACGAGGGAGGCATACGGGAATTCGTCACCTACCTCAACCGCTCCAAGCAGCCCCTGCACCCGGATGTGATCTACGTCGCGGGCATCCGGGAGGAAAGCGAGGCGGAGATCGCCCTCCAGTGGAACGACAGCTACAACGAGGTCATCGATTCCTTCGCCAACAACATCCGCACCCCCGGCGGCGGCATGCACGAGACCGGTTTCAAGACGGCCCTGACCCGGGTGCTCAACGCCTACGGCCGGAAGATCGGCCTGCTGAAGGAGGGGGAGAGCCTCTCCGGGGACGACTGCCGCGAGGGAATGACCGCCGTCATCAGCGTGAAGCTCACAAATCCCCAGTTCGAGGGCCAGACCAAGGACAAGCTGGGCAACAGCGAGATGCGCACCCTGGTGGACGGGATCCTGCAGGAGAAGCTCACGGAATTCCTGGAGGAGAACCCCACCGTTGGACGGGTGGTCATGGAAAAAGCCCTCACCGCCTCCCGCGCCCGGGAGGCCGCCAGAAAGGCCCGGGAGGCCATCCGAAACAAGAGCGGGCTGGAATCCGGCGGCATGCCGGAGAAGCTGAAGGACTGCAACGAGAAGGATCCCGCCCTCTGCGAGATCTATATCGTGGAGGGGGACTCCGCGGCGGGCTCCGCCAACCAGGGGCGGGACAGCCGCTTCCAGGCGGTGCTGGCCATGTGGGGCAAGATGCTCAACGTGGAGAAGGCCCGGGCGGAGAAGATCTATAAAAACGAGAAGCTCCAGCCGGTGATCGCCGCCCTGGGGGCCGGCATCGGCGAGGACTTCAACCTGGAAAAGCTCCGCTACCACAAGGTCATCATCATGGCGGACGCCGACGTGGACGGCAGCCATATCCGCACGCTGCTGCTCACCTTCTTCTTCCGCTATATGCGCCCCCTCATCGAAAACGGCTACGTCTATTCCGCCGTACCGCCCCTCTACAAGCTCACCAGGGGAAAGACCCAGCGGGTGGCCTATTCTGACGAGGAACGGGACCGGGTATCCGCCGAAATGCGGGGGGACAATCCAAACGCCAAGGTGGACATCGCCCGCTACAAGGGCCTGGGCGAAATGAGCAAGGACGAGCTGTGGGACACCACCATGGATCCGGAGAAGCGCACCCTCCGGCGCATCACTCTGGGGGACGCCATTCAGGCCGACCAGATCTTCTCCCTGCTCATGGGCGAGGAGGTAGAGCCCCGCCGGGCCTGGATCGAAACCAACGCGAGATACGTCAACAATCTGGATATTTGAGGCGATCCCCGGATTGCGGAGGGGGGACAAGCCCTGAGGAAGGGAGGCCGCCGTGATAAGTCCCCGGAGGCTGCTGATGATAGTCCGGGAGCTGCCGGAATACAGCCGGAAGCTGCGGACGGCCGCCCGAAGGCTGCGGCCGAAGGCCCGGCGGCTGCTGAAGGGCGGCCTCACCGCCCTTGCGGTGATCCTGATCCTGTTCCTCGTGCCCTACGGGCTCCTGCTGGCTTCGCTGTCGGGGCTCCTGGGGGGCGGCTTCCGTTCTCCCTTCGCCCTGCTTTTCGAGGTCCTGCTCTGCCTCCCCCTCCCGGCGTTCCTGGCGGGCTTCCTGCGGAAGCGGGCGAGGGAGGGCCGGAAGCGGAGGAAACGGAAGGAGGAGTTGGAAACCATGCGCAGAACTGCCCGCACCCGGCAGAGCAAGGCGGCTCCGCCCGACTTCCGCCTCCATCGCACGGCCCTGGATGGTTTGCTCCTCTTCACCCTGTCCGAGCTCATGAAGGCCGCGGATCCCGCGCCGTATCTGCACCAGTGCCTGATGCTCGCGGACAAGTACGAGCTCCGGGCCGCGGCGGAGGCGCTTATTTCCCTGCGCCGTCAGATCAGGAAGCGCCTGCCCGGCGGATGGCTGCCCCTGTACCAGCAGAGGGACAGCGTATTCCTGAAGCGGAAGCTCCTGATCGACGCCCACCGCCCTGTCTGGCTGTTCGTTCGGGACGAAAAGCTTCTGGAGGCTCTGGGCGGCGAAAAGGAGACTCTGCTCCGGCAGTGGCTGGAGGAGGGAGATATCCACGTCTTCATGGTGACGGCGGACGGGCTTCGGGACCATTCCGAGCACAGGACCCTGCAGATCCTGAAGGGCGCCGCCCATCCGCCCGTCGGGCCGGACTTCCTCTATTTCTGCCTTGCGGAGGCGGAGCTGGAGCCGAGGGAGTACCCGGAGGAGGACGAGCCTGCGCTGGCCTGCGTCTTTGAGGACAGGGTCATAAGCGGAAGTGCGCCTTCCGGATACCGGGGATTCTTTGAAAACGCCACCGACCGGTCCTGGTTTCGCCTGGTCGGCGCCGGGGACTGGAGGGAAGCGGCCCTGGCCCTGGCGGAGGCCCGACGGCAGCTGCGGAAGGAGCGTACCGCCGGAACGGAGATCGACCTGGACGAACGGACGATGTACCTTCCCGCGCGGGGGCCCCTCATGCTCCGGGTGGAGGAGCAGGACCTGGCGTCTGTGGTGACGCCGGCGTCGGCGGAGCTGCTGCTCCGCCTGCTGGAGGACGACGTTCACCTCTGCGTGTGTCCCGTGCTCCGGGAAAACGGGAAGCCCTCCGAAAGGCTCTTCGATCTTTCCACAGGGGAACTCCTGCGGCTGAAGGTCGAGGTCTATCCCGCCGCCGGGGACGATCCGGCGGCTTTCGGGAAGGTTTCGCTCCTCTGCGACCTGCCGCGAGCCGATCGGGCGGGGACGCCGTGAGCAGCGGGAACGGATGCGGATCTGACAACGAGCGATCGCAGATCGAAAGGATAAGCTATGGCACACAACAGAAGCTATAAGCCGGAGGACATCGTGTTCCCCGACCAGGTGATCACCGAAGCCGAGCTGGCAAAGGAGATGCAGACCAGCTACATCGACTATGCCATGAGCGTCATCGTGGGGCGCGCCCTGCCCGATGTGCGGGACGGGCTGAAGCCCGTGCACAGGCGCATCCTCTACTCCATGTATGAGAGCGGCCTGACCCACAACAACGCCTACAAAAAGTGCGCCACCGCCGTGGGCGACGTCCTGGGCAAATACCATCCCCACGGAGACGCCTCGGTCTACGACGCCCTGGTGCGCATGGGCCAGGAATTCTCCATGCGCTACATGCTCATCGACGGGCACGGCAACTTCGGCTCCGTGGACGGGGATCCCCCCGCGGCCTACCGGTACACCGAGGCCAGGATGTCCCGCATCGCCGATGAGATGCTCCGGGACATCGAGAAGGAGACCGTGGACTGGGACCCCAACTTCGACGAGAGCCGGAAGGAGCCCCGGGTCCTCCCCAGCCGCTTCCCCAACCTGCTGGTCAACGGCTCCTCCGGCATCGCCGTGGGCATGGCCACCAACATCCCGCCCCACAACCTTGCCGAGGTGATCGACGCCGTCGTCTGCCTGCTGGACGATCCCGACGCGGACGTTGCGGAGCTCATGGAGCACGTCAAGGGCCCGGATTTCCCCACCCGGGGCATCATCATGGGCCGCGCCGGCATCCGGGCCGCCTACGCCACCGGCAAGGGCAAGGTGGTGGTCCGCGCCCGGGCGGAATTTGAGGAATTCAACAAGGACCGCATCCGCATCATCGTCACGGAACTGCCCTATCAGGTGAATAAGAGCCTGCTGATCAAGAGCATCAAGGAGCAGGTGCAGGACAAGCGGCTGGACGGCATCAGCGACCTGCGGGACGAGTCGGACCGCAACGGCATGCGCATCGTCATTGAGCTGAAGCGGGACGCCAATCCCCAGGTGGTGCTCAACCGCCTCTACGCCCAGACCCAGCTCCAGTCCAATTTCTCCGTCATCATGCTGGCCCTGGTGAACGACCAGACCCAGCCCAAGGTGCTCAATCTCAAGCAGATGCTGGAGGAATACATCTCCTTCCAGGAGGACCTCATCCTCCGCCGCACCCGCTTCGACCTTCGCAAGGCCCAGGAACGGGCCCATCTGCTGGAGGGCCTGCTCATCGCCCAGGACAACATCGACGAGGTCATCCGTATCATCCGCAGCAGCTACGACGACGCAAAGCAGAACCTGATGGTCCGCTTCGGCCTCAGCGAGGTACAGGCCCAGGCCATCTGCGACATGCGCCTGATCGCCCTCCAGGGACTCAACCGGGAGAAGCTGGA
>JAFXUU010000013.1 GCA_017524845.1 Oscillospiraceae bacterium
CCCCTGCACACATCCCCCATGCGCGTCGAGTCCCGGAAGCAAGGGTTTGTCTGCAACCGAAGTATGTCAAAGAAGCCCCTGCCCGGGCTTTCCCGACGCGCTGCGGCCGCCGGGGCGTTTCGCCCCGGCGGCCGCAAGATATAAGTCGTATTCACGCCAGCACGACGGTGGCCTGATAGGCGAGGCCCCGCTTGAACCTCGGCTCCGGACGGAGGCGCTCCAGCTTCGGTTCAAAGCCTGCCGCCCGGGCACCCAGCTCCAGGTGAGCCAGGGCGACGCCCGAATCCACGCACTGCTCAAATTCCTTTACGGGGTTGGCAAACAGCTTCTGGCGGCGGTAGAGGTGGATGCGCTTCCGGTCGTCCGTGACGAAAACGCAGGGCTGCCGGTTGAAGGCGGAGGGGGCCAGCCGCGCCGCCTCCAGGATGGGCCGGTAGGCTTCCTCCCGGTTGTAGACCATGCTGTCATAGGGCTTGCGGTCGAATTCCGAGGCGTCTTTCCGGAATTCCTCGTCCGACATGCCCAGGGCCAGGGCCGTGACGAAGGGGAGGCTGCCGGGGAAATCGTTTCCCTGCTGGATGATCACGCTGCCCTGCCAGCAGGTGGCCACGTTGCGGGAAGTGAGGTAGAGGGCTGCCATCTCCCCCAGATAGCCGCAGTTCTGCAGGCTGAAGCGCTTGCGCTCCGCCCGCAGCAGGAGGTAGCAGGGGGCCTTGACCCCCGGCTCGTTCATGCAGAGCTTCACCATGTCCAGGTAGGGAAGGGTGTCGAAGTTCCAGTCGATGTCCTCCGCCGGCGGCGTCAGCTCCGAGAGAAAATCGATCAGATCGTCCATCAGGTCCTGACTGAGGGGCTCCTGACGGAAGCTGCGGAAGCTCTTCCTGCGCAGGATCTGCGCGCTCAGGTCCTCAGGCATCGGCGCACTCGCAGTTCTCTTCGGCCGGGGTCTCTCCCTCGCAGGCGCAGGCTTCCCCTTCGCCCTCCGGGCAGGAGCACGGCGCTTCCGCCTCGGCGTCTTCGGAGGAGGGCGGGTCGAAGCCGGCGGCGGCGGCCGTCATTGCCCTGGCGTATTCCTTCAGCCGCTCCGTAAAGCGGCCCAGCTCGTCGCTCAGCTTCCCCGCGACGGAATCGGTTTCCGAGGCAGCGCCCCGCAGGGACGACCGGAAGCTCTCCGACGCTTCCGCCCGCTGGGCGACCATGGCGGCCTCCGCCTCCTTCGCCGCGCTGCGGATGGCTTCGGCCTCGGTCCGGGCGGCCTGCTTCAGGGCCTCCGCTTCCTCCCCGGCCTTCCGGAGGATCGCCTCCGCCTCCAGCCGGGCCTCCCGCTCGATCTCGGCGGCCCGGCGGCTGGCGTCCAGCTCCAGCGTGGCCAGGCGCTCCTTCACGAGCTCATATTCGGAGACCTTGCCCTCGGCCTCCGCCAGCCTGGAGCGAAGCAGGACGGTCTCCTCCGATTCGCCCTCCGTGCTGCGGCAGGCCTCCTCGGCCCGGCTGCGGGCCGCCTTCTCCTCGCCGAGGGCCTTCTTCGTTTCGGCCAGCTCGGCTGCGGCGCCCTCCAGCTGCTCCTGCAGCTCGGCCAGGCTGCCCTCCAGCCCGGCATTCTGCGTCAGGGCCGCCTCCAGCTCCTCCCGGGAGGCCAGGAGCTTCTGCTCCCATTCGCCGGCTGCCTCCTCCAGGGCGCGCATCTGCGCCGACTGCTCCTGGCGGAGCTTCTCCAGATCGTTGCGTTCCTTCTTCAGCGTGTTGTAGCGGGCCGCGGCGGACTCCAGATAATCCTGCACGTCCTGCCGGTTGAAGCCGTTGATGGCGCTGCGAAAACTGCCGGTATTTGACATGTTTGTCCGTCTCCTTTCGCTGCCTCCTGGCAGCCTACTCTCTAAGCAGGGATTCGTTGAGCTGATGTCCGTAAGCCTCGGCCACCCGGCGCAGCCCGTCGTCGGGAATGACCTGCCGCAGCTGTCCCTGGCCGGCGGAAAGCGCCAGCACCCGGATCTGCGCGGCTTTTTCGATGGTGTGCATAAGTCCGAAGGCGGAATCGAAATCCGGCCCGGAGGTGAAGAGCCCGTGATGGGCCCAGACCACCGCGTCGTACTGCGCCATGGCCTGCCGGGTGGCCTCCGCGATCTCCGGGCCGCCGGGGACCATCCATTCCACGACGCCGACGCCGTTGGGGAACACCATGGGGCACTCCGTTTCGCTCTGCCACAGGGCCCGGGAGAAGGCGGCGGCCGTCAGCGGCAGCACGAAGGTCAGAGCCACGATGTTGGCCGGGTGGGCGTGGTACATGACCCGGGTCTTCCCGCCGGTGGCCGCGGCGCGCACCGCGTGGCAGAGATAGTGGCTGTCGAATTCGCTGGTGGGCCTGGCCCCGTTCTCCAGGCCCCATACGATGCGGTATCGGTCGCCCTCCGGGCCGATCTCCAGAACGCCCAGGTTCCCGGCCGGATCGTCCGCCGCGTTGCGCATATATTTGCCGCTGCCGGTGACGATAAAATGCTCCCCGGCAAGGCTCCCGTCCCGGACCCCCATGGGGACCCAGGGCCGGTCGAAGGAAAAGGCGCCGCGCAAGTCCTCCACGTCCGATGCCGTCATGCGGTAGGTGAGGTTGCCGCCGTTGCGCTCATGCCAGCCCAGGCTCCACCCGTCGCTGCAGACGCGGACGAAGCCCCGCAGGGCCGGCGACGCTTCCACGGAGGTCATCTCACGCCCACCGGCAGCGTGTCCTGCGCGTCGTCGGAGAGGAGGAAGCTCTGGTTGGGGGAATAGATGTAGCCCTGGCCGCCGCCCACGTAGAGGCGCAGCCCCGTGACGTAGGAGGAGAGCTCGGAGGCGAAGAACAGCGCCACGTTGGCGATGTCCTGGGCGGTGCCCGCCCGCTGCAGGGGCACTTCCTTCCTCGCGATCTGGGCGGTGAAGGCCAGCTGCTCCTGCTTGTCGGGGATCAGCTCGTCCCAGAAGCCGGTGAGGATGCAGCCGGGCTTGATGCAGTTGACACGCACGCCGTAAGCCGCCCCGTCCAGGGCGAGATTCACCGCCAGGGCCTCGCAGGCGCCCTTGGCCATGTGGTATTCGTAGGCGGGAGTGGTGGGGTTGAAAGCCCCGTTGGAGGAGCATACGATGATGCTGCCGCCGCGCTGCTCCTTCATCCCGGGCATGACGGTCATGCAGCAGTCGTACATCCCCTTCATATTCACGTCCATGGTCCGCTTCCAGTGCTCGTCGGGGGGCAGATTGTCGTTGTCGAAGCTCTTTCCCGCGAAGGCGGCGAGGATGTCCACCCGGCCGAATTCGGCGATGATCTTCCCGTAATGCTCCCGGATGTTCTCCGGATCGGAGACGTCCAGCGGCCCGTAGTACCGGGCGGTGCCTCCGGCCTCCTCAATGCGGCGGCAGGTCTCCAGAACGGGCTCCTTCCTGCGTCCGCCGCCCACGATGACGACGGCGCCTTCCTGACCGAAGGTCAGCGCGGTGGCTTCGCCCATCCCGCTGGAGGCTCCCGTGACCCAGGCGATCTTGCCCTTCAGCATATCCTTCATATTGAACGCTCCTTCGACAAAGAGTTCGTTTTCCCGAAGCCTCCCGGCTTCCCCGGCCGCGCCGGGAGAAAACGACGTTTTCTCGAAATTATATCTGTTTTTCGTCAGCTTGTAAAGCCCCCGCGCCGCCCTCAGGGCAGGACGTCGTAGACGCAGATCCCGCAGCTCATGGTGGCGACCGCGATCTCGGGAAGTCCGTCGCCGTCCACGTCCGCCACGACCGGAGCGGCCATGGAGCCGTTGGCGTAGTATTTGTCCAGGTCCCCGTCCAGGCCCCACATGGGCGGCAGCACCTCCTCGGCCAGGAGCCGCCCGGCATAGTCCAGCACGAAGACCTTTCCCCGCCGCTCCACCTGGCTGCTTTCCGTGTAGCTGGTGAAAACGATCTCCTGCTTCCCGTCTCCGTTCAGGTCGGCGGTGACCGGTTTGGATGCGAAGCAGAGGCTGTCTCCGTCGGAGCGGGTGGAGAGGGCATAGGGCCAGGCGCCGTGCTCCGTGCCGTCCAGACTGTAGCAGTGGAGGCGGCCGTCGTGGGAGCTGAACAGGATCTCCAGCCGTCCGTCGCCGTCCACGTCCGAGCAGACAGGGCCGTTGTCCGGCCGGAGGATGGTCTCCGCCCCCATGCCCCGGATGACCCCGGTGTCCGTGGGCATCTGCCGCCAGTCGTAGCCCAGGGCCGCGTTCGTGTAGCGCGTCCGGTCCCGATTCAGGATGAAGAGGGTGAAATAGCGGGCGATGCCGTCGAAGCTGTTCGTGTCATTGCGCATCACCAGGCTTCCGTCCACCACCATGCAGGTGAACACCAGCTCCTTGCTCCCGTTGCCGTCCACGTCCGCGGCGGCCACGCCGCCGTAGGTGCCCATGATGCAGTTTTTCGATTCTCTCGTGCTGCCCAGGATCCGGTCCGCCGTGGCGGAGGCCCGGTGATTGGAGTCGTGGTTCCTGGCCCAGTCCGCCAGCATCTCCTCCTGTTCGATGCTCTCGCATACCGGAAGCCCGCCCCAGGGGAGGCCCGCGTAGACCCCGCCGGAGGCCAGGACCTCCGTGCCGTCCATGTGGTAGGCCTCCGCGTGCTCCTCGTCGTAGAGCAGCACCAGCTCCTGTATGCCGTCCCCGTCCAGGTCCAGGGAGGTGATGGAGTCGGAATACAGGCCGTAGCCCTGTACCTTCGGCCAGCCGGGGAGCATGTTCCCCTCCAGGCTGTAGAGGGCCAGCGAGGGCTTCATGCTGGCGCCTACCCCGTAGCCGAAGGCAAACTCGCTTCGTCCGTCCCCGTTCAGGTCGGCCACATGGGCGGCGATCACCGGATTCTCCGTGGTCCAGCGGTATTTGAAGCGCCCGCCGCTGTCGTAGACCGCCACCAGGGTCTTTCCGCTCCGGTCGTTGTGGAAGGTGATGAGCTCCTTCGCCCCGTCCCCGTCCGCGTCCAGATACATGGGGCTGCGGGCGGGAACGCCGAAGCAGCTGTAATTCGGACTGTAAACGTCCATCTCCAGGAGCCCCTCGGTGACGTCGTGGCCGGAGGGGACGAACCATTCGATTTTCCCGCTCTCCCCGTCCAGACAGTAGATGGAGCGGTCTGTAAAGAGGATCTCCGTCCGGCCGTCTCCGTCAAAATCCCCGCAGAGGGGGGAGATCCGCCCCTGCAGCTCCTCCACGGACCAGGGATCGGTGCTGCCGCCTCCCTTGTACTTCAGCTGTATGCGCAGCTGCGCGGGGGCCGCCGCCTCGGGGACGCGCAGAAAAACGCCGTCGTTCGTGAGCTTCTGCAGCAGCGTCAGCTCGGAAACGCGCATGTTGAGATAAAGGGCGTTGTAACACATCTCCACCATGCCCTCCCGGCGGAAGTCCTGCTGCCAGGTCCTGCGCTGGGCGTCGGTGAGGAGGCCCTTTTCCACGGCGAAATCCAGGGCACGGGCATAGGTGAAGTCCCCGGCGCTCTCCTGATAGCCCAGGCTTCGGAGGACCATGGCGGCGAATTGCTGGGCAGTCACCGTGTGATCCCCGCCACCGCCGTAGAGGCTGCCGCCGATGCCGTTGACGTAGCCGTTTTCATACAGCCAGGTCACGTTGGCCTTCGCCCAGCCGGGTACGTCGGTGAAGGGATCCCGCAGAGCGCCGGAGGCATACTGCGCCTTCGCCTTCCGCTCCTGTCCCAGCAGGCGGATGAGCATGGTCGCCGCCTCGCTGCGGCTGGCCTGATCTCCCAGCGCATAGTCCGGTCTGCCGTCGGCCAGGACGCCCTTGCCGTTGAAAAGTCCCAGGGCATGGAGCGCGTCCGCCTTTTCCTCCGCGGAGAGGTCCCCCCTGGCGGGGAGAAGCGCCGGTCCCGTCAGCAGGAGAACGACCATAAACAGGGAAAAGAAGCGCCGCAGGTATGAATGTCTGTCCAAAGCTGTCTCTCCTCATGCAAGTATTATTTATACGATTATATAGCCGATGAGGAAGGAAATGCAAGGGGGAAGGGCAGGGCGGGCGGAAAATGCGCCGTTGACCTCCGCCGCTTCCTGGGTTATAATATATCGAATATGAGAGAAGGAAAACAAATCCCGGTCCGGCGTCAGCCGGGACCGGCATGCGGACGGGTGATTGCTTTGAACAAAACGACGAAGTTTACGGCGGACAGCCAGAGCATATCCAGCTTCAGCCTCATGGGACCGGAGAGCGGCGGTCCCTGCCTCGTGGACACCACGGACGGCAGGATCACGCGGATCAGGCCCTATTTCTACGATACGGAATACACGGACAAATACTGCAACCCCTGGAAGATCGAGGCCAGGGGCAGCAGCTTTTCCGCTCCGGACCGGGTCACCATCACCCCCTTCGGCCTGGGGTACCGGACGCGGGTCTATTCCCGCAACCGGGTGCGCTGGCCCCTGAAGCGGGTGGACTGGGATCCGAAGGGGGAGCGCAACCCCCAGAACCGGGGCGTGAGCCCCTACGTGCGCATCTCCTGGGACGAGGCGGCGCAGATCGCGGCGGACGAGCTCGTGCGCATCCGGGAGACCTACGGCTGCGAGGCCGTTCTCTGCCAGGCGGACATGCACGGGGAGGGAAAGAACACCGCCCCCAGCCACGGCTGCCCCAACCGGCTCCTGAGCCTCATGGGGGGCTACACCCTGCAGATGCGCAACATGGATTCCTGGGAGGGCTGGTTCTGGGGCGCGAAGTACGTCTGGGGCTGCGAGCCCGTAGGAGAAATGGCCCCGCAGACGAACCTCTATCCGGACATCGCGAAGCATTCCGATATGCTCTTCTTCTGGGGCTGCGACCCGGAGACGACGCCCCGGGGCTTCGGCATGAACCTGCCCAGCCGCCTCTGCTCCTGGTTCACGAAGATCGGCATCAAAAGCGTCTACGTCTGCCCGGACCTGAATTACGGCGCGGCCATTCACGCGGACAAGTGGATCCCCGTCCTGCCTAACACGGACCCGGCCCTGCAGCTGGCCGTCGCCTATACCTGGATCACGGAGGGGACCTACGACCGGGAATATATCGCCACCCACGCCTACGGCTTCGATAAATTCGAGGACTACGTCCTGGGCCGGGAGGACGGGGTCCCCAAGACCCCGGCCTGGGCCAGCGAAAAATGCGGCACGCCGGAATGGACCATCAAGGCCCTGGCCCACACCTGGGCGAAGAACACCGCCAGCATCATCCACGGCAACGGCGGCCCCTATATCCGCGGGCCCTACGCCTCCGAGCCCGCGCGGCTGGAGGTCATGCTCCTGGGCATGCAGGGGCTGGGCCGTCCCGGCGTCCACCAGGCCAAAATGATCGAGTGGAACCTGTGGAACCGGGAGTATCCCGTGCCCTATCAGGGGCAGTTCGTGCCCCGCATCACCGCCTGCGCCGACCCGCTGCGCCCCGTGGAGGGGGACGTGGATCCCATCATCAATATGGACCGCTTCGTCCTCTCCAAGGAGCAGAAGGAGCGGGCCCCGGAGCTCATCGAGCTGTATAAGCAGCTGCCCGCTCCCAAGCAGTTCATCCCCCGCTGCTTCGTCCACGAGGCCATCCTCAACGGGCACGCGGAATGGCGAGGCCTGCAGTGCTTCTCCTCCAGCCAGCAGCCGGGCCCCGGCAACCACCGCTATCCCACCCAGCAGTATCAGTTCGAGAAAATGCAGTACCCCAGGCCGGGCATGAGCCGGGTCCACATGATCTGGACGGACGCACCCTGTCAGGTGACCTGCTGGAACGACGGGAACGCCAGCATCCGCGCCTATCGGCACGAGAGCATCGAGACCATCGTCGCCCAGCATCCCTGGCTGGAGAACGACTGTTATTTTGCCGACCTGATCTTCCCCGTGGCCACGAAGCACGAGCTGCCGGACCTGGCCAACGATATGTCCTCCGGGGCCTTCACCAGCATCTACCTGGCGGAGCCCAGCTGTCCGCCGGTGGGGGAGAGCCTCAGCGATTTCGACGTCTGCGCCAAAGTGGCGGAGAAGCTGGGGCGGGAGTATTACGACGCCTATACCGGCCGCCTCACCCACGAGGAGCGGGTGCGCTTCCTCTACAAGGCCTCCGGCTGCGAGGACTATATGACCTGGGAGGAATTCCAAAAGCGCAAGATCTTCGTCATCCCCTGCCGCACCCAGGAGGAGCTGGACAAGCTCCCCGCCGGGCTGCTGGAATTCTGGCAGGACCCGGAGAACCACCCCCTCAGCACCCCCACGGGGAAGCTGGAGTTCTATTCCACCCAGATCGCGGAGCTGACGCCGGACGATCCGGAGCGCCCGCCGGTGCCCCACTGGATCGAGAGCGGCCCCAGCCACGACGAGCGGCTCAGCAGCTCCCGGGCGGAGAAATACCCTCTGCTCTGCATGTCCAACCATGGCCGCTGGCGCATGCACGCCCAGTGCGACGATATCCTCTGGACGAGGGAGATCGAGACCATGAAGATCAGGGGGGAGGACGGGTATCTCTACGAGCCCGTGTGGCTCCATCCCTCTGAAGCGGAGAAGCGGGGCATCAGGCATGGGGATATCGTGAAGGTCCAAAACGAGCGGGGCGTCGTTCTCTGCGGCGCCTACGTCACGGAGCGGCTTATGCCCGGGGTGTGCTACGTGGACCACGGGTCCCGCCTGGATCCCATCATTCCCGGCTGGCTGGACCGGGGCGGCGCCATCAACACCATCACCCCCACGGCTCCCACCTCCCGCAACGCCACCGGCATGGCGGTGAGCGGCTTCCTGGCCCAGGTGGAGAAGGTGCGTCCGGAGGAGTGGGAGAGCTGGAAGCGGGACTATCCGGAGGCCTTCGCCCGGAAGGTGGACGAGGCCTGCGGCGTCAGCCTGGAGGGCTGGCTCCTCCCGACGGAGGCATGACCGGCAGCTTCGACCCGGCGGCCCGCAGACGCGGGACCGCGGCAGTAAAGGAGAGAATTATGATTCAGAAAAAACTCGGTATGGCTGCCCTGAGCGGCTTCGCCCTGCTGCTGATCCTGGCCCTGAGCCTGGGCCTTGTCCGCCTTGCCTGCGCCGGGGCGAGGCTCGTCCCGGTCTCTGACGCCGGGAGGGACCTCCCCGCGGGAAGCGCCGTGAGCTCGGGCCTTGCCGCCTGGGGGCTGGAGATGGACCCCAACGCCATCTACGAGCAGTCCTGCGCCCACACGGTCTACCTGTACTGGACGCAGAAGAACGAAAACACCGGCATGACCTCCACGATCTCCGGCACGGGCATCGTCGTCTCCACGGACGGGTATATCCTGACGAACGCCCACTGCGTGGCCGACGCCCGGACCGGGGGACAGACCGTCAACGTGGAGTTTTACGACGGGCGAAGCTATGAGGCCGCCATCGTGGGCTGCGATTCGGAGACGGAGGTGGCCCTGCTGAAGATCGACGCCGCGGGACTGACGGCCGCGCCCGTGGACGTCAGCGGCCGAATGAAGGCCTGCGACAGGGTCTACGTGATGGGCCATCCCGGGGACGAACTGAAGTTCACCATGACCTCCGGCATCGTGAGCGGCCTGGACCGTTCCATCACCTTCAACAGCGCAGGCGTCACCCTTCATATGTTCCAGTTCGACGCGCCGGTCAGCCCCGGCAATTCCGGCGGGCCCATCTACAACGACGAGGGAAGCGTGATCGGCATCGTCACGGCCAAGTATACCGCGCTGGATTCCGAGGGCGTCGGCTTCGCGATCCCCATCGGAGAGGCGCTGGACGTCGCCGCCCTGCTGCGGCAGTACGGCTACGTCACCGGCCGCCCGCTCTTCGGCATCACCGTCACCAACGTCCACGCCGGCATGCTCCGGGAGGATTCCCCGGACGGCGTGCTCATCCACGACGTGGAGCCGGGTCTGGCGGCGGACCGGGCCGGGCTGCAGCCGAAGGACGTCATCGTCGGCATCAACGGCGACGTGATCTCCTCCCTGGAGGACCTGGACGCCGTAAAGAAGCAGTATCACGCCTTCGATACGGTGGTCGTCCGCTTCTGGCGCATGGGCGAATACATGGAAACGAAGCTGACCCTGGACGAGGTGACCCCGGCGCATCCCACCGGTTCCGTCCCGGCCCCGGCGGAGGAGGCCCCGGCGGAGGACGCGGGAGGAACGGAAAACGCCGACGCCCCGGAGGAACCGACGCCCTGAGGGCGCAAAAAGAAAAACTGCCCATCGGGCAGTTCAAAGAGAAACGCTTGCTGAAAGCTCCTCATGATGGCTTTTAAGGTCGAAAAGAGCACAAAAGGCTCCGCATGACTGCCTGAGCCTTTTCCTGCGGGGTGGGGGCGGTACGCCCTCTTGTCCGTTTGTTCTGTTTCCTGATATGAAAAGTGGGCTGTGAAGTCCGGGTGAGTTTTTCTTCACCCGTTCTTCACAGCCCCTTGCAAACCTTTTCAATGCTTTCTTCCTTATTTATAAACGACCGGGGTGCGAACGAGCGTTCGCACCCCGGATTCTCATCAGATCGCGGATCAGAACCAGTTGCACTTGGCGATCAGCCCGGCGAACACGATGGAGACCATGCTCATGAGCTTGATCAGGATGTTGATGCTGGGACCGGAGGTATCCTTGAAG
>JAFXUU010000119.1 GCA_017524845.1 Oscillospiraceae bacterium
CGGTGGCCCGGTCGTCGGCATAGCCCGCGGCGAACACGGCCTCCAGCTCGTCCCGGCGCTGGGCGCCCACGCAGTAGCCGCCGCTCTCCTTCAGCTGCTCCATCCACACCTTCACCAGCCCGCCGTCCCGGTCCGCCGTCTCGAAGAGCAGGCGCTCCAGGTTGGAGGAGACCAGGATGTCCATGGAGGGCGAGGTCGTTTTGTAGAACAGGCGGTGGGTGGAATAGGTGCCCGTGTGGAAGAAGTCGGTGAGGACGTTGTTGCGGTTGCTTGCGCAGATCAGCCGGTTGACGGGCAGGCCCATGCGCATCGCGTAATAGCCCGCCAGGATGTCGCCGAAGTTCCCCGTGGGCACCACGAAGTTGACCTTCTCGCCGGCGGCGATGCTGCCCCCGGCCACCAGGTCCGCGTAGGCGCTGAAATAGTAGACCACCTGGGGCACCAGCCGGCCGAAATTGATGGAGTTGGCGGAGGAGAGGACCCGGCCCCGGGCGTTCATCCGCTCCGCGAATTCGGGGGAGGCGAAGAGGGCCTTCACGCCGGTCTGGGCGTCGTCGAAATTCCCGTCCACGGCGATGACCCGGGTGTTGGCGCCGCCGGTGGTGGTCATCTGCAGCTTCTGGATGTCGCTGACGCCCTCCTCGGGATAGAACACGGTGCAGGAGGTGCCCGCCACGTCCCGGAAGCCCTCGAGGGCCGCCTTGCCTGTGTCGCCGCTGGTGGCCACCAGGATGCTGACCTCCCGCTGCTCGCCGGCCTTGCGGGCCGCGTCCCGGATCAGGTGGGGGAGCAGCTGCAACGCCATGTCCTTGAAGGCCAGGGTCGGCCCGTGGAAGAGCTCCAGCAGGAAGGTGTCGTCGTCCAGGCTCCGCAGGGGGGCGACGGCCGGGTGGTCGAAGCGCTCGGGGCTGTAGGCGGAGCGGACCGCGGCGCCGATCTCCGCCGCCGTGTAGTCCTCCAGATAGAGGCCCAGCACCGCCGCGGCGCGCTCGGCGTAGGTCATGCCGGTGAGGGAGGCGATCCATTTCCGGTCGACCTCGGGATACATCGCGGGCACATACAGGCCGCCGCCCGGCGCAAGGCCGGCCAGGATCGCCTGGGAAGCGGTGACGACCGCGCCGCCGCGGGTGGAGAGATAGGACATGAGGATGCACCTCCGCTTTCGTCAGTTTGTGGAAGGGCGCTCAGCGCCCGGCGCGGGGTCAGCGGCCCTGCGCCGCTTCGATCACCGCAAGGAAGGCGGGCTTGGGCTCGCCGCCGGCCCCGAAGAGCAGGGGACGGCCCTGGGCGCGCCAGCTCAACTCGTCGGTGACGCCCCATACCTGCACGGCGTCCACCTGCTCCGCATGGGCCAGGAGGATCTCCATGACGGCGCGGTACATGTCGGCCTGCTTTTCGAGGGTCGCCTCCGAGCCGTCGGGGATGGTGATGTCCAGCTCGCTCACCAGCAGGCGCAGGCCCAGGGCCGCGATCCGGTCCACCGAGGCCCGGATCGCCGCGACGGAGGGCATCGCCAGGTCGTGGTGCATCTGGAAGCCGTAGCCGTCGATGCAGCCGGTGGCCATCACGGTCTCCAGGAGCTTCACGATGCCGTTCTGCTTCGCGGCGAAGGCGGTGTTGTAGTCGTTGTAGAAGAGGCGGACGCCCGCGGGGGCGCAGGCCCGGGCCAGCTCGAAGGCGCGCTCGGGATAGTCTTCGCCCACCACCTTCAGCCAGTTGGAGGCCCGCAGCCTTCCGGTGCTGTCGTCGACGGCCTCGTTGAGCACGTCATAGGAGACGACCACGCCGGGGTAGTTGGCCTCGAGATACTCGAAGGTGCCGCGCATCATGCGCTCCAGCCGGGTGAGCATCACCTCGCGGGTCACCAGGGGCTTCGCCGGGTCATAGCCCTCGTGGAAGAAGGCCTCCGGGGTCTGCTGGTGCCAGACGAAGGTGTGGCCGTGGACCTTGACGCCGTTTGCCTTCGCGAAGTCCAGCAGGGGCTTGCAGGCGGTGAAGTCCAGCGCCACCGCGCCCTCGTCCTCCGCGGCCAGCCGCCGGGAGGCGTTCACGTCGATCAGGGCGTCGGGCTTCATCTCGTTCCCGGGGGTGAGGATCGCGAACTGCTCCGCGCAGAAGGCCATCCGCGGCTTGCTGAACACCTCGGGCAGGGTCACCGCCGCGCCGAAGTCGAACACCCCGGCGTAGGCCTCCTTCAGGGAGGGGATGCCCTCCGCCCCGAAGGCGTCCGCGGTCTTTCGCGTGAGGCGGAAGTCCCGGATCTCGAAGGACAGGGTCCCGCTGTTGTGGGTCTCCACATAGAGGATGTACCGGTCGAAGGGCCCCGCCGTGTAAGAGGCGGACAGCTCGGTCCACTCCCCCTGCTTCGCGGTGCCGAAGGCCAGGTTCTCATAGCTCTCCCGGCCGTCCCGGCTGTGGGCGACGGAGAGGATGAACTCGGCGGAGGCCTTCTCGTCCTGGCGGACCCGGACGCTGAGGAGGTAGGTCTCGCCCGCCGTCAGCGGGAACTCGCGGCCGGGGGAATTCCAGGTCGCCTGGCGGCCCTCGATGCGCAGGGCGCCCTCCTCCGTCACCGCCACGGAGGCGGTCCCGGCGGAGCGGGCGACCCAGCCGTCCGTCCCGGCGGAGAAATCGGACGCATAGCGGTCCAGCAGGCTTTCGCCGCCCTCCGCCGCCGTGATCTCAATGTCGTC
>JAFXUU010000120.1 GCA_017524845.1 Oscillospiraceae bacterium
CCCCCGGCTCCGGGAAGCTGCCGTCCCCCAGCCGCACGCCCTCCAGGACGCCCATTTCGTGGCCGCGCTCCACGGCCTCGGTCCAGCGGTAGGAGGGGATCTGATAGGGATAGGGGTTCGGCCGGTCGGGCAGCAGGTAGGGGAAGGCGTGGGTCTTGCAGTCCCCGGTCCCGGCGGCCCAGCCGCCGGAAACGCCCACGTTCCCGGTCATGCAGGCCAGGAGGATGCCGCCGCGCACAACCTGTTCGCCGTTGGCGTTGCGCTGGGCCCCGTAGCCCTCGATCAAAGCGGCGGGCTTCGCCGTCGCGTAGCGCCGGGCCAGGGAGCGGATCGTCTCGGCCGGGACGCCGCAGATGGGCTCCGCCCACTCGGGCGTTTTGGGCACCCCGTCTTTCTCGCCCAAAAGCCAGGCCAGGACGGATTCAGTCTCCGGCACGCCTTCGGGCAGATGCGCCCCGTCGAAGCCCAGGCAGCAGCGGTCCAGAAACGCCTGGTCGTGCAGCCCCTCGGTGTAGATGACCCAGGCCATGGCGTCCATCAGCGCCGGGTCCGTCGCCGGGCGGACGGGGACCCACTCGGCCCCCAGGGCCTTGGCCGTGTCCGTCAGCCGCGGGTCCACGGAAATGATGGGGATGCCCTTCTTTTTGGCCTCCCGCAGATAGTACATGGTCTCGGAGCCGAACTTCGTTTCCAGCGGGTTGTGGCCCCAGAGGAGGATGAGGCTGCTGTTCAGCCAGTCCGCCGGGTCGTTGCCCGTGGCGTTGGTGCCGTACATCAGCGGCGTCACCTTGCGGGTGCAGGCCGTGCTGTAGGAGTTGTAGGAGCCCAGGTAGCCCCCGTCCAGCGTCAGCAGCCGCATGAGCAGCATGAAATCCGAAATCGAGCCGCAGATACCGGAGCCGATGCAGATGAAGCGGGAGCCGGGGCCGTAGGCGTCGCGGATGCGCGTCCACTGCCGCACGATCTCGTCCATGGCCTCGGCCCAGGTAATGCGCACGAACTTGCCCTCGCCACGTTTGCCGACCCGCTTCATGGGCCAGCGCAGCCGGTTTTCCGCCAAAAAGGTCTCATGATAGCGCAGCCCCTTCATGCAGGCCGTCAGCGGTACCTGGCCGGGGCAGTCCTCCGCCGTCTCCGTCGTGAGCCGCTCGATCTTCCCGTCCTTCATGTGCACGTGGATCACGCACTTGCCGCCGCAGTTGCCGAGCCCCATGGTGTGGATGATCTTTTCCTCTGCCATAAACGCACCTCCGCAATCGTTTTCACGCAAAGGTTATATCATAAAGGCGGAAGAAATGCAAGGAGGTGAGTGTTTAGCTTTTGGTTTTTAGCTATTAGCTATTATGGGTATCGGCTTAACTCAGCAAATGAAAACGGCCCACCGCGTCATTGCGAGACCAGCGTCGCAACGCTGGTCGTGGCAATCCGTTTCCCCGGCAGCGCGGCAAAAAAGAACGGATTGCCACGTCGCTGCGCTCCTCGCAATGACGGTCTGTTTTCCGTCATCGACACTTTATGAGGCTTGCTGAATAAACCCGATAGGCAATAAAACTTAAAGCTATACCTTCCCGATAAAATACGTGGCGATGCCGAGGATGTGGACGCGGTTGGCGTCTTCCCCGATAAATACCATGGGCTCGTAGGCCGGGTTCTCGGGCCAGAGGGCCACGCCGCCGGGGAAATAGCGCACCCGCTTGAGGGTGGCCTCCGTTTCATACTCCCCATCGATGAGGACGGCGGCGATCTGCCCGTTTTCCGCCGTGTCCTGCCGGCGGATGCACACCACGTCTCCATCCCGGATGCGAGCGCCCAGCATGGAATCGCCCCGGCAGAGCAGGGTGAAGTCGCACTTCACGTATTCGGGCACCGCGTCGAATCCCTCCAGATTCTGCATGGCGAGGATGGGGGTCCCGCAGGCGATGCTGCCCAGCCGCGGCTTGCCCCGCACCTTCATGGGGGAACCCTCGTTTTCCACGGGGGGCTCGATCCAGCCCATGAGGACGGCGGGATTGGTGTGCAGCAGCCGGGCGATGGCCTCGACCTTCTCCACCGTCACGTTATGGATGGCGCCGGATTCATACTTATACACGGTGGCCTTCGTAAGGCCCACCTCCTCGGCCACCGCCGCCAGGCTGAGCCCCAGCTCCTTCCGCCGCCGCTTCATCCACTCTCCGTTGATCATAGCGCTTGCGCCTCCTGTTCATTTGTTCTGCGAACATAATATCACAGCCTTTCACGGAACGCAAGGGGAATTTTAAAAATATCCAAAAAAACTCTTGACAAGGGACGTTGAGGGTGCTATATTGCGGCCAACGACGAACACTTGTACAGAAATCCGAGGGACGCCCGATCGCAGATCGCGGCGCCTGCTCTTTTGAGCAAAAGTTTCTTTATACGATACATTACAGAATGAAATTGTGCGCGTAAAAGAGAAGAGGATTAAAATGTCCGCATATATAGCGGGAAAGGAGCGGCGCATCCATGGCAGTACGGCGCATGCTGGCCCGGCGTCTGATCGCGTCGGATCGGTTTATGGACCTGTCCTTTCAGGCACAGGCTTTATATTTTCATTTGGTGATGCAGGCGGATGACGACGGTTTCATTACGAACGCAAGGCGTCTGCAGCGGCAGCTCGGCATAAAGCGGCAGCCGCTGGAAACGCTGGAAAAGGAGGGCTGGCTGCTGCGCTTTGAAAGCGGGGTCCTGGTGATCGTGGACTGGCGCATCCACAACCGCATCCGGCGGGACCGCTACGTGCCCACCTCCTGCCGGGAGGAGGCGGCGCAGCTCTGGCTGGACGAGGAGGAGCGCTACACCCGGCAGGAGACCGCCTGGCCCGCCGCCGGGGTCATTTTCGGCAACCAACCCGCGCCCCAGGACAGGACAGGGCAGGATAGGGAAGGGCAGGATAGGGAAAGGCAGGCCGGGGAAGGGCAGGGCACCGAGCCCGGTGGAGGAGGGATCACTTCTCGCTGCTCGCGCGCGGACGAGCCGGAGAGGCCCAGGACGGCGGAGCAGATCTTCGGGGATTTCGCCTCCGGTTGGGGGCTGGACCCGGAGGAGACCCTGCGGCGGCAGCCCCGGCTGCTGGAGCAGGTCCGGGAGCTGGCGGATTCCCTCTGCCTCAGCTTCGCCCGGCGGCGGGCCACTGCCCTGGAGCTGGGCCACGTGCTGCACTGCTGCTACCGATACGACGAGGCGAGCGGCCTTCTTTATTACAGCGAGGAGGACGGCGGCCTGCTGCGCTACGCCTTTGAGCAGTCCGTCAACGCGGGAAAGCCGGGGGAGTGGAACTACGTGCTGGGCACGCTGGACCGGCTGCGCAGCCGCGGCATC
>JAFXUU010000121.1 GCA_017524845.1 Oscillospiraceae bacterium
CACGGGAACCCCATCGGCACCATGGCCTGCATGTGGTATTTCGACGCGGCGGCCACCCTCAGCGGGGAGACGGCAAGCTATCGAAACGGGGACTTCACCCTGCGCCTGCCGGGAGAATACGCGCCGCAGCTGCTGGTGGAGACCCCGGAGGGTGGGGAGGTGCTGTTCCGGGTGTCGGAGAAAGCCTCCCGCCAACGCTGGGAAAGCCGCAGCGATCATCCGAGCGGCGAGACCGACGGCTGGCTCTTTTCCATCCTGCGGGTGGAGCGGGAGAGCTGGGCCCGCAGCGTCACCGGCGGCAGCAGCGGGAAATTCGTTTTCGCGGAGGACAGCGAAGGCTGCTGTTACGTTTGTTCTTATCCTATCTGGCTGACCTTCCAGCCGGAGGAGGGGGCGACGGTGGACCGGGAGAGCGAAGCCTACCGGCAATTCCGAACCGTCCAAACAGCGCTCAGCAGCTTCGACGCCGAGCAGCATTTCATCTCGGACAACAGTCTGACCGCCCGCTATTTCACCGACGTCCAGCAATACTTCCTCTGCTTTGCCATTTATGGGTACGACAGTTCCGATACCTGCGCCATCCGGCAGGGCAGGGACGGGGAAGCCTTTGACCCCAGGAGAGATGAAACCTCCCTATGGTATCTGAAGCAGCTGCTTTGGGATATGGATTATTCGGAGGTGGGGAGCGCTCAGGAGCCGGAGGGAGAACCCGTCGTGTTGGAAATCGGCTTTGGCCGGCTGCTGTTCTGGGAGGACAGCAGCCTGGTCCTGCTGGAAAGCGGGGAAAGCGCCCGGTACTTCAGGGGTTCCCACCGGGGCATCGTATACGGCGCTTACCCCATCGGGCACACGGCGGCCCAATGCCTGGAAGCAGCCCGGATCGCCGCCGCCCTGCCCGGGACGAGCGGAAGGACAACGGATTATTCCAATCAGGGAGTATCCCTCTCCATCCCGGCGGAATTCGGGGACGTCCTGTACATCGAGACGCCGGAGAGCGGGGAATCCCTGTTCAGGGTCTGCCATCGTTATTCATGGGAAAACGGGCAGAAGCTGTATCCCGGCGAGGACTGGGGGGCCGGTTTCCTGTTCAGCGTCATCTGCCTCGACGAAGACCAGCTTCTTCGGGATCTCCTGGTCTATCCGCCGCAGACCATGGCGGGCCGGGACAGGGAAGGAAACTATTACCTGATCGCGGAGTCCCCGGACGTGCGTTTCGTGACGGAGGATGGCATCCAGGAATACGCTTCCGATCCCCATTGGCGGGAATATATGGCCCTGGTCCAATGGACAGGTCAGGCTGCAGAGCTGTTCCGGGCGTCCAATCCCGACACTCTGATCCCCTTGGAGAAGGCCTTCTGCGAGCTGGAGATCATCCTGGCGGACATGCTTTACCGCGAGTCGGCCGAAGAAACGGACATCCGCCTTGTCACCCCGGAATTCTTCCGCTTCGTCAGCCCGGAGGGGACCGTGACGGAGGCCTCCGACATCCCGGATAAGCTCGACTATGCCCGGCGGATCCTGCTGGAGGGCAGCAGCCGCTGGCTTCCGGCGGACACGCCGGAACCCTCGGGAAGGCCCATCAGGCTGGAGATTTCCGTCAACGGCGGCAGCTCCCGTTTGCTTTATACCTTCTGGCCCGGCTCGGAGCTTTTTAAGGAAGAAGTATTCTATGAAGCAAACGGCGCGCATTCCAGCCGCATGCTGCGCATGACCCTGCCGGAGGGCGAAACCGTCGGCGATCTCATGGCGCGCTGGTACGCGGCGGCAGGGCGGTGACGACGGCCCTCCGCTGCGGCAGACCGAGGCGGCGTCCGGCTTTCGGACGCCGCCTCGGTCTTCATTCCGTTCAGCGCTTGAGCTGGAGATAGAGTTCGTCGCTCTCGGTGGGGGAAATGATGGTGTCCCTGTCCCCGTAGACGAGGACCTTTTCCCCGCCCAGGACCTTCCGCGTCACCTTGTAGCGGGGCTTTTCGGAGGGATACCAGGGGATGAAGCAGAGGGGCTTCCCCGCCCGCAGGATACGGATCTCTCCCCGCCAGACGCCGGGCGGCAGGGCGATCACGCCGGGTTTATCGAAGCGCACCGGCTCCAGGCGCTCCGGGTCCTGACCCAGCATCACTTCGATCTCCGCGTCGAAGCTATGCCAGGGGTCCACCGCGTCGGCCCCGGAGAACCAGAGGTATTCGGAGGCGCGCCCGTTGGACATGGCTTCGTCCCCCAGGGTGCAGGGCCTGTCGATGATATTGATGCTGAATTGCCGGTCCAGCCCGGGCAGGTCCTCCCCGCCCCGGCAAGCAACGCGGGGAGATCGCACCTTGTCCCCCAGGCCGTGGAAGTCCGGCTTCAGCTCCAGGATGCAGCTCTCGTATTTCCGGGTGGAAACGGCGTTGTCGAAAAAGGGCTTCACGTACGCCCGGACGTGCTCCTCCGTCTGGGTGAAGCAGGCCCCGCACCAGGTGCAGAGCTTGTCCGGGTCCTTGACGCAGGGCCGGGTCCAGTTGTCCTTTTCATAGCGGATCTGCCCGGGGTGCTCCTCGTCGGGATAGACCCGGCCGGTGGACTGGCCGGCGTACCACATCATGGTGTTGATGCCCCCATGGATCGTTTTGTAATACAGGGGACAGTGCCAGACCCCGGCGGGCACCCGCACCACGCTGGGCTTCGTGATCCGGTAGGCCTCCATCTCCGTGGGCGAATCCCCCAGGAACACCACCGCCTCGAATTCGGAGTGGAACACGTCCGTCAGGTCCGGCCCGGTGAGGATGAAGAAATTGTCCGCCCCGTCGTGGATGTGGGGGATGTCCATGTAGCCCTCCTTCGTGGCTACCAGGAAGCCGGCGTTGAAATCGTCGCCGGGGATGTCGCCCCCGAAATAGTCCATGCGGGGGCTGGTATAGCCCTCCCAGTTCTTCTTCGCGTCCGTGGCGATGAAGGGATGGAAAAGCTCCTGCATTTTTCCCATGTTTATCCTCCTTCCGGTTTAAGTGATCACGAAGCCGCCGTTCAGGCCGATGACCTGCCCGGTCATGAAGCGGGCCTTTTCGGAGGCGAGGTAGCTCACCAGGGCGGCCACGTCCTCCGGTTCCCCCAGCCGCTCCAGGGGCGTTTCCAGCCGGAGGTTTTCCAGGTCCTCCTCGGAAAAATCCTTCAGCATGGGGGTGCGCACCACCCCCGGGGCCACGCAGTTGACCCGGATCCCGCTGGGAGCCAGCTCCTTGGCCAGGGCCTTGGTCAGCCCGCAGAGGCCCGCCTTGGAGGCGCTGTAGGCCGCCTCGCAGGAGGCGCCCACCTGCCCCCACATGGAGGACACGAGCACGATGCTCCCCCGTTTCCGGCGCACCATTCCCGGCGCCGCCGCACGGCAGCAGAGGAAGGCCCCGTCCAGATTCACGGCCATGAGCTCCCGCCAGTCGGCATAAGTGAGATCGGTGATGAGGCCGTAGTGGGCGACGCCTGCGTTGGAGACGAGAAGCTCCGCCTCTCCCACGGCGTCGAACATCCGTTCCACATCCTCCGGCTTCGATACGTCGCCGTAAACGGCGAAGCCCCCCAGCTCCGCAGCCAGGGCCTCCGCCTTCTCTTTGGATCGGAAATAGCCTACGGCCACGGTGTACCCGTCCAAAGCGAGGCTGCGGCACACCGCCGTGCCGATGCCCCCGGCGCCGCCGGTGACCAGCGCGATCCCCTTCATCCCCGTCCCTCCCTTCTTCTCTCATTATACCATCCCCCGGAGGCGGGGACAAGAAGCTCTTGCGCGGCCGGAAAAAGGCTGATAGGATAGGCGTGACGAATCCGCCCGCTCCCGCCCTGCGGGACCGCGGGACGCAAAAACCGGGAGGTAAACGGAATGGACGACTGGCACGGCAAACACTACGCCTTTTTTCAGAACCGGGAATGCGAATGCTTCCCCTGCCATCCCACGGAGCATCCGGAGGACTTCAACTGCCTCTTCTGCTACTGCCCCCTCTATCCCCTGGGAGAGAAGTGCCGGGGCAGCTGCCGCTATACGGACAGCGGCGTGAAGGACTGCTCGGCCTGCCTCTTCCCCCACATGCGGGAGAGCTACGGCGTCATCACCGAGCGCTTCCGGGAGGTTGCGGCCATCGCCGCCCGGAAGGACGGGAAATGATCCCCGTCCCGGCGGAGGTCGCCGCCATCCTTTCCGCCCTGCGGGGCGCGGGCTGGGAGGCCTGCCCCGTGGGCGGCTGCGTGCGGGACAGCCTGCTGGGGCTTCCACCGGGGGATTGGGATATCTGCACCGCCGCGCCGCCGGAGGCGGTGATCGCCCTTTTCGGGGAGGAAAACACCGTCCCCACGGGCCTGAAGCACGGCACCGTCACGGTGCGCTCCGGCGGGACGAGCGCAGAGGTCACCACCTTTCGCAGCGACGGGGCCTACTTCGACCACCGGCGGCCTGAGGAGGTGCGCTTCGTTTCCTCCCTGGCGGAGGACCTGGGGCGGCGGGATTTCACCGTGAACGCCATGGCCCTGGATGAAAACGGCGGCGTGGTGGACCTGTTCGGCGGACGGGAGGATCTGAAGCGCCGCCGGATCCGCTGCGTGGGTGCGCCGGAGGAGCGGTTCCGGGAGGACGCCCTGCGCATCCTCCGGGCCCTGCGCTTCGCCGCCCGGCTGGGCTTCTCCATCGAGGCGGATACCGCCGCGGCCATGCTGCGCTGCCGGGACCTGCTCCCCGCCCTCAGCCGGGAGCGGGTGTTTTCCGAGCTGCGGGGCTTCCTCTCCGCGCCGAAGCCGGGCCGTCTCGCGCTGGAGCTTTCCCCCGTCCTGGCCGCCGCCCTGCCGCCCCTGTCGGCGGAGGGGATCGCCGCGGCCGCGGAGGGGCTGGACGGGGCTCCGCCGATATTTCCCCTGCGCCTTGCCCTCCTGTGCCGGGGGCTGGACGCGGACGGGGCCCGGGCGCTCGCAAACGGCCTGAAGGCCGACAACGGGACGAAACGGCGCTTCCTCGCCTTTCGGGAGGCGCTGTCCTCTCCCCTGCCCGACAGCCGCCCCGCCCTCCTGCCCCTGCTGCGGAGTCTCGGCTGGGAGGACGGGGAAAGCCTGGCTTCCCTCCCCGGAAACGGGACCTTCGCCGCGCTCCTTCGGGAATGCCGGGCTTCCCGCCTGCCCCTGTCGCCCCGGGAGCTGGCGATTTCCGGCCGCGAGCTGACGGAGCTCGGCGCAGCCCCCGGTCCCATGGTGGGGGAGACGCTGGAAGCGCTCCTGGCCGCCGTCTGGGCCGGGGAGGCGGAGAACACCCGGGAGGGCCTGCTGCCCATGGCGGAAAAGCGCCTGCGCCGCCTCATCGACTCCTGCGGGGCGGTGGTCTTCCGGGAAACGGAGCGCGGAACGGAGATCCTGATGATCTATCACCGCCTGGGCTGGGGCTTCCCCAAGGGCCACCTGCAGCCGGGGGAAACGGAGGAAGCCTGCGCCGCCCGGGAGGTCCTGGAGGAGACGGGCGTCCGGGCGGAGATCGACGGGCGCTTCCGGCGGGAGACCGTTTCGGAGCGCCGGGGCGACAGGCGGAAGGTGATCTTCTTCCTGGGCCGCTACCAGGCGGGAGACGCCCGCCCCCAGCCGGGGGAGACCCGGGCGGCGGCCTGGTTCCCGGCGGAGAGGGCGGCGGCGTCCGTATACTACCCCGGCGACCGGGCCGTCTGCGAGGCCGCCCGGGAATTCTACCGGAGAAACGGATAAAAAGCTCCCCGGCGCTTCCGCGCCGGGGAGACAGATGAACAAATGCCTCGCAGAGTTCGCATCCGCAGATGCGAATCATTCGGAATCATTTTTCGCGGGGACATGTGCCTCGCGAAAAATACCTCTCACGGAGCGGACTGTGCGAGCGAAAGCAAGTGCGGGGAGCGAAGTGCAATCCCCGCTCAAATTGAAGCCCAGCGAAGCGGGTTCAATTTGATTTTGTCACCAGCTCCAGGGTGTCCCTGGCGATGACCAGCTCTTCATTCGTGGGGATCATCAGGACCTTCACCTTCGCGCCCTCGGGGCTGAGCTCCGCCACCTTGCTGCGGACCTTGTCCCGTTCCGGGTCGATGGCGATGCCCAGGAAATCCAGGCCCTCCACCATGCGCTCGCGCACGTCGCCGTCGTTCTCGCCCACGCCGGCGGTGAAGACCACGCAGTCCACCCCGCCCATGGCGGCGGCATAGGAGGCGATCAGCTTCCGGCCCTGGTAGCAGAAGACCTCCCGGGCCAGGGTGCTGCGCTTGTCGCCCTCGTTCTGCGCCTTTTCCAGATCCCGGAAGTCGCTGGAGAGGCCGGAGAGGCCCAGCACGCCGGATTTCTTGTTGAGCACGTTGGTCATCTCATGGATATCCATGCCGGTCTTGTCCATGAGGTATTCCAAGATGGCGGGGTCGAGGGAGCCGGAGCGGGTGCCCATGGGGATGCCCTCCAGCGGGGTGATGCCCATGCTGGTGTCGATGCACTTGCCGCCCTTCACCGCGGCGAAGGAGGAGCCGTTGCCCAGATGGCAGGTGACGACCTTGAAATCGGGGTCCCCCTCCCGGCCGCAGAGGCGGGCCGCCTCCGCGGAGACGTAGCGGTGGCTCGAGCCGTGGAAGCCGTAGCGCCGGACCATGTATTTCGTGTAATACTCATAGGGCAGGGCGTACATAAAGGCGCGGGGGGGCATGGTCTGATGGAAGGCGGTGTCGAACACGGCCACCTGGGGCACGCCGGGCATGGCCTGCTCGCAGGCCTCGATGCCCTTGAGGTTGGCGGGATTGTGGAGGGGACCCAGGGGGATGACCTCCCGGATGCCTTCCTTCACGGCCTCGTCCACAACGGTGGAGGCGGTGAACTTCTCGCCGCCGTGGAGGACCCGGTGCCCTACGGCGCCGATTTCGTCCATGTGCTTCACCACGCCGATCTCCGGATCGGTCAGGGCCTGGAAGACCAGGCGGATGGCGTCCCCGTGGTCCTTCATGTCCTGGCGGTATTCCTTCCGGCGCCCGTCGGCGTGCTTGTGGGTCATAAAGGAATCGGCGATGCCGATGCGCTCGCAGGTGCCCTTGCAGAGGACGGATTCGTGGTCCATATCGAAGACCTGATATTTCAGGGACGAGCTCCCTGCGTTGATGACCAGAATTTTCATTTGTGAGATTCTCCCTTTCTCCTGTTAGTTCGCTTCTGCTTATCATATACGCTTTTTCCGGATTTCACAACGGGTTTCGGTGAAAAAACATGAAAACGATCGGGATCATCGCGGAATACAACCCCTTCCACCGGGGTCACGAGGCGCAGCTGGGGCTGCTTCGGCGGCGCTTCGGGGAGGACTGCGCCCTGGTGATCGCCCTGGGCGGCTGCTTCACCCAGCGGGGAGAGGCGGCGCTCTTCACGAAATACGCCCGGGCGGAGGCGGCGGTGCGCTGCGGGGCGGACCTGGTGCTGGAGCTGCCCGTCCCCTGGTCCGTCAGCTCCGCGGAGGGCTTCGCCCGGGGCGGCGTGGGGGTGCTCGACGCCCTCGGCAGCGCGGACACGCTGGCCTTCGGCAGCGAGTGCGCCGACCCGGAGCGGCTGGAAACGATCGCGGCGCTGACGGCCTCGCCGGACTACGACGCCCTCCTGCGGAAGGCCCTGAGCCGGGGCGGCGGC
>JAFXUU010000122.1 GCA_017524845.1 Oscillospiraceae bacterium
CGCCAAGGAGATCGATGTAGTTCTCGAAGGTGACGGTAAGCTCTGCCCGCTGGAAATCAAGAAAACCGCCGCTCCGGATAAACGCCTGACCCGCGTTTTCAGTGTGATCGACAAAAGCCCTCTCCAGCTCGGCACCGGCGCAATCCTCTGCATGGCGGATCATTTCAGCGCTCTTGATAGGGAAAATCTGATTGTGCCAATCTGGATGATTTAAGCGCAGGTGGCATTCAAATGAAGAAGGTATTCGCGGAATCATACTGTAAAGCTATCCCCACATGATACCCGATCAGAAGGACATCATGTGGGGATAATCGCTCCGAATAACTTATCTCTCTTTATCCCGCTGCTTCTTCCGATACTGTGCCTCCAGCAGCTTCAGGATGCTTTCCTCCATCTGGCGGGCGGTGTAGCTCCGGGGGAAGTATTTGCGGATTGCGCTGACCTCGATGCGGACGCGCTCGCGTTGGTTGGCCTTTTCCTCACGCATGATGTCGAAGATGGCCTCCGGCGTCAGCTCGGCCTTCTGGGAGAGCTTTTTCAGCCGCACCGCCTGGGACAGAGAGGGGCTGCAATACTCGCTTTGCATGATGTCCCAAAGCTCGGCCTGCTCCTGCTTCGTGAGATAGGAAAGCTCCACGGCAGGGGAGAGGGCGATCTTCTGCTCGTCCACCATGTCCAGGAGCGGCTTTGCCAGGTTGGTCAGGCGGATGTAGCGTCGGATAGTATCACCGCTTATTCCTTCTCTTTCTCCGATTGAATCATCCGTCCTCAACTTCGCCGCAACTTGCGACGAAGTTGCTTTCCCTTGATGTTTCATCGCCTCCAGCTTCATTTTATACGCTAACGCTTTCTCGCTGGGCAGCAGGTTTTCCCGCTGGATGTTGCTGTCCACCATCAGGATCACCGCCTCGTCGTCGGTCATATCCCGCACCAGCACGGGGAGCTTGTCCAGACCCAGCCGGAGGGCCGCTGCGCGCCGTCGATGGCCGGAGATGATCTCGTACCCCTCCCCCACCGGACGCGCCAGGAGGGGCGACAGGACGCCGTACATAGCGATGCTTTCGCACAGGGCGTCCATGGCCGCATCGTCCTTCACCTGGAAGGGGTGATCGTGGAAGGTCCGCAGCTCATCCAGTCTAATTTCCATCAGTTGCTCCTTCACCGGCCCGCACTTCCCTTCCCACCCCGGCCATCCGGCAGGGCGGCGCAGACGTCGATGCGCCAGTGAGGCTTGTCCGATTTATGATAAATCGGCTCCCCCGTCACCGGATGATAGCGATATACCACCGGCCCAGCATCCAAGGAAAACAGGTATCCGGAAATCGGCACATTCGGCTTTTCGACGCAAATCGGAGCTGAAAACCCTTGCCGCTGCGTGCTTTTCGGAAGCGGGTGCATTTGCGTTTGCGATTTGGGCACGGAGGAGCTGGGACACCTGGAAATGATCGGCGCCCTGGTGCACCAGCTGACCCGCTGCCTCACTGAGGAGCAGATCCGCACCGCGGGCTTCGATGCCTACTTCGTGGACCATACCGCGGGGGTCTACCCCACCGCCGCCTCCGGCTTCCCCTGGAGCGCCGCAGCGATGCAGGTGAAGGGGGACACCATCGCGGACCTCTCGGAGGACATGGCCGCCGAGCAGAAGGCCCGGGCCACCTACGACAACATCCTGCGGCTCAGCGACGATCCGGACGTGAACCAGGTCATCCGCTTCCTGCGGGAGCGGGAGATCGTTCATTTTCAGCGCTTCGGGGAGGCCCTGCGGCTTGCCCAGGACCGTCTGGATCAGAAAAACATTTACGCCGTGAATCCCGGCTTCAACGCCGCCTGCGCGAACAGATGAAGTGCAAAGAGGATGCGGGCCCGGCCCGGCATCCTCTTTTTGCGTCACGCCGAAGACGGCGTCACGGCAGCAGGTAACCTTCTTCGTCGAAGCTCCGTTCCTTCCCGTCGATCTCCGCGGCAACGCTTACGAGACAGGTCCCGTCGGCCAGGCGATAGCGCCAGCCGCCGTCGTCCGCCAGCCAGCCCTCCGCCGTGACCCCCGCTTCGCGGACGGGGAGCTCGGCGGCGAGGGCGTCGCCGTCCACGAAATGCCACCATTCGCTGTTGACGCTCCGGAAGCCCGCGCCGGTCATGATGCGGGCCAGCATGACGGCGTTGCTGTTGTTCCTCCCGCTATTGGAATACCAGCTGAGGTCGTGGAGGGAGCTCTGCATTTTCAGCTCCCAACCGTCGGCAGGGCGGACCAGGGTGACGTCCAGGGCGGCTCCGATCCCGTGCCCGGCGCCGTCGGCAGCCAGGAAATCCCCCAGGCTGTAAATATCGTTCGTCATCAGGAAGCGATAGGTCGGCGTCTGCCCTGCCTTCGTCTGAGGCGGCTCGCCCGGCGCGGCGCCGGACCGGGTCTCCGCCGGAACGGGCGAATCCAGGACGCTTTGGGTCCGCTCAAGGAGCTCGCGGCTCGCCCGACCGGGGCGGAAGGCGTCGCAGATCCGGCGGCGAAACCCGTCCTCTTCGGCGGCTTTCGCCGCCGCGATCAGCTTGGCTGCCGTGGGATACAGCAGCGGGGTGAGGTATTCCCCGGAGCTCAGCCGCGCCGACTCATAACCGGCAACGACGGCGTCCGTCACCCCCGGAACGGCGTATTCGCGGATCGTGACCCGGGAGGCGCTGCCGTTCGCGATTTCATAATCGCAGAGGTCCCCGATATAATCCGGGAGATTCACCATGCAGAAGCGCCCGTCCGCATAGCCCCGGAGATCCGGCGTCGCCACCAGGAGAAAACCGTTTTCCTCCCCCAGCACACAGACTGCCTTGTCCGCGGGCAGGACGCCGAGCTCCTCTTTCCCGTCCGGCGAAGCGTAGATGCTCAGCTCCCGCAAAGGCCAGGCGGCGGCGAAGGCGAGGGTCGCCTCCGTGCGCACGTCCGCCTGGGCGGGACCGGCGGCATAGTCCTTCTGTCCGTCCAGGGCAGCCACCCGGAAGCTGTATTCGCCGTAGGGCGGCAGATGGCCCGTTCGGTAGACCCGCTCCTCCCCGGCCGGGATCTCCGCGGCGACGGTCCATTCCCCGTCGTCCCCGTCCCGGCGGAGCACCTGATACGTCTCCCCCCTCGTTTCATTCCAGCGAAGGACCCAGGAGCTGTCGTCCTCGGCCGTGCATTCCAGCCGCAGCTCCGTTCCCAGGACTCCGTCCCGGGTGAGGGTCACCTCCTCCGCCGGGCTCTTCCCCAGGAAGTGAAGGCCCGCCGTTTCCCTCCGGGCGTCCACGGAGAAGATGCAGCGCTCACCCATGGCCGGAACGGGCAGATCCCCGTCGGGACCGAAGCGCAGCTCCAGGCTTGGGGAATCCAGCTCGCGGAAGAGCTCGGCTTCCCCCTCGCCCCGGCGGAGATACAGACGGTAGGTATCCCCCTGCCAGCCGGACCAGAAGACCGTGGCCCGGTTGTTCTCCGGGTCGAAGAAAGCAGACAGGTCCCATGCTTCCGGGCGGTTCAGATAGCAGGCTGCGGTGAGCGGTTCGGCGCAGAGCCGCTCTTCCTCCCTGCCCGCGATCCGCCGGGTACGGCGGGCATAGACCCGCAGGGCCACCGGCACGTCCTCCGGCAGCGACGAAGGCAGGATACATGCGGTATCCGCACATACGGTGAAAAACAGAGGCGCGTCTCCGGCGCCCTCGGCAAGGGAGATCACCTCCGCGAGATAGCTGTCCGCCTCCGCAGAGGCGGGCCAGGACATGCGGACGGTCCCGTCCTCCTCCTGCGTCAGCTGCAGCGCCCCGTCCGCGGGCATGGAAAGCGGCTCGCCGTAAAAGCGGTCGTATTCGGCCCGCAGGGCCGTGAAATGCCAGATCACCCCGATCAGGGCCGCCATCACCAGGACATAGATCCCGATGAGAAGCTTCATTCCCTTGCTCATACCGTCCCTCCCGTCACAGCGCAGACGCCGCCCCATTCCGGGGCCGGCCTGCGGAAGCCGCGCAACTCCACAGCCGTATTATACCAGCCGGAGAAAAAACCGCAAGACGCAACCCGCCGCCCGGGCGCTCCCTTCCGCTTGCATCGGGGCCCTGCCCCGGGTTATAATACCGGCATGAGCATGCGGCCCCGCGGCCGCGAAAGGACGGCAAGCCCATGAACGAGAAAAGCCCGATCACGCCGGAGGACTACCGGGAGCCGCGCTGCCTGCTGGACGGAAAGCCTTACGGCGCTTCGCCGGTGCGGCCGGTGCCGCAGCAGCGCATCGTGGAAAAGCTGGATGAATATATGGAACGCCGGGACTGGGCCGGGGCGGAACGGCATCTGCTGTACTGGCTGGAGGAAGCCATACAGGGGGGCGACGACCGGGGAAGGCTCCTCATCTGCAACGAGCTGGTGGGCCATTACCGGAAAACCGGCAGCCGGGAGAATGCCCTGGCGCGTGCGGAGGAAGCCCTGGCGCTGGTGGACAGGCTGGAGCTGGGCGGCAGTCTCAGCGCCGGAACCACCTGCGTAAACGCCGCTACGGCCTGCAGCGCCTTCGGCGAGGATGAACGGGCCCTTGACCTGTTCGGGAAAGCCCGGGAGATCTTTGAGACCCGGGCCGATACCGGGCCGGAGCTGCTGGGGGGCCTGTACAATAACATGGCCCTGACCCTGGCAGCCCTGGGCCGCTATGACGAGGCCCACGACCTGTTCGACCGGGCCATGGAGGCCATGGGCCGGGTGCCCGGCGGAGAGCTGGAGCAGGCCGTCACCTGCCTCAACCGGGCGGACGCTCTGGAAGCGGAGCTGGGCGCGGCGGAGGCAGCGACGCGTATCCGCCCCCTTCTGGACCGGGCCCTGCAGCTCCTGCGCACGTCCTCCGCGCCCCGGGACGGGTACTATGCCTTTGTCTGTGATAAGTGCGCCCCGGGCTTCGGGCACCACGGATACGCCGCGGCGGCTTCGGAACTGTCGGCGGCGGCGGAGGCGATCTATGACCGGGCTTGAAATCGCCCGCGCCTATTTTGAGGAGCATGGCCGCCCCATGCTGGAGCGGGACTTCCCTGCGCTGCTCCCCTTTCTGGCTGTGGGTCTCACGGGGAGCGGCTCGGAGTGCTACGGCTACGACGATGAAATCTCCCGCGATCACGACTTCGAGCCGGGCTTCTGCATCTTCCTGCCCGGAGAGGAAACGGTGGACCGGCGGAGCGCCTTCCTGCTGGAACGGGCCTACGCGAAGCTGCCGAAGGAATTTCGCGGTCTGCGCCGGGAGCCCCTGCTGCCCGTGGGCGGCGCCCGGCGGGGCGTCCTGCGCACCGGGGAGTTTTTCCTGGAAAAGGTGGGCGCTGCCGACGGGGCGCTGGACGCCCGGCAATGGCTGCTGATCCCGGAGGAAGCCCTGGCGGAGGCCGTCAACGGGGATATCTTTCTGGACAATTTCGGAGAAGTCAGCCGCATCCGCGCCTCTCTCTCATATTACCCGGAGGACGTGCGCCGTAAGCGCCTGGCGGGACAGCTGCTGCTGGCGGGACAGGCCGGGCAGTACAACTATCCCCGCTGCCTCCGCCGGGGAGATACGGCGGCGGCGCAGCTGGCCGCCTTTGAATTTGTCCGCAGCGTCCTTTCGGCGATCTTTCTTCTGAACCGGCGATACCGGCCCTATTACAAGTGGAGCTTCCGTGCCCTGGGGGAGCTGCCCCGGCTGGGCGAGCTGGCTTCGCCGCTGGAAACGCTGATCTCCACGGGAAACGGGGACCGTGCTGCGGAGGAAAAGACCGCACGCATGGAGGAGATCGCCGACAAGCTCTGCGCCCTTCTTGCGGAACAGGGGCTCTCCGGAGCTCCGGGGCGGGAGCTGGAAGCCCAGGCCTACGCCGTGAACGACGGGATCGGCGACGGAGAGCTGCGGAACCTGCACATCCTGGCAGGGGTTTGATGCAGATATGGCAAAACCCGGCGGATCGGACGATCCGCCGGGTTTTTGTCCTTGCAGGCTTGATTCAGATGCCGGCCTGCTTCAGGATGTCGGGCACCTTGGATTCCCAGCCCTGGGCCATGATATGCACGCCCTGGCAGTAGGGCAGGCAGGCCTTGATGATGCGGGCGGTGATCTCCACGCCGGTGATGCCGGCCTTGGTCTTCTCCTTGTCGGCCTTCAGCTCGTCGATGAGCTCGTCCGGCACGTGGACGCCGGCCACGTTGGCGTTCATGTAGCGGCACATTCCCACGTTCTTGGGGATGATGACGCCCAGCTGCACGGGCACGCCGAACTGCTTGGCCTTCTCCATGAAGGAGATGAATCTCTCGGAATCGAACACAGCCTGCGTCTGGAAATACTGCGCGCCGGCCATGACCCTGCGCTCCATCTTGGCGAG
>JAFXUU010000123.1 GCA_017524845.1 Oscillospiraceae bacterium
ACTACTACGAGCGCGACGTCGCCTCCGGCATACTCACCCCGGAATTTGCCCAGGAGCTTCTGGACATGTTCTTCCTCAAGGTGGCTGAGATGAACAAGTTCTGGGGCGACAGCGGCGAATACGGCGTGCCGGGCTATACCTCCGGCCAGCTCATCACCATCGGCGGCGTGGACCCTAAGACCGGCGAGGACGCCACCAACGCCGTCACCTATATGTGCCTGCAGGCTTCCGGCCGCCTGGTCCTCCATGATCCCCCCACCGCCCTGCGCATCCACAAGGGCATGCCGGAGGACCTGTGGGAGGCCGCCATCGAGACCAACAAGATCTGCGGCGGCGTGCCCAGCATGGAGAACGACGAGGTCATCATCCCCGCCCTCATGGACCGGGGCCTGCCCCTGGAGAGCGCCCGGAACTACTGCGCCGTGGGCTGCGTGGAGCCCGGCGGCTGCGGCGACGAGTGGTGCGCCTGCGGCGGCACCGGCGGCGGCGACTTCTTCAACATGGTCAACGCCCTCATGGTGGGCATCAACAACGGCGCGAACCCCATGCCCAGGCGCGACTGGATGACCGGGAAGACCCTGCCGCCCAGGCAGTCCGGCCCGGCCACCGGCTACCTGAAGGACTTCACCTCCTTCGACCAGGTGCTGGAGGCCTACAAGCAGCAGGTGGAATTCTTCGTGAAGATCCACATCAGCCTCACCAACAGCTTCGAGTATATCGCCCGCCAGTTCATGCCCCTGCCGGTGGTGTCCGCCACCATGGAGGGCTGCATGGAGAAGGGCGCCGACGTCATGTGGGGCGGCGCGAAATACAACTCCACCGGCATCGCCGGCGTGGGCATCGGCAACCTGGCCGACTCCCTGCAGATGATCAAGCGCCTCTGCTTCGACGAGAAGACCAAGCGCTGCACCCCCGCGGAGCTTTACGACGCCCTTATGAACAACTGGGAGGGCCACGAGGACCTGTATAACTACATCAACAACGAAGCCCCTCACTACGGCAACGGCGATCCCGAGGCGGACGCCTGGGTCCGCTGGGCCTCCGACGTGTTCGCCGAGGCCGTGAAGAAGGGCGTCGGCCTCCGGGGCGGCGGCTGGAGCGCGGGCCTCTGGCCCGTGACCACCAACGTGGCCTTCGGTCTCTCCACCCCCGCCACCCCCGACGGGCGCAAGGTGGGCGAGCCTCTGGCCGACGGCGTCTCCCCCAGGCAGCAGATGGACAAGAACGGTCCCACCGGCGTGCTGCTCAGCGTGGGCGACATCGACTACCGGCAGTTTGCCAACGGCACCCTGCTGAACCTGAAGTTCAGCCCCAGCTGCATGAACGGCGCGGACAGCATCGAGAAGATGCGCAGCCTGCTGAAGACCTACTTCTTCGACATGCTGGGCATGGAGGTGCAGATCAACGTGGTCTCCTCCGATACCATGCGGGCCGCCCAGAAGAACCCGGAGGAATACCGCGACCTGGTTGTGCGCATCGCGGGCTTCAGCGTCTACTTCGTGGAGATGCACCGCACCGGCCAGAACGACCTCATTTCCCGCACGGAGCTGAGCATGTAAGTCTTTCGGCTGCCACAGCACCCTGAGATACAGCGGAGAGCCGTCTCAACATTTGGGGGACGGCTCTCCCGGCGTTGCGGGCGTCCCCGCAAGGGCCGCGGCAGGGCTTTTCCTTCGGGAACTGCGCCGCGTGCCGGAAGAAGGGAGAGTTTTTCCATGAAGCAAACGAAAAAGCTGCTCAGTCTGGCCCTCGCGCTGCTGCTGGCCCTGGGCCTTCTGCCCGGCGCGGCCCTGGCGGACGAACCGATCGAAGAGTTCAGCTTTACCTTCACGCTGGATGAGAATTATGACGGAGGTCAGACCTCAGCGTTTACGTTCGAACACCCCACCCTCTATGTCCTCCCGGAGCTGACCCGGGACGGATTCGAGTTTTTCGGCTGGTCTCTGTCTCCGGTGGGCGGACCCGCCCACCTCGGGGGCGACGAGATCTATCTCGCAGGGGACCTGACGCTGTACGGCGTCTGGGAAAACGTGCAGATCCAGGACGGCTATCATTTCCTCGTCAGCAATAACGAGGCGGTCGTCCGCTGGTATAACGGAAGCGGAACGGACCTCGTCGTCCCGGAGCTGCTGGGCGGCGCTGCCGTGACGGCCATCGGGGACCGTGCGTTCGAGGGCTGCACCGGGCTGACGGGCGTCACTCTCCCGTCCGGCGTGACAAGCCTCGGGAATTATGCGTTTAAGGGCTGCACAAGCCTGGCGGAGGTCGACCTGGGGAACGTGACGAGCCTCGGAAACGGTGTGTTTCAAAACTGCTCAAGCCTGGAGGCCGTCACGGTCCCCCCCGGCGTGACCAGCATCGGGACCTCTGCGTTTTACGGCTGCACCTCGCTGACGGACGTAGACCTGGGGAACGTGACGAGCATCGGAGTCTATGCTTTTTACGGCTGCTCTAGCCTGGAGGCCATCACGGTCCCCCCCAGCGTGATCAGCATCGGGAAGCTTACGTTCTGTGGCTGCACCGCGCTGAAGGACGTCGACCTGGGGAGCGTGACCAGCATCGGACCCAATACTTTTCAAAACTGTACAAGCCTGGAGGCCGTCACGGTCCCGCCCGGCGTGACCGCCATCGTGAGTCAAACATTTTACGGCTGCACCTCGCTGAAGGATATCGACCTGGGGAACGTGACGAGCTTCGGGCCCTATGTGTTTCAAAACTGCACGAGCCTGACGGATTTCACGGTCCCGCCCGGCGTGACAGATATTCCCAGCGGAACGTTCAAGGACTGCACAAGCCTGGCGCACGTCGATCTGAACAACGTGACGAGCATCGGAAGCAATGCGTTCAACGGCTGCACAGGCCTGACGAGCGTGGACCTGGGGAAGCTGACGGAGATCCCGGATCGTTTACTTGACGGCTTCGCCTCACTGACAAGCGTGACGATCCCGGCCACCGTGACGAGCATCGGGAATAGTGCGTTCAGCGGCTGCAGCAGTCTGACGAGCGTCACGATCCCGTCCGCCATGACGGAGATCGGTTATAAAGCATTTCAAAACTGCACGGGGCTGACGCAGGTGGACCTCGGGAACGTGACGAACATCGGGAAAAATGCGTTTGATGGCTGCACGGGGCTGGCGCGCATCACGATCCCGGCGGGCCTCACAACGCTGCAGAGCTATCTCTTCAGGGACTGCACCGGGCTCAGGGCCGTCGCCCTCCCGGCGGAGCTGACCAGAGTCGGTTCTTCCTGCTTCCTGGGCTGCAGCGCGCTGACGGACGTCTACTTCGCCGGGACGGAGGAACAGTGGTCCGCCGTCACGGTCATGAGCGGCAACGATCCGCTGACGAACGCGGCGATGCATTATAACGCCGCCCTTCCCGCGTCCCTCTCCATCCTCACCCAGCCGGTCGATTACACGGGTCCCGTGGGCAGCCGCGCCTCCTTCACCGTCGCGGCCGAGGGCGAGGGGCTCAGCTACCAGTGGTGGGTGAAGAGCCGCACCGCGACGAAGTTCAGCAAATCCAGCGTCGTCTCCGCCGTCTACTCCGTCACCCTGACGGAAGCCAACGCCGGGCGGCAGCTCTACTGCGTCGTTTCCGACGCCGCGGGGAACTCCGTGCAGACCGACACCGTGAGCATGACCGCGGCGGAGCCCATCGCCATCCTCACCCAGCCGGTCGATTACACAGGCCCCGTGGGCAGCACCGCCGCCTTCACCGTGGTCGCCGAGGGCGAGGGGCTCAGCTACCAGTGGTACGTGAAAAGCCGCACCGCGACGAAGTTCAGCAAATCCAGCGTCGTCTCCGCCGTCTACTCCGTCACCCTGACGGAAGCCAACGCCGGGCGGCAGCTTTACTGCGTGGTCTCCGACGCCGAGGGCAACGCCGTGCGCACCAATACCGTGACCATGACCCTGGGCCCGGCGTTTACCGTCGCCCCTCTGGCGGATTACGTCGGCCCCGAGGGCAGCACTGCCTCCTTCACCGTCGTAGCCGAGGGCGAGGGGCTCAGCTACCAGTGGTACGTAAAGAAGCCGACGGCCGCGAAGTTCTCCAAATCCGCCATCACGGGGGACACCTACGCCGTCACCCTCACCGCCGCCCGGAACGGCAACCAGGTCTACTGCGTGGTGACGGACAGCAGCGGCAACACCGTGCGGACCAACACCGCGACCATGACCGTCGGGACGCCGCTCACCGTCGCCCCTCTCACGGACTACGTCGGCCCCGAGGGCAGCACCGCTTCCTTCACCGTCGCCGCCGAGGGCGAGGGGCTCAGCTACCAGTGGTACGTGAAGAAGCCCACGGCAAAGAAATTCTCCAGGTCCTCCATCACCGGGGCCGTCTACAGCGTGGAGCTCACCGCCGCCCGGAACGGCAACCAGGTCTACTGCGTGGTGACGGACAGCAGCGGAAACACCGTGCGGACCAACACCGCGACCATGACCATCGGATAAAGCGAACGATATGATGCCGCCGCGGGCCTGTGGCCCGCGGCGGCGCTGTCTGGAGTCTGGAGCGAAAGGACGGCAGACGCCCGGCAGCTTCCCCGGCGGGAATCTGCGGCCAAGACCGGAAGAAGGGCTGGAAATCCCCGGCGGGGGATGATACAATACGATAAAGCGATATCGGCGCACAGGTCCGTCCCCAACCGGGGAAACGGGGACACGGAAAGGAGAACGACATGAAAGGAACAAAACGGCTGCTCAGCCTGGCCCTCGCGCTGCTGCTGGCCCTGGGGCTTCTGCCCGGCGCGGCCCTGGGGGCCACGGGCGCGGGCGATGATCCGCGCATCATCGTCACGGATGTGACGGGGACGAGCAGCTTCACCTTCCCGCCCAATGTGGGCGACCAGTGGACGGAAAGCAGCATCGGCTTCGATGCGCCGGAGGGCGCCCCCTACCGCTTTCCCACCGGCTCCGGATCTTGGATGAGGAACGGGGAGAGCATCTATCGTTTCGGCGATTTCTTCCCCGGCACCTGGCAGTATACGGCGCAGGTCCGCATCGACCAGCCGGCGGCTCAGACCTACCGCCTCCCCTGCAGTGACGACGGGCTTCCCGAATCGATCCCCGTCACCATCAACGGGGAGACCTGGAGCCTGGGCACCCGCAGCTATTGGTACGCAAGCTACTCCTTTGCCTGGATCATGTCTCCCGCGTACGTGCTCGAGGCGGCGCCGGGAACGCCGCTGACCTTCCGTTACAGCGCGGATTTCGATATCCCCGAAACCCACTGCGGCACGGCGATCCAGCCCTTCTCCGTGGCCGATTACGTCTGGGGCGGCACGGCGCCCTACACCTTCTCCCGGGTGAACGACCACTGGCTCCAGGTTTCGGCGGACGGCACCGTGAGCGGAACGCCGGATATGGCGATAAGCACGAATGCGGACCTGGTGATCCGCGTTACGGACGCCGCGGGCGCCACGGCGGACGTCGCCCTCAGCGTGGGGCGCACCTGGCCTGCCTCCGGGGACCGGGAGATCGTCAGCGCGGTTTCGGCGGCAGCGGAGGGCAGCCTTGTGCCCATCCCGGGGGAAAGCTCCCTGCCGCTGAGCTTCACCGTGCCGGACGACGCGGTATGGACCATCGGCGACAACCACTACTGGTGCCGCTATGACGAAACGCAAAACAAGTGGATCGGCACGTCCGCACCCTTTGTTCTGGGGGCACGCTACAAATACCGGATCGACGTTCAGATCGACGGCTATAACAGCCGCCTGTTCCGGCTGGACCCGGGCGGCTGCAGCCTCACGGTGAACGGCCAGGCCTGGGAGGCCGGGGCCGTGCGCAGCACCGGCGATACCACTTACTTCGCGGCCTATTCCCCGGAGGTGACGTGCACCGGCATCATCATCACCCCGCTGTACGCGCTGCAGGACAGCACGCGATATGCCTTCGACGGGAATTTCTATCCCACAGACGACTCCAAATACGTATTCGACGTGGAGGTGCCGGGCGCGGCGAGCAATGCGTGCACCTTCTCGGTATCGGGCGCCCAGGGCGACAGCTCGGTCCACAGCTATGGAGGCAGCGGCTTCACCCTCACCATCTCCGACGCCCAGACCCAGCCCCTGACGATAACGGTCACCTCCGTCGACGAACCCTCCCGCACCGTCGACTACACCGTGGAGGTAACGCCCCGGCCCGAGGTGTTCCAGGTCTTCGCCGCCTGGGATCCTGCGCAGCTGCGGCTCTCGGCGGAGATGACCCGCGATCAGGCGAACACCCTCTTCCGGAACCTTCTGCAGCCCGTCGGCGACAGTCCCCACGGCTTCGGCGCGGGCGAGCAGGCCTATCTGCAGCTGCGCTACAGCGGCATCACCGTGAAGAACGCCGACGGGAAATATGAACGGATCTCGGACACGATAACCAATCCGGAGCTTCTCGACCCGGAGGAAACCTATTATCTCTGCGTATATTCCAATGCGGAGTGGCCCTATACCCTGAGCGAGGAGCATCCGCCCGCAGCGAAGCGCATGAATCTCCTGAACGGCGGCGGCATGAGCGCGGCGGAGAACGCGGCCGAAGTCGTGGTGAATTCCAGAAGCTGCTTTGCCTATTTTCCCCTCCCCCATCCCGTGACGGAGAAGCTCTGGGTGGAGGAGGCCGAGATCAACTACGACCGCGCCGCCGCCCACTACAGCGAGACCATGACCGGCTCGGAGGCGACGGAGGAGCTGCGGGCCAACCTGGGCGACGCCCCCGCGGGGGCGCAGGCGGCCCCCATCATCGGCGAGTGCTACGTTGCCCGCAGGGAGGGCGACAGCTTCCTGCGCCTGGACGACAGCACCGTGGCCCTGGGCAGCGGCGAGTTTTACGCCGTGTTCATCCTGCAGCCGGCCAACGGGAACCATTGGAACTTCGCCGCCATGACCGATCCGGCCAATCCCACCTGGCCCGTGATCACCGCCGGCGGCGACAGGACCGGCTTCCACTGGATCATTCAGCCGGACGACGACGTTTACGGCCGCGTCGCCTTTGCCGACCGGCTGAACGTGGCCCCTGCCTGCCCCGCCCCGCGGAATACTTCGCTGGTGGCGAATCAATACGGCATGGTGATCGAGTTCCGCTGGGGGTCCCCCGGCCACATCGAGGAGGGCAACCCCGAGCCCGACTGCTACCGGGTCGAGCGCAAGGTGGGGGACGGCGGCTGGGAAACCGTTGACCTCGTGCCCTATGAATACGACGCCGTCGGCCAGAACCACGGCTACGTCTATGCGGACACGCAGCTCACGGAGGGGGAAACATATTACTACCGCGTCCGCACCGAAAACGCTTATGGCTGCAGCGCCTGGATCACGCCCACCACCAACGGCAAGATCGCCTCGTGGAACCCGCCCGCAGCCCCGAAGGACGTTGCCGCCGCGCAGACCGGCGCGGCGCTGAGCGTGAGCTGGACCGAAGCCGAGGGCGCCCAGAGCTACGTGCTCCTGCGCCACGGCGCGGCGGAGGCCCCCGGCAGCTTCTGGCCCTCCGACATCGAGTGGGAGACCGTGGCCGAGGGTTCCTCGTGCCGGTCGCCGTATCTCGATGAGGACGTGACCGTCGGCTGGACCTACACCTACAAGGTGGCCGCCGTGAATGGCGCGAATCAGGACAACGTGACCCTCTCCTCCTCCTTGAACGCGAGAAAGATGAAGGTCACCGTCAGCTCGCCCTCCGCCCCGGAGAACCTGACCGCCGAGCTGGCGGACGGGATCATCACCCTCTCCTGGGACGATATACCCGGCAGCGTGGTATACTGGGTCGAGCGCGCCGAAGCCGGGCCCGACCACCCCGACTACAGCACTCTGGACAGCGAATACCCCTATCGCTTCTACAGGGATGACAGCTTTGATGACAATATCCGCTATATCTACCGCGTCCGCGCCGATTTCGGCAGCGGCTTCACCGAGGACTCCCGGGTGGAGATCTACGTGCCTCCGCGCCCTATCGGTATCCCGTCTCCCACAGCGGTGGGCACCGAAGAGGGCATCCGCATCCTGTGGGGAAGCGCCTATAACGCCGCGGGCTATTATATCCACCGCTCGGAGGACGGCGGCGAATACGTGTGGCTCGCGGACGTTCCGGAGACAGGCGGGTACGGCAACAACGGATATCTGGACAGCAGCGCTGTCCCCGGCCGCAGCTACACCTATATGGTCACGCCCTACAACCCCTCGGGCACCGCGCCGGCAAGCTGTTCCGAGCCTGTGACCCGCCCCGCCGCGGCCCTCTCCGTCGCCGATCTCTCGGACTACGTCGGCCCCCTGGGCAGCACCGCCTCCTTCACCGCCGAAGCCACGGGCGACGGCCTCAGCTACCAGTGGTATGTGAAGAACCGCACCGCCACCCGCTTCTCCAAGTCCAGCATCACCGCCGCCACCTACAGCGTGACCCTCACGGAGGCCAATTCCGGCCGCCAGCTCTACTGCGTGGTGACGGACGCTTTCGGCGATTCCGTGCAGACCAACACTGTGACCATGACGATCGGCGCGGCGCTGACCGTGGCTGACCTCACGGACTACGTCGGCCCCGTGGGCAGCACCGCCTCCTTCACCGCCGTGGCCACGGGCGACGGCCTCACCTACCAGTGGTGGGTGAAGAAGCCCACCGCCTCCTCCTTCTCCAAGTCCAGCATCAAGACCGCCACCTATTCCGTCGAGCTCACCGAGGCGCGAAACGGCAATCAGGTCTACTGCGTGGTGACGGACGCCTACGGCAGCACGGTCCAGACCAACACCGTGAGCATGACGATCGGC